>JAXHLR010000005.1:0-300000 GCA_034521975.1 Acidimicrobiales bacterium | reverse complement strand
CACCGCCAGCATCGCGAACCAGATCGCGAACGCGGCCGAGATCCACGGGTCGCTGAACTCATAGGCGCTGTCGGACATCGGGATCATGGCCACGCCGAGCACGCCGGCAAGCGCCAGCGCAGGGAAGTGGATCTTGACCGACCCGTCGACGATGGTCTGGTTGAGGGCCCTGGCGGCATCGCCCGGCAGCCGCTTGGCCAGACCGCCGAGGCGGGGATGCACGAAGGCCGAGGCGAAGGCCACGATGACCGCGGCGATGTGGAGCAGGTAGACGAGCTGGTAGGCGAAGTTGTCCTGGCGCAAGACGGCGAACACGAGTGCTCCTCTGTCGGATCGGTTACTCGGCCAGGGCCGCGATGGCCTCGGCCACGGCCAGGCTACGACGTGCGTTGTCGACGTGGAGGTTCTCGATCATGCGCCCGTCGACGGTGACCACCCCCTTGCCGTCGGCCTGGGCCGCCTCGAAGGCCTCGATCACCTTGCGGGCGTCGGCGATCTGGTCCTCGGTGGGGGCCCAGATCCGGTTGGCGGGCTCGACCTGGTCGGGGTGCACCAGGGTCTTGCCATCGAAGCCCATCTCGAAGCCCTGACGGGCCTCGGCCTCGAAGCCCTCGGGGTCTCGCACGTCGTTGTAGACGCCGTCGACGATCGCCGTGCCGGCCTCGCGGGCGGCGAGCAGCGCGGTGGCCAGGTGCGGTACCAGCGGCGCGCGCCCCGGTACCAGCTCGGCCCGCAGCTCCTTGGCCAGGTCGTTGGTGCCCATGACCAGCACGGCGACCCGCTCGAAGGCGGCGATCTCGCGAGCGTTGAAGATGGCCTCGGGGGTCTCGACCATGGCCCAGATGCGGGTGTGGTCGGGTGCTCCGGCGGCCTCGAGGCGACCCGCCACCTCGGCGAGGGCGGCGGCTCCGGACACCTTGGGGATCACGACCGCGGCCGGCGCTGCCTTGGCCGCGGCGGCCAGATCGTCGGCTCCCCAGGGGGTGTCGAGCCCGTTGCAGCGGATCGTCAGCTCGCGACGGCCATAGTCGCCGGAGGCGGCCGCGGCGCAGGCCTGGTCGCGGGCGGTCTCCTTGGAGTCGGGGGCGACGGCGTCCTCGAGGTCGAAGATCAGGGCGTCGGCGGCGATGGTCTTGGCCTTCTCCAGCGCCCGAGCGTTGGCCGCCGGCATGTAGAGCACCGAGCGGCGGGGGCGCAGCGATTCGTCGGTCATCAGGTCGATCTCCTTCAGAAGCCGTAGGTCTCGGCCAGTTCGGGGTCGCGCTCGGCCAGCTCCCGGGCCAGGCCGAGGATGACCTGGCACTGCTTCACCGAGGCGTCGTCCTCCATCTTGCCGTCGAGCATGAGGGCGCCGGTGCCGTCGCCCATGGCCTCGACCACCCGCGCCGCGTGGGCGACGTCGGCGGGGTCGGGGCTGAACACCTTCTTGGCGATGGGGATCTGGGCGGGGTGCAGGCTCCAGGCCCCGACACAGCCGAGCAGGTAGGCGTTGCGGAACTGGTCCTCGCAGGCGGTGGTGTCGGCGATGTCGCCGAACGGTCCGTAGTAGGGAAGGATGCCGTGCATGACACAGGCGTCGACCATGCGGGCGATGGTGTAGTGCCAGAGGTCCTGCTGGTAGGTGGTGCGCGGCTGCTCGGCGTCATCGGGATCGGGATCCTGGCGCACGAGATAGCCGGGGTGGCCGCCACCGACACGAGTGGTCTTCATGCGTCGGTTGGCGGCGAGGTCGGCTGGACCGAGCGACAGGCCCTGCATGCGGGGTGATGCACCACAGATCTCCTCCACGCGAGCCACACCCTGAGCGGTCTCGAGGATGGCGTGGATGAGGATCGGACGGTCGAGGCCGGCCTTGGCTTCGAGCTGGGCGACGAGCCGGTCGACGTAGTGGATGTCCTCGGGACCTTCGACCTTGGGGACCATGATGACGTCGAGGGCGTGGCCCACCTCGGTGACCGCGGCGATCAGGTCGTCGAGACCCCAGGGCGAGTCGAGCGAGTTGACCCGGGTCCACAGCTGGGTGTCGGAGCTGTTCCAGGATTTGGCGACCTCGATGAGCCCGGTGCGAGCCGCGTCCTTGTCGCCGGCCGGCACGCCGTCCTCCAGGTTGGCCAGCAGCACGTCGACCTGGCCGGCCATGTCCGGCGCCTTGGTCCGCATCTTCTCGTTGTTGGCCGGGAAGAAGTGGATCATCCTCGACGGACGAACCGGGATCTCCCGTACCGGATCAGGTGCGCCGACCGCCAACGGCTTGAAGAAGTCCTTCGCGCTGCGCATGGTTGATGCTCCCCTGGGTTCGAGGACCAGCAGGTCCTGACGATCGCACCGAGACGATACGAGTCCCGGATCCCTCGGGTCGAGCCGGGAGCCCGGGGCGCGCTAGGTTGTCGGCCCGTGAGCGACCAGGTACCACTCGATCTTCCACTCAACCCCGTCGACCACGACGAGCGCACCCTCGGCGAGTGGCTGACCACCTTCCACATGGCCGCGGTCGTCCTCGACCCCTACACCTACGAGAGCGCCTGGATCCTCGACCCCGCCCGCCGGATCCTCCGCCACTTTCGCGAGGCCGACTGCCGGGTGGCGTTCATCGTCACCGGCACCGACGACGAAGCCAAGTCGTTCCTCGGGCCGATCACCGACGAGGTGCTCACCCTGTGCGATCCCGACCGGGCGCTGGTGAAGGCCGTGGGGCTCGAGCACCTGCCCGCGTTCGTGCATCTCGCCCCCACCGGGCTGGTGGCGGCCAAGGCCGAGGGATGGGATCCTGCCGCGTGGCGCGAGGTCGCCAAGGCCCTGGCCAAGCGCATGAGCTGGAGCTACCCGTTGATCCCCGCCGCCGGAGATCCGGTCGCCTTCCCCGGCAGCCCCGCGTCGGGCGCCGCCTGAGCCACCCAGCGGGCGATCAGCGGATGATGCCGCCCCTGGTCATCGCCATGATGTCGAGTGCGCGGTCGAGCTCGTCGTCGGTCATCAGCCCCCACTCGACCACGACCTCGCGGATGGTGCGACCGCTGGCACCGGCCTCCTTGATCACCTGGGCCGCCTGCTCGTAGCCGATGTAGGGGTTCAGCGAGGTGCCGATCGACGGAGACGACTCGGCATAGGCCAGGCAGGTGTCCTCGTTGGCCTCGATGCCGTCGATCATCCGCGAGGCGAACACCGCGGACACGTTGGCCAGCAAGCTGCCGGACTCCAAGAGGTTGCGGGCCATCATCGGCATGTAGACGTTGAGCTCGAACGCACCCTGGCTCCCACCGAAGGCGATGGCGGTGTCGTTGCCGATGACCTGGGCCGACACCTGGGTGACCGCCTCGGCGATCACCGGGTTGACCTTCCCCGGCATGATCGACGAACCGGGCTGCAGATCGGGGATCGAGATCTCGGCCAGACCCGTACGGGGTCCGGATCCCATCCAGCGCAGATCGTTGGCGATCTTGACCAGCGCCACCGCCGCGGTGCGGTAGTGGCTCGACACCTCGACCAGGGCGTCCCGCGACGACTGCGCGGCGAAGCTGTCGCGGGCGGGAAGGAGTGGCAGCGATGTGCGTTCGGCGAGTCGCTTGATGACCGACCGGCCGAAGGTCTTCGGCGCGTTGATGCCGGTGCCGACCGCGGTCCCCCCGAGCGGGAGACGCCCGACCCGGGCGATGGCGTCCCACAACCGCTCGGCGCACTCCTCCACCTGGGCGGCGTAGCCCCCGAACTCCTGACCGAGGGTGACCGGCGTCGCGTCCATGAGGTGGGTGCGACCCGCCTTGACCACCTTGCGGAACTGACCCTGCTTGCGGCGCAGGCTCGACGACAGGTTCTCGAACGCGGGGATGACCTCGTTGGCGATCGCGTCGGTGACCGCGAGGTGGATGGCGGTCGGGAACACGTCGTTGGAGGACTGCGAGGCGTTGACGTGGTCGTTGGGGTGGACGGTGTCGTCGGCCCCGAGCTCCTCGTTGGCCAGGTGGGCCAGGACCTCGTTCATGTTCATGTTCGACGAGGTGCCGGAACCGGTTTGGAACACGTCGACGGGGAACTGGTCGTCCCACTCCCCCGCGGCCACGTCTTCGGCCGCGGTGGCGATCGCCTTGGCGATCCTGCTGGTGACCGCCGGAACGTCCTTGGAGCGGGCGTTCACCAACGCCGCGTCGGCCTTGACCAGGGCGAGCGCCCGGATCAGGCGCCGGTCGATCGTCATCCCCGAGATCGGGAAGTTCTGGACCGCACGCTGGGTCTGTGCCCCCCACTTGGCATCGATCGGGACACGCACCTCCCCCATGGAGTCGTGCTCGATGCGCCACTGCTCGGTCATGGGGAGTCCTCCCTCGTCGGAACCGCGTGCCACCCTATGCGTTCACCGACCTGGCGATGACCGAAGCCCGCTCCCGCCATTGGTCCACTGGCAGCATTCCTCTCCCACAGGGGGAGCAAACTGCTGCCATGTGCGATTGTGGACGGGAGCTAGCGTCGGGTGGCGTGCGAGTGGTCGAGCTGTGGCGCTACCCGGTCAAGTCCATGCAGGGCGAGCAGCTCGACTCCTGCGAGGTCGGTGAGCACGGGATCATCGGCGATCGCCAATGGGGAGTCGTCGACACCTCGACCGGATACGTTCTCACGGCGCGGCGAGTGCCCGAACTCCTGCTGGCCTCGGTCCTCTACCGCAGCCCCGACGAGGTCGAGGTGAGGCTCCCCGACGGAACCGATGTGAGCGACGACGCGGCGCTATCCGAGTGGCTCGGGCGACCGGTCGCCCTGCGCTCGGCACTCGACCACGGTGCCGGCACCTACGAGAACCCGCTGGTGGTCGAGGACCACGTCGAGTCCGAGTGGGCGGCATGGGAGGGACCATCGGGCGTGTTCCACGACTCGGGTCGCACCCAGGTGTCGATCTGCTCCATCACTGCGCTCGGTGAATGGGACCGTCGCCGCTTCCGGTTCAACGTGATCGTCGACGGCTCGGGCGAGGACGATCTGGTGGGCCGGTCGATCCGCCTCGGCGAGGTCCGACTCGACGTGCGGAAGGCGATCGGCCGCTGCGTCATGGTGACCCGCCCCCAGCCCGACGGCATCGAGCGCGACACGTCGGTGCTCAAGACCATCAACCGCGAGCGCGACGGCACGCTCGGCATCGGCGCCGTTGTCACCCGGCCCGGCCCGGTCGCCGTCGGCGACGAGCTGGTGATCCCCTGAGCTGGTGATCCCCTGAGAGCAGTCGGTACCGTTCAGTACGTGGCTGACTTCTCCTACACCGACCTGTTGCCTCTCGGACCTGCCGATGTCGACTACCGGCTGCTGACCACCGAGGGGGTGTCGACGGTCGAGGCCGCGGGACGCACCTTCCTCGAGGTCGACCTCGAGGCGATCCGACTCCTCACCGCCGAGGCCATGCGCGACATCGCACACCTGCTGCGGCCCGGGCACCTTGCCCAGCTGGCGTCGATCCTCGATGACCCCGAGGCGTCGGCCAACGACCGGTTCGTGGCGCTCGACCTGCTGAAGAACGCCAACATCGCCGCGGGCTACATCCTGCCGTCGTGCCAGGACACCGGCACCGCCATCGTCATGGGCAAGAAGGGCGAGCTGGTGCTCACCGGCGGCGGCGACGAAGAAGCCATCGCCCATGGCATCTACGACACCTACACCACCTCGAACCTGCGCTACTCGCAGATGGCCCCGCTCACCATGTGGGACGAGAAGAACACCGGCACCAACCTCCCCGCCCAGATCGAGATCTACGCCACGCCGGGGGACTCCTACTCGTTCCTGTTCATGGCCAAGGGCGGCGGGTCGGCCAACAAGAGCTACCTGTACCAGGAGACCAAGGCGGTCCTGAACCCCACCCGGCTGATGAGCTTCCTCGACGAGAAGATCCGCAGCCTCGGGACCGCCGCCTGTCCTCCGTACCACCTGGCCGTGGTGATCGGCGGAACCTCGGCCGAGCACACCATGAAGACCGCCAAGCTTGCCTCGGCCCGCTACCTCGACACGCTGCCCACCAGCGGAAGCGAGTCGGGCCACGGGTTCCGTGACCTGGAGCTCGAGGCAGAGGTCCTGAAGCTCAGCCAGGAGACCGGCATCGGGGCCCAGTTCGGCGGCAAGTACTTCTGTCACGACGTGCGGGTCATCCGCCTCCCCCGCCACGGCGCATCGCTGCCGGTCGGCATCGCCGTGTCGTGCTCGGCCGACCGCCAGGCGCTCGGCAAGATCACCGCCGAGGGCGTGTTCCTCGAACAGCTCGAGCGGAACCCGGCCCGGTACCTGCCCGATGTCACCGACGAGCACCTCGACGACACCCAAGTGGTCGAGATCGACCTCAACCGGCCCATGGACGAGATCCGTGCCGAGCTGTCGAAGTACCCGGTGAAGACCCGCCTGTCGCTCACCGGTCCCATGGTCGTGGCCCGCGACATCGCCCACGCCAAGATCAAAGATCGCCTCGACGCCGGTGAGTCGATCCCTCAGTACCTGCGCGACCATCCCGTCTACTACGCCGGCCCGGCCAAGACACCCGAGGGATATGCGTCGGGCTCGTTCGGCCCCACAACCGCCGGTCGCATGGATGCCTATGTCGACCAGTTCCAGGCCGCGGGCGGCAGCTTCGTGATGCTCGCCAAGGGCAACCGGTCCAAGGCCGTCACCGATGCCTGCCGCCGCCACGGCGGCTTCTACCTCGGGTCGATCGGCGGTCCGGCCGCCCGCCTGGCCCAGGACTGCATCACCAGTGTCGAGACCCTCGAGTACCCCGAGCTCGGCATGGAGGCGGTGTGGAAGATCGAGGTGCACGACTTCCCTGCGTTCATCGTCGTCGACGACAAGGGCAACGACTTCTTCGCCGACATCAACCGCCCGGTCGACATCCCCACCAAGCGCTGATAGCCCACTCGACCCACCCTCACCGAAATCGCGCGGATCTGTCGCGCCTGGCGCGACAGATCCGCGCGATTTCGTCGGGTGGGTCAACTGGCGAGGCCGGCGAGGCGGGCGAGGCGCAGCATGGCGTCGTCGAACCAGGCGTCGCGGTCGGCGATCACGTTCTGGTAGTGACCGAAGAGCTCGAAGCTGACCACGCCGAAGAGCCAGGTCCAAGCCAGGACCCCGGCCACCGCATGGGCGGGATCGGTGCCGAGTTGGTCACCCAGCCCGGGTTCGAGCAGGCCGTCGGCGGGGTCCGGGCCCGGCACCGGACCGAGAGCACCGGTCTCGGTCGCATCGGCCAGGATGCCCGCGAGCAGCAGCCCGACCCGACCGGCGGGGTCGATCGTGTCGGTGGGCGCGGCGTAGCCCGGCACCGGCGACCCGTAGATGAGGGCGTACTCGTGGGGATGGGCCAGCGCCCAGGTCCGGACCGCACGGGTGGTGGCGCGCCAGCGGCCCATCAGATCGTCGCGCTCGACCGTCGCCTCAGCCGACTCGGCGGCCTCGCCCACTGCGTCGTAGGCCGCGACGATGAGCGCGGTGAGCAACGCGTCGCGGCTGGGGAAGTAGCGGTACAGGGCCGACGACGCCATGCCCAGGTCGCGGGAGATGGCGCGCAGGGACAGGTCGGTGGGGCCGACCTCGGCAAGCTGGCGCCGTGCAGCTTCGGTGATCTCGGCGGTGAGTTCAGCGCGGGCCCGCTCGCGAGCGGTGCGGGGTGCGTTCACGCGCTCGATCCTAGCTCGAACTCGCGATCGCTGCACTGTTCCGAGAGCACCGCTCTTGACAACGGGGCCACCCTCGGCACCGACGAACGGGCGTGGGGCAGGGCCTGGCACGTCCCGACCAACCCACCGAGGACCTACCGGCAGATGGCCGAGCTGATGGCCGTCGAGGCCGGTGCCCCGGCGCCGAAGGTGTCGGCCATCCCCCACTGGCTCCAGCGTGGGCTCGGGGTGGCCATGCCGATGGTGCGCGAACTGGAGGAGACCCGCCACCAGTTCGCCAACCCGTGGGTCCTCGACTCGTCGGCGGTCACCGAGGTCTTCGGACTCGAGCCCACCCCGATGGACCGGGCCGTGCCAACGCCGCCGCCTGCGCGGTCAGGCCATGGCGCGAACCGCTGCCATGAACGGTTGCCGCCCATGGCGCGCCAACGGTTGCGATCAGGACAGCTCGACCAGCTCGATCAGGTCGTCGCGCCAGTAGTCGAGCTGGGCCTCGGGCATCATCAGCACCCGCTCGGGCGCCAGCTCGCGGACGAAGTCGGGATCGTGGCTGACGATCACCATGGTCCCCGGCCAGGCCGCCAGCGAGTTGGCGGTGGCGGTGCGAGAGCCCGGATCGAGGTTGTTGGTCGGCTCGTCGAGCAGCAACACGTTGTGGCGACCGGCCACGAGCTGGGCCAGCGCGAGCTTGGTCTTCTCGCCCCCCGAGAGGGTGCCGGCGTCCTGGAAGGCCTTGTCGCCGGACAGGCCGAACATGCCCATGAGGCGGCGTAGCTCCTCGTCGTCGAGCCCCGCTTGCTCGCGCATGTGGTCGAGCAGGTTGCGACCCTCGTCGATGCCTTCGTGTTCCTGGGCGTAGTAGCCGACCGAGGTGTTGTGGCCCCACTTGACGGTACCGAGGTCGGCCTCGGTGACCCCGGCGAGGATGCGCAACAGGCTGGTCTTGCCCGCGCCGTTGAGGCCCATCACCAGGATGCGCTCGCCCCGGCCGAGGTCGAAGGAGACGTCGACGAAGACGGTGAGGTCGCCATAGGACTTGGCCAGCCCGTCGACCTCGACGACGGTGCGGCCCGACGACGGGGGCATGGGGAAGCGCACGTTCATGGTGCGGCGCTTCTGGGGGCCCTCGACCTTGTGGTCCTCGAGCTTGGAGACCCTGGTGTCGAGCGACTTGGCCGCCTTGGCCCGCTTGGCGGTCTGGCCCCGCATCGAGTCGGCGAGGGTGGACAGGCGGCGGATCTCGGCCTCCTGGCGCGACGCCACCTTGCGCAGGCGCTCCTCGTCGGCCTCGCGGGCCTTGAGGTACTGGCTGTAGGTGCCCTTGTACTCGGCGGCGGTGCCGAGCGCGTCCTCGCCTTCGCGGTCGAGGTGGATGACCCGGGTGATGGCCTCGTCGAGCAGTTCGAGGTCGTGGCTGATGACCAGCAGCGCGCCGCTATAGGTGCGGAGGAAGTTGAGCAGCCAGTCCTTGGCGTCGGCATCGAGGTGGTTGGTGGGCTCGTCGAGCAGCAGCACGTCGCTGCCGGCGAAGAGGATGCGGGCCAGCTCGACCCGGCGGCGCTGCCCACCCGACAGCACCCCGATCGGCATGTCGAGGCGATCGTCTTCGAGGCCGAGACCGGCGGCGATGCGGCGCACCTCGGAGTCGGCCGCGTAGCCGCCGTCCATCTCGAAGCGTTCCTGCAGCTTCGAGTAGCGGGCCACGTTCTCCTCGGTGGGGTACTCCTCGATGCGCACCCTGGCCTTCTCGAGCCGCACCGCAGCCTCGTCGAGACCGCGCCCGGACAGCACGTGGGTGAGCGCCGGGGTGTCGGGCGGCACCGAGTCGACCCGTGGGTCCTGGGAGAGGTAGCCGAGACCGCCGACGATCTTGATCTCACCCGCCTTGGGAGCGATGGTGCCGCCGATGGTCTTGAACAGCGAGGTCTTGCCCGCGCCGTTGCGGCCGGTGAGCCCGACCTTGTCCTTGGCGCGCACGTCGAAGCTGATGCCTTCGGCGAGCAGCTTGCCTCCGACCTCGACGGCGACGTCACGGACCTGGATCACCGGGACAGTCTCGCAGCGATCTGGCTCGACACCGCACCGACTTCACCCAACACGACCACATCAGAACCCGAGCGGGGCTTGCGTGCGGGGTTCGCTCTCCATAGAATTAGATTCTAGGCACATACAGGGGGCCTTCGAAAGACCCGACGAGAGGACAGACGACCATGAGTGCAACCGTCGTTGACGACCGATACACGATCATCACCGCTGACAGTCACGCTGGCGCGAGCCACGCCCAGTACCGCGAGTACCTGGAGTCGAAGTACCACGAGGACTTCGACGCGTGGCGTGCCAAGTACCGCAATCCCTTCAAGGATCTGAAGGACGACCGGCGAGAACGCAACTGGGACACTGAGCGACGCTTCGCCGAGCAGGAAGCCGACGGGATCGTTGGAGAGGTTGTCTTTCCGAACACCGTCCCTCCGTTCTTCCCGAGTTTCGTCCTCTTTGCCCCGCAGCCGCGCCCCGAGGACTACCAGCACCGCCTGGCCGGCATCCGCGCCCACAACCGCTGGCTGGTGGACTTCGTCGCCGAAGCCCCCGAGCGTCGTGCTGGGATCGGCCAGATCTTTCTCAACGACATCGACGACGCAATCACCGACGCCGCCTACATCAAGGACAACGGTCTGCGGGGCGGGGTCCTGCTGCCCAACATCCCGCCCGACGCGACCTGGATGACGCCGCTCTATGACCCCGAGTACGACCGGCTCTGGACGTTCCTCGAGGACAACGAGATCCCGGTCAACGTCCACGGTGGGACCGGGGCTCCCGACTACGGCAAGTACGACTTCTCGATGCTCCTCTACATCAACGAGGTGAGCTTCTTCTCCCAGCGTCCCTTCGTTCACATGCTGCTTGGCGGTGTCTTCGAGCGATTCCCGAACCTGAAGTTCGTCATGACCGAGACCGGTTGTGCATGGGTCCCACCGCTGCTGGAGCGCCTCGACAAGATGATCATCCAGATCCGCGACACCGGTGCCACCGGCGAGATCCGCTACACCGAGGGCAACAAGCGCACGATGACCGCCAGCGAGGTGTTCGAGCAGAACGTGTGGATGGGCGTCAGCCAGCCCGGCCCAGAAGATGCCGCAGCGCGGCACGTCCTCGGCGAGGACCGCTTCATGTGGGGCTCGGACTACCCCCACGACGAAGGCACCTACCCCTTCACCCGGGAGCACCTCCGCCAGATCTTCCACGATGTCGAGCGTGAGGAGATGGAACGGATCCTCTCAGCCAACGCCGCAAAGCTCTACGGCTTCGACCTCGAGGCGCTCGCCCCGTACACGGCAGCGGTCGGCCCGAGTGTGAGCGAGCTCGCCGAGCCGCTCACCGAGTTGCCCGAGAACCCCAACGATGCCCTGCTCAAGGGCGTCACAGCCGCCTGACCCAAGCCGGAGTGGGGCTTCGCCGTCGCCTCACCTCGTCGCGACGGCGAAGCCCTCCCGCACCGAACCGCCGGCCATGAGCCAGACCGGGTGGCACCCACCGCTGCAATGAGTGCCACCCCCACCGATCTCAGGACGAGCGGTCGAGGCCAAAGACCCGGATGGCGTTCTCCCGCAGGAACTTGGGCCACACCTCGTCCTTGAACGGGACGTTGGGCATGTCGCGGAACTGGCGCTCGAGCGTGAGCCCGGCGGGAAGTACCCGCAGTACATGATCTTGTCCGAACCTCGGGTGTTGGCGTAGTTGATGATGTCCTTCGGGTAGTGCTTGGGGGCAAAGGCGCTCGTCATGTAGTGCAGCCCCGGCCACTTCAACATCAACTTCACAGCCAGGGCGGTCCACGGCTCCGCGCCGTGCATCATGACCATGACCAACTCGGGGAAGTCGTAGAGAACCTCGTCGAAGTGCTCGACCTTCTGCGGCCAGCTCGGCATCCGGGGGCCGACGATGCCTCCGTTGATGCAGATCGGGATCCCGAGTTCGACGCACTTGGAGTAGATCGGGTACATCTTCTTGTCGTTCACCGCCACCTGCGGAAACGTTCCACTCGGGAAGCAGGAGACGGACACGATGTCGTGCTCCGCCTTTGCGCGCTCCATGCGTTCGAGGGTCTCCATGCCTTCGTTCGGATCCACGCGCCCACTCAGGAAGAACCGGCCCGGGTACTCCTTCTTGGCGCGGATGCCGTTCTCGGAGAGCCCGGTGACGGCCTTCTCGATGTTGAAGGCGTCCATCTTCGCGACGATCCACTCGACCGGATCTTCGTCGGGATCGATGACGTCGGGAACATCCTTGAACATGTATTGAGCCGGGAACTCGAACTCCTCGATGCTCTGGCGGTCCTTCAGCAACGGGCGGAAGAAGTCGTAGGTGGACATCTTCTCCTCGATGCTCTGATGTGGGAAACCGATGCCGAGGTCGACGATCCCGATGTCGGTTGGATATGCCATGTAGTAGCTCCTTTGGTGGTGTCGAGCGCTTCGCGCAGATGGACCGATCAGAGGTTGGCGACCATCGGGACGGACAACGACCTCATGAGGGCTCGGCGGGGTCCGCCTGATGCAGGGCGCCGGATCCGAGGAGGCGCTCCACCTCGTCTGGGGACAGCCCGAGCTCGCGCTCGGCGATCTCGCGCGTGTGCTCACCGAGGAGGGGCGCGGGGGTGGTGATCGGCCCGGACAGGTCTGAGCCCCGAAACGATGGTCCGTCGAGCAACATCGGCCCGTGTCCTGGTTGGTCGATCTCGAGGATGTAGCCCCGGTCGAGGAGATGTGGGTCCTTCGCCTGCTCGCTGACGTACATCATCCGGCCGGCCGGCACCCCATCAGCCTGTAGGAGCTCCATGACCTCTTGGCTGCTGCGGAGGCGCGTCCACGTGCTGATGCGCTCGTCGAGCTCGTCATGGCCGCATCGACGGCCCTCTACGGCCTCGAGGTCGGCATCGGCGGCCCACTCCGGCTCACCCATCGCCCGGCGCAGCGATCTCCACTCCTCGTCGGAGCGGCACGTGATGACACACCACTGCTGATCCCCTGCGCACGGGTAGACACCCCACGGGCCCCTCGCTCAGAGCGGTTGCCCCGCGGCCCGACCGAACCAGGTTCGAGCGACTCCTTCAGGAAGAGATCGGCGAGGATGTTGAGGCACACCTCGGCCTGGGCGATCTCGACGTGGACCCCTCGGCCCGATCGCTCTCGACCGATCAGGTACGCGGTCGCGGCGACGGCTCCCAGCCGCCCCACGACGTGGTCGGGGAAGGCCACGTTCGAAGCCACCGGCTCGTCGTGGTCGGGAAGGCTCCACAGGGCGGTCATCCCACCCACGGGCTGGGTGTTGGCTCCATAGCCGCGCCACTCCCGCCATGGGCCACGCAGGCCCATGGTCTGGCTGCTGATCACCAACAGGTTGGGGTTGGCTGCTCGCATGACCTCGGGACCCAAGCCCCATCGCGCCAGGGTGTCGGGGGGAAGGTTCTCCACCACGACATCGGCGGAACCCACGAGCTCCATGACCGCCTCCACCCCCTCCGGCTCCGTGAAGTCCACACCGAAGCTGCGCTTCGTGCGGTTGGAGGACGCGAAGACGGCGCTGACTCCCGAGGGGCCACCGAGCTGACGGAACAGGTCCGGGCGACGCGGGCTCTCGATCCGGATGACGTCGGCCCCGTACTCGCCCAAGAGGCGGGCGATCTCGGGGGCGGCCCCCGCCACGCCGAAATCGAGGACCCGCAGACCGCTGAAGGGCCCTGCATCACCATCTCGGGACGGACTGACAACGACTGGTTCGGCGCGGCTCTGCCACTGCGGCGAGTCATCGCGCGATGCAGGAGCGGGAGCCGGCTCGCGCACCCCCACGCGTTCGCCGTCGACGAGATAGAAGCCGCTGGCGATCCGACCTCGGTCACCCGATCCGATCTCGATGTCGACGAACGACTCCAGTGCCCTGTACTGTGGTGCCTCGAGCACACGGTTGGGCGGAAGCAGGGGCGTCACGGGGATCCGGCGTCGCTGACCCTCCTCACACGCCTCGATCATCGAAAGTTGGCTGAAGAACCGCTCGTAGATCGGACGAAGGACGGTCTCGAAGGCCATGTAGCGACCCGTCGTCGTGTCGAAGCTCTCGTCCTGGAGCTCCTCGGGTTCGCCGAGCCACGCCCGCAACTTGCGCCACTCGGCCACGGTGACCACGGACGGGCGGATCCACCCGTCGGCACATCGGACGATCGGATAGATCGGACCGGCGCCGTTGCGCACCTCGCTCATGGCAGGGGGCGCACCGGAGGGGCTCACGTTGGCGAGGCCCCAGTCGGTCGTCTGCGCGACCGACTCCATGACCGAGAGGTCGATGCATTGACCGCGGCCGCTGTGGAGTCGCTGCCGGTATCCTGCCAGCGCCGCGAACGCACCCGTGATGCCGGCGATGTCGTAGGCGAGGGCGCCTGGTGGCAGCACGGGTGGCAGCTCGGGCACGCCGGCCTTGAACAACATCCATGAGAGCGAGACCAAGACAGGGTCGGTGCCGCTCATGTCCCTGTAGGGTCCCGTCGCTCCGAAGTCGGAGATCGAGGTGATGACCAGCTGGGGGAAGCGGCGGGACAGCTCGGGGGGATCCAGGCCGATGGCGGCCCATTCGCCCGGGCGGCTCGTCTCGAGCCAGATGTCTGCGCCTTCCAGCAGCCCGAGCAGCCTCTCGCGACCGGTCTCGGAGTGCGGGTCGATCTCGACGGATCGCTTGTTGGTGTTGCGGACGGCGAAGTACAGGCTCTCCTCGCCGTGAAACGGCGGAAGGCGGCGCGAGACGGCACCGCCCGGCGGCTCCACGCGGATGACGTCGGCCCCGAGGTCGGCCAACAGCCGACCGGCCATCTCCGCCTTCTCGTCGGCGGAGTCGACCACCCGTAGACCCTCCAGCGGGAGCGTACCGTTCACCTGATCGATGCTCTCCATGTCGACTCGGCCTCAGCTGTCCGTCTTCAGGACTCGCGCGGCGTTGTCGTGCAGGAACTTGGGCCAGACCTCGTCCTTGAACGAGACGTTGGGCATGTCCCCCATGATTCGGTCGAGTGAGAGGCCCATCGGGTAGTACCCGGCGTAGATGATCTTGTCGGCGCCGCGGGTGTTGGCGTAGTCGATGATGGCCTTCGGGTAGTGCTTGGGGGCGAACGCGCTGGTGGAGTAGTAGAGGTTGGGCCACTTCAGCATCAGCTTCACCGCCAGGTCCGCCCACGGCTCGCAGCCATGGCGAGTGACGAAGACCAGATCCGGGAAGTCGTACATGACCTCGTCGATGAGCTCGACGTGCTGCGGAGCGAACCTCAGCCGGGGTCCGGGGATCCCCGCGCAGACGAACACCGCGATACCCAGCTCGGAGCACTTGGCGTAGATGGGGTACATCTTCTTGTCGTTGATGGGCACCTGGGGCAGAAAGCCCGCAGGGAACATCGACACCGCGCGGACATCCCACTGCTCGTGGGCCTCCTCGATCTTGCGCACCGCGTCCATGCCCTCGTTCGGATCCGCACCCATCGACGGGATGAACCGGTCGGGGTGCTCCTGCAGCGCCCGCTCGCCGTCCTCGCCCCCGATGCCGATCATGCCCTTCTGGATACCGTGCTTGTCCATCTCGGCGAGTGTGACGGCGACGGGGTCGTCACCTTCGTTGTTCTCCTCGGGTACGTCCTTGAACATGTACTGCGCCGGGAACGTGAACTCCCCCTTCGATTCGGCATCCTTGGTCTGCCGAGTGATGAAGCTGTAGGTGTCCCGCTTGTCGCGCATCGGGAACCCGATCATCGTGTCGATGATCGGGATGCTGCCGGGCATGGTCATGGGGTCCCCTCCGAGATCGCAGGTGCGGGTTCGACGCTTGCATCATAGCTTATAGTAGAATCAGAATCCGATCCTTGTTGCCTGGTCAGGAGATGGAGGATCGACGCTCCCCAGCCACATCGTCCTCCTCGCTGGGAAGACCGCTCAGACCCTGCTCCCGGGAACCGAAGGCTCGGCGACGTCCCCATCTGGTAGCGGCAGCGGGTGGTGGCACGCCAAGAAGTGACCCTCGCCGACCTCTTGCATCGACGGCTCCTCCTCCGCGCAGATCTCGGTGGCTGCCGGGCAGCGCGTCCGGAACCGGCACCCCGAGGGTGGATCCATCGGCGACGGCATCTCGGACTTCGCCACGGGATCGACCTGATCGTCGCCCATGGCGGGGATGGAGTTGAGAAGGAGCTTGGTGTAGTGGTGCCTGGGCCCGTCGTAGAGTTCCTGGGGCGCGCCGATCTCGCAGAGCTTGCCGAGATACATCACCGCGACGCGGTCGCTGATGTTGCGCACCACGGCAAGGTCGTGCGCGATGAACACGAGCGTCAGCGCGTAGCGTTCCTTCATGTCCTCGAGCAGGTTCAAGATCTGCGCCTGGATCGACACGTCGAGCGCCGAGACCGGCTCGTCGCAGATGATGATCTCGGGCTCGACGACCAACGCGCGAGCAATGGAGATGCGCTGGCACTGCCCGCCCGAGAACTGGTGCGGGTGGCGATCGCCGGCCTGGTCGACATCGAGACCGACCGCGTCGAGCACCTCCGCCACCTTCGCGCGTGTGTCCGCCTTCTTCTCTCCCCAGACCACGAGGGGATCGGCGACGATGTCGAGGACTCGGCGACGCGGGTTCAGCGACGAGATCGGGTCCTGAAAGATCATCTGTACCTTGCGCCGCACCGACCGCAGCTCCGAGGAGGACAGCGACGTGAGGTCTCGTCCGGCGAATCGGATCGACCCCGAGGTCGGCGGAGGCAGCTGCATCACCGACCGCCCGGTGGTCGACTTGCCACAGCCCGACTCTCCGACCAGACCCAGGGTTTCGCCGCGCTTGACGTCGAAGCTGATCCCGGACACGGCGTGCACGGTCCGCTTCCCTTCCGTTGGGAACTCCACCACGAGATCCTCGACCCGCAGCACGATGTCCTCACCGTCGCGCAGATGGGCGATTCCAGCGCCGGCCATCAGACCACCATCTCCTTCTCCATCGGATTTCCCGTGGCGGTCTTGCCGCGACGCAGGTTCACTTCCAACGCCTCCTTGCCCTCGAGCGATCCGACGGGATACCAGCACGCCGACTGGTGGGTGGGATCCTCCTGAGCCAGCAGCGGGGGTGTCTCGACCAGGCAGCGATCCTGGGCATAGGGACACCGCGGGTTGAACGGACAACCTTCCGGAGGATGGACGAGGTCCGGGGGCGCCCCGGGATCGCCCTCAATCGGGCGTGTGTAGGGCCCGAGAGCGGAGGCAATGCGCCGATGAGTGCCTCGGTGTAGGGCATCCGGGTCGAGGTGAACAGCGTCGCTGTGGGCGCCGTCTCGACGATCCTCCCCGCGTACATCACCGCGATCCGATCGCTGCGTCCGCGAACGACGGCGAGGTCGTGAGTGACGAGGATCAGGCCCATGTTGCGATCGACCTGCTGCTGTTTCAGGAGGTCGAGGATCTGTGCTTGCACCGTGACATCGAGCGCCGTCGTTGGCTCATCACCGAAGAGGAGCCGTGGACTGCAGGCCAGCGCGATGCCGATGGTCACCCGCTGGCGCATCCCGCCGGAAAGCTCGTGGGGGTATCGCCGGATCATGCCCTCTGGCCCTGGGATCCCCACCGATCTCAACACCTCGATCGCCTGCTCGGTCGCTTCCTTGCGGCCCATGTCGAGGTGGTGGCGGAGCGATTCGGTGAACTGGGCACCAATCCGCTTCACCGGGTTCAGCGAGGTCATCGGATCCTGGAAGACCATCGCCATCTCGGTGCCCCAGTAGTTGCGCAGCTCCCGGCTCGACAGGTCTGAGAGCTCCAGCCCGTCGAATCGCACCGAGCCAGATCTGTGGTTCGGACCACCCTCGGCGATCAGACCCATGATCGCCCGGGAGAGCACCGACTTGCCGGATCCGCTCTCGCCCACGATGCCGAGTGTTTCGCCCTGGGCAAGGCTCAACGACACGCCGTTCACAGCACGAACACGTCCAGCCGCCGTGTCGAAGTGGACCCTGAGATCGTCGACCTCCAGGAGCGGCTGGTCGTCGCTCCTGAAACCGTTCCCACTCAGCCTCACAGCGAGCTCTCCTTCACGTCGAACTTCTTCCTGAGCCGCTCACCGATGAAGTTGAACGACAGCACAGTCAGGAACATGACGAGGCTGGGGCTCAACGCGATGTGCGGCGTCTCGGTCAAGGAGATCCGCCCCCCGGCGATCATGCCGCCCCAGCTTGGCGTGGGCGGGGGCACACCGAGGCCGAGGAAGCTCAACGACCCCTCGGCAACGATGACCACACCGATGATGATGAACGAGTACGCGGCAACGGGGGGCACGACGTTGGGAAGGATCTCCCGCAGCATCACCCGTACCGCCCGCGAGCCGTAGGAGCGCGACGCCATCACGAACTCCCGCTGGGAGACCACCAGCGTGCTCGCGCGTGTGAGGCGGATGAACGTGGGGATGCTCAGAATGGCGAGGCCGAGCACGATGTTCCGCAAGCTCTGGCCGAGCACCGCGGCGATGGTCAGTAGCAGGACCAGGGCCGGGAGGGCGAGAAGCGCGTCGGTCATGGTCATGATCACTCGCTCGGTCCGGCCACGAAGGTAGCCCGCCCCCAGTCCGAAGAGTCCGCCGATGACGAGCCCGAGCAGTACCGAGGAGATGCCGACGACGAGTGAGACTCGAGCGCCGAACACCGATCGAGAGAGGATGTCTCGGCCGACCTCATCGGTGCCCAAGGGGTGATCCAGCGACGGCGGCTGAGCGAGGACGGTGAAGTCCGACTCGATCGGATCCGGAAGTGGCAGGAGGTCGGCGAACACCGCGGCGGCGAGTACCAGGACCACCCAACCCACAGCGAGCCAGTAGGCGATGGCGAGCGGCTTCCGCCGCACCGCCGGATCGTCGTCGGGGGCTGGCGGCAACGCATCCTCCCCGAGGTCTCGGGGGGTGCGAGCGCCGGTCTCCGCAGCTTGGTCCTCCAAGGGATGGATCTCTTGAACTCGGTCGGCGGGATCGGTCGGGACCGACTCCACCTTGGCGGCTGGATTCTGGTCGTCAGGCACTTTTCACCCTCGGGTCGAGGAAGGTGTACATGATGTCCACGATCATGTTGACGAGGACATAGGCGGCGGCGACGAAGAGCAGGGCGCCCTGAAGAACGATGAAGTCGCGGTTGTAGATCGACTGCACGAGCATCTGCCCGATGCCCGGGATGCCGAAGATGACCTCGACGATCACCGACCCGCCGATGAGCCGTCCCACGTTCACGCCGGTGAGCGTGAGCAGTGAGAACGACGACGGGCGCAGCGCGTGGCGGATGAGCACGTGCCACGTCGGCAATCCCTTGGACTTGGCCATGAGTACGTGGTCCGACTGCAGCGTCGCGATCATATCGGAGCGCAGCAGCTGGTGGTAGATGGCCACCTGGCTCAGCGCGAGGGTCATGGTTGGCAGGATCAGCGAGCGGAGGTTGCCCAGTGGATCGTTGCTCCATCGCGTGAAGCCGGTGGCGGGTAGGAGGTTGAGCTGACCCGCGAAGAGCAGGATGAGCAACATCGCGAGGATGAACGGAGCCAAGGAGACGAGACCGAAGCCGATGGCCATCGTCGTCTTGTCGAAGTTCCTGCCGGGCCGGTACGCCGTGTAGATGCCGAGCGGCATGGCGATCAAGAGCGCGACGGCCTGGGCCAAGACCATGAGCTCGAGCGACACCGGTACCCGGTTGGCGAGGTTGGTGAGGACGGGCTGGTTCGTCCGATACGACTCCCCGAAGTCACCCGTGACGACGCCCCCAGCCATCTCACATAGCGGACGGGGAGAGGATCATCGAGTCCCAGGTCGTCGCGAACCCTCTCGATCTGTTCGGGTTGCGCCGTTTCGCCGAGCAACGCTGCTGCGGGATCGCCCGGTAGGAGGTCGATGAGCAGAAACGTTCCCACCGTCACGATGAGCAGGACGATCAGTAGGTGGCGGGCTCGTCGGAAAGCACTGCGCACGGCTTGGTGCAACTCCTTCAGTCGGGGGGACGGGTGCCGCCCGGCGCGTTCAGAACGGGTTCAGCTGCCGGGGTTGGCGCCCAGGGCGGCGGCCGCGGGGTCGGTGCGGCGCTGACGCCGCACCGACCCCGGCACCGGTGCCGGTGGTCGCTACTGCTCGATCCAGAGCGTCGCTGGCCACAGGGTGTTGTCCGGGTACTTGTCGACGCCGTGGACGTCGTCCTGGGTGATGAGTGCCGACGGAGGACGTCCGTAGGTGGCGAAGGGGATCTTCTCGGCGACGAGGACCTGAACTTCCTTCCACGCCTCGACTTGAGCAGCTTCGTCGGTAGCCGAGACGGCACGTTCGAGTGCGGCGTCGACCTCGGCATCCTCGAAGTGCGCCCAGTTGGAGAGCCCGGTGCTGTGGTAGGCGTTCCACATCTGTGGGTACTCACCGATGAAGGCGGGATAGGACATGATGGCGGCCTCGAAGTCGCCGGTCTGGAGGATGCCGGTCACGAACTCGGAGATGTCGAGGAACTCCATCTCCACGTCCCAGTCGACATCACGGAAGAACTGGCCGGCCATCTCGGCGAACGCTCGCCTGTCGGGCGTGTTGGGGAGGACGAAGGTGAAGCTGGCGTCGTTCCCCTCGGACTCGTAGTCCTCGATGAGGCTCCTCGCTCGGTCGGGGTCGAAGTCCGGCCAGACATCGTGCTTGGTCTCGTTGTACACCGGCGAGTCCGGAGCGATGAGCCCGACGGTCCCTGCCCAGTCGCGCTGACCGCCGAGGCGGACGTCGGCGATCACGTCGAGGTTCAGCGACGCGACGAACGCCTCGCGAATTCGTGGATCGTCGAACGGCGGACGGTTGTCGTTGAGGACGATGCCCTCACCGCCGTTCGCCTGCTCCGAGAGCACCTGGAGGTTGCCTTGCTCCTGGGCATCGAGGATCTCGCGTGCGGTGATCATGTAGGTGAGGTCGACGTCACCGTTGAGGATCGCCTGCTGGCGGGTCTGGGTGTCGGCGATCGGACGGTAGATCATCTCATCGAGGTAGGGCAGGCCCTCCTGCCAGTAATCCTCGTTCTTCTCGAGGACGAGCCGGTCATCGGGGATCCACTCCACGAACTTGAATGGACCGGCACCGACCGGGTTGAGGTTGAAGTCGTCACCGAGCTCTTCCACTGCTGTCGGCGACGGGATCAGACCAATGCCATTGGCCTGGGCGAACGACGCCGCGAACGGCGCGAACGGCCGGCTCAGCGTGAACTCGATGGTGAGGTCGTCGATCGCCTCCATCGATTCGATCGGCTCGGCGAGGGCGAATGCACCCGAGGCGTTGTCGGGGTCGAGGTGTCGCTCGATGCTGAAGATCACCGCCTCGGCGTCCAGCGGCGTGCCATCGTGGAAGTTGATGCCCTCGCGGAGCGTCATCGTCCAGGTGATGTTGTCCTCGGTCTCCATGGACTCGGCCATGTAGGGCTCGACGTTGCCCTCGTCGTCGAAGCGCATCAACGAGTCGTAGATCGCCGGGTTGGCATAGGTCGTGCTGCGCTTGATCGGGTCGTAGCCAGTGGATTCGGCATAGATGCCGTAGGTGAGAGTTCCACCCGCAACCGGCTCACCGGCCTCATCCTCCCCGTTCTGGTCCCCGCCGTCTTGGTCGTCCGGTGACTGCTCCTCGTCGGGATCGTCGCCGGCCCCCGCAGCGGGTTCGCCGTCATCTCCGCTCCCACAGGCCGCCAAGACCAGGAGCGCGGCGATCAGGCACAAACGCAGCTTCCGCATACAGTTACTTCCCTCCGTCTAGTGGAACTGAACGAGTTCTAGAACCCGGTTCATCTAAGTCCAGGCCATGCCGCGTGTCAAACGCCACTGCTCTGGTGAACCGAATTCTAGATCTACGTCCGACCGTGTCAAGGCAGGTTCGAACCCGCCAGCGACCAGTGGCGCGCCCAGGCCATGTCACAGCTCGGCCACACGACGGTTGCCGGCCACCAAGCCGATGGTGAGGATCACGACCAGCGTTCCCGATGCACCGATCACCACCGACACGCTGAGGAGGTCCGCCAACGAGCCCGCGGTGAGCGTGCCAACGATGTTGGCGCCCCAGGTCAGCATGAGAAGCCCGAGTACGCGCCCGTGGTACGCCGCATCCACGATCCGCAGGAGAAGCGTCCGCGACAGGATGGTCTGCATCCCGAAACCGACGCCGCCGACGAACAGTGCGATCAGGGAGAGGGGCAGCGAACGGGAGGCGCCGAAGACGATGATGCCCGCGCCCCAGACCAGCAGGGACGCGATGTAGATGCGCCCCTCACCCGCGACGCGGTTCCGGAGCGAGAGGAGGAGGGCTCCGGGGATCGAGCCCAGGCCCACCGCCATGCTGAGCGATCCGAGCACCACCGCATCGCCATCGAGCACGTCGCGCGCCATCACCGGCATCAGCGCGAGATAGACCCAGCCCACCGTGCCGGTGAACACGCTCATCATCACGATCGTGGCGGCATCGCGGTGCCGTCTCAGGTACCCGAGGCCATCGACCAGCTCGGTTCGCATCCGGCGGCGCTCACGGGTCGGTGCCGTCCCAGGGGTGCGGATCCGGAGGAAGAACACGACGAACAACAGGTTCGAGACCGCAAACATCGCGTAACCGCCGGAGTCGCCGAACCTGTCGATGAACCATCCCGCCATCAACGGCCCCACGACCCGGGCCACCCCGCCTTGGAACGAGGTGAGGGCGGTGGCGTTGGTGAGCCGGTCGGGCGTGACGATCTGAGCGATGTACGCCTGGCGCGAGGCCAGCTCCCCGATGACCGAGAGACCGACGAGGAACGAGAGGACCAGGAGCCACGTGAAGCTCAGAGCAGCGGTGCCGGCGAGAAGCGCGAGGGCGACGGCGACCAGCCCACCACCTGCGCGGACGACGATCGCCGTCCACCGACGGTCCCACACGTCGGCGAGCACGCCGGCGGGGAGTGCGAACACGAACATCGGCAAGAAGTACACGACGTTCGTCAGGCTCACCGCGAAGGCGGAGTCGGTGAGCTCGAGCGCCGTCCATCCCATCGCGGTCAAGAACGCCCAGATCCCGATTCCGAACACGGCGGACCCGTACCAGTAGTTGCGGAAGTCCCGCATGCCGAACAGGGTGCGGACGCCGTCCGCTCTCCTCCTGCCGGTGGCCGCACCCGAGGCGTCGGACGCGCCAACACCGCCCTCTGCGCTGGGTGGCCCTCCGGTCTCGTTGTCGACCTCACGAGGTCCCGAGTCCAGCACCGGCTTCTGCACCAAGAACCTCCACGTCCTCACTGGGCCCCCGGGATACTGCCGGGATATCTAGAATCTAGATCTAGACCGCCAGCACGGCAAGGAGACGTCTTGGCGCCCCCTCATGCATGCCGACGGCGGGCGGGGCTCGGCGATGCGCGATCGGCCGGCGAAGCGGTCAGTGCTGCGCCGGTGACCCCGAAGCGCTGGACTAGGGACCGTCCGAGCCAACTTCGAAGGCGCGCTCAACGCTCGACGGCGTCTCCGCCCCTCGACAGAGGACGCCGATGGCCTTCTCCAGTTCGCCAGCGACCTCGTCGAGGCTGCGCCGGCCCGACACCCATGAGATGAGCGACGAGTACCAGACGTGGCCCAGAACCGAGACGATGCCTCGGCACACCTCAGGCTGGTAGTGACCGTCGAGCACCGCTGTCACGGTGGCCGTCACATCTGCGTTCAGCCTTGCTACCGACCTGGCGACCCCCGTATCGGTGGATGCCAGTGCCGTGACCATCGCCGAGGTGAGGGCAGGCTCGCTCGCGAGCGCGTGACAGGCACGGGTGTAGTAGTTGCTCAGCTGTTCCGCAGCCGTGGAGCCCTTGAGCGGTCGGGTGTCGATACGACCAGAGAGCTGCTCTGCCCACGCGGCCATGGCCTCGGCCAAGAGGTGGTCCTTGGACGAGAAGTAGTGGTAGGGGGTGCCCAGAGCAACGTTCGCCTCGCTGGCCACCTCGCGCATCTGAACGGCCGCGTAGCCTCCCTTGCGCCCGAGCTCGAGGGCTGCCTCGACCACATCGGTACGCCGAGACTGCTGCTTCGGCGACAGCACCCGTACGCCCGCCTTCCGGGCACCACTGAACACCTCCCCGCCACCAGGCGCAGCACTGCCCAGGTCCAGGTCGGCGTCGTCTGCGGTCAACAGGCCACCCGAGCGCATCCAGCCTCCGCTCGCAACGGTTGCCGCGACGGATCGGCCACTTCCGAGACGTTGCACGCTTCCATAACTCCACCGCAATCCCTGGGTAGCCATCGATGGGGATGCCATCGGTGACGCGCTCACGTCCTGCGAACTCACCGATCCAACCGGTTCGGCACCATATCACTCGGCCGACTTCGCAGCCCGGAAGCCCAGCCACGCCGAATCCAGCTGGCAACTATAGTTAGATTATACTTCCATTTCGGCTGGCGGCAGAACGGAGAACTTCCCATGGTCGACATCCTCGAAGGTTGCAGAGCGATCGTCACCGGTGGGTCACGTGGCCTCGGACGAGGCATCGCTCTCGAGCTCGCGCGGGCCGGCGCCGACGTCGGCCTCGTCTACCGCAAGCGTGCGGACGAGGCGAAGGAGGTAGCGGCCGAGATCGAGGCACTCGGCCGGCATGCACCGATCGCCCAAGCCGACGTCGCGGTGTGGGAGGACGTGGAGACCGCCGTGAACTCGCTGGTGCGCGAGCTCGGGGGACTCGAGATCGTGATAGGGAACGCTGGCATCGCCAGCCCGAACCTCGCGATCGCCGATCTCCCGGTCGACCGGTGGAGAAAGATCCTCAGCGTCGACCTGGACGGCGCCTTCCACACGGCGAAGGCCACCATCAACCATCTCGTCGACAGCGGGGGGCACGGCTCCATGGTCTTCGTCTCTACCGTCGGGAGTCTCAGGGGAACTGCGACCCAGGGCGCGTACAGCGCCAGCAAGGCGGCGGTGAACTCGTTGACCAGGACACTCGCCCTCGAGCTAGCCCCCCACGGCGTGCGCGTGAACGCGGTCGCTCCTGGCATCTTCGAGACCGACATGACCCGGTTCGTCCTCGAGTCCCAAGGGGAGGACGGCCTCCGCGCCACGGTGCCGCTCGGGAGGGCTGCTCAACCCGCCGAACTGGGCAGGACCGTGGCCTGGCTGTGCGCCGATGCCTCATCGTATGTGACCGGCGAGATCATCCGCGTCGACGGCGGGCTGGGCGCCTAGAACCCGACCAGGAACCGAACAGCACGCTCCGGGCGCCTATGGCATCGCCCGACGTGAGCGGGACAGCATCGCCCAAAGACCAGGGTACGGGCAGGGCTGCACCCGGCGGTGTGAAGAGGAGGTGATCCACGCCGAGGGCTCCCCCGTTTCGACCGATGGATCGAGCTGCCATGGGGCCCAGCACCAGCAGGCGCCGCCCGGGTTCCCACTCCACGAGGGCCCAGCTGCCCCGGTCGGTGGAGCCGTCGATCGTGACCCGACCGCCGAGCACCCGCCCGAACAGCTTCAGCGCGGCGGCGAGGTCGCGGACCGACAAGCCAACCCACGCCAACGCGTGCGCTGGACCCTCGGGTATCGGGAAACCAACCGGAGCAGACGTCGTCCGGTCGAAGCTCTCGTCGGCCTGGATCGCCTGTAGCAAGGTCCCCAACCCGCTGGCCTTGGGGTGGACGAAGGCCTCACGGCGATCCGGCACGTCGATGTGATCGGGGAGCAACTCGAGGCCGAGCTCGCTGCAGCCTCGGATGAACGCGTCGAGCTCGGGCACCTTGAAGGTGATGTGGTGCGGCCCCGGACCTCGTCCGTCCAGGAACCTGGCCACGAAACCGCCACCGTCGGCGGGGGGCTCCAGCAGCTCCACCTTCATGCCGTGCTCGAAGGCGAGCTGGCACGGAGCAAAGTCGACCGCCACACCACCACGGCACCAACCGCCGCCGAGCTCTTCGATGAAGGTCGGGAACCCATCGGACCAGTGGTGCACCGCCACCGCCACGTGGTCGAAGACCGGTCGATCAACCATCGGAACGAAGCCTGCGAGCAGGGGGCGCCGAAACGATCACGTCCCGTGCCCTGTTCGATAGTCGCCGAACTGGCCGTCGCGCTGGTTGAGCGCGCCCACGAGCCCGCCGGAGTCGCGGGCCTCCATGAAGGCCTGAAAGCCCTCGGTGTGAACGGCGAGTGCACTGAGCTCGGTTCCGCCGCGGATCGCGTCGGGCATCCCCATCACCGCCATCGCCCGGTGGACGGTGCGCTTGTTGATCTGCACCACGTCGCTCGGGATGTGCGAGATACGGGTGGCAACATCGAGCACCCGCTCCTCGAGCTCCTCAGCAGGGAAGGACCGGGTCGCGAACCCATGCTCGGCCGCTTCCTTCCCACTGATCGAGTCACCTGTGAGCATCAGCTCCATGCCGCGCCGCATCCCGAGCAACCACGCGTGGTACTGCATGTCGGGCGTTCCGAAGCGAACGGCGGGATACCCGATCTGCGCATCGTCCGCCGCGTAGACCAGATCGCATCCCGTGGCCAGCTCCGAGCCACCGGCGAGGCAGTAGCCGTGCACCTGGGCGATCACCGGCTTTGCGAGGTCCCAGATGCTCATCCATCCCTCGGTGACCTCACGCTGGAAGCTGCCGACACCACCGCCTCTCGGGTAGCCGTCGCCAGCCTCGTCGGGTCCGGGATTGAGGTCGTAGCCAGCGGAGAAGCAGGATCCCGCGCCCCGGACGATGGTGAGCGATACATCAGGGTCCGCGTCGTGCTCGCCCAAGGTGTCGAGGATCGCCCTGCGCAGCGATGCGTTGAGGGCGTTGCGCTTCTCGGGACGGTTGAGCGTGACGCGACGCACACGTTCGACCGGCTCGTCTACCAGCACCAGGGACTCGCTCATCTCAACCTCCGCGGACGACTCAGACTGTAACCAGACTCTAGTATCGTTTCCGTGGTGGTGTCGCCAGGCCGGGGCAGGCCTCAGTTGACCTGTCGGTCGTGGCCCTCCCAGAACGGCTCGCGGAGCTTGAACTTCTGGAGCTTGCCGGTGGCGGTGCGGGCCAGCTCGGCGCGCAGCTCGACCGAGGTCGGGCACTTGTAGTGCGCCAACCGCTCGCGGCAGTGGTCGATGAGATCGCGCTCGGTCGCCTCCTGCCCTGCCGCCAGCACGACCAGCGCCTTCACCGTCTCGCCCCACTTGTCGTCGGGCACACCGATGACGGCGACCTCGGCCACCGCGGGGTGGGAGAACAGCGCGTCCTCGACCTCGATCGACGACACGTTCTCACCACCCGAGATGATCACGTCCTTCTTGCGGTCGGAGATGGTGAGGTACCCCTCGTCGTCGAGGTAACCACCATCGCCGGTGTGGAACCAGCCGTCGACGACGGCTGCGTCGGTGGCCTCGGGCTGTTCCCAGTAGCCCTCGAGCACGTGGTTGCTGCGTGCGGCCACCTCGCCCTGGCCGGTGATCCTCAGGCGGACGCCGAGCGCCGGGGCGCCGGCCCTCGACAGCTTGGCGGCCTGCTCGGCAGCGGGCAGGTCGTCCCACTCGGCGCGCATGCGGTTCATGGTGAGCAGCGGCGAGGTCTCGGTGAGGCCGTAGATCTGGATGAACTCCCACCCCAGCTCGGTCATGGCCCGCTCGATGGTCCGGGTGGGTGGCGGGGCGCCGGCGACGATCATGCGCACGCGGTCGCGCCCGGGGATCGGCCCGTCCCAGTCCACGGCGGCGTCGAGGATGGCGTTGAGCACCGCCGGGGCACCGTTCAACAGGGTGACCCCGTGGGCCTCGATGCGGCGCAGGATCTCGGCCCCGTCGACCTTGCGCAACACGATCTGGCGGGCACCCATGCCGCAGAGGCCGAAGGGCATGCCCCAGCCGTTCACGTGGAACATGGGCAGGGTGTGGAGGTAGACGTCGCGGTCGTTGACCCCGGCCTGCCAGCCGAAGGTGGTCGAGTTGAGCCACGTGCTGCGGTGGGTGAGCTGGACGCCCTTGGGTCGGGCGGTGGTGCCACTGGTGTAGTTGATGAACGCGGTGGCGTCCTCGTCGGGCTCCCAGGGACGCGGTTCGGCGTTCCAGTCGTGCAGCGCCTCGTCGGACTCGGCGCCGAGCACATAGCGGTGCCGCGCACCCACCCCGGCCAGCGCCTCGTCCAGCTCGGGGTCGACGAGCAGCACCGATGCCCCGCAGTGGTCGACGATGTAGCCCACCTCGGCGGCGCTGAGCCGGAAGTTGATCGGCACGTAGATGCGTCCGGATCCGGCGACGCCGAACATGGAGGCGGCGACGCGGGCGGCGTTGTGGGACACGATCGCGACCCGTTCGCCCACCCCGACGCCGAGCTCGTCGAGCGCGGCCGCCTGGGCGCGGGCCCTGGCGGCCAGGTCGCCGAAGGTGAGGTCCGGCAGTGGCGGTGCCGGCTGGTCGGGTTCATCGACCAGCGCCACACGGTCCCGGTAGACCGTCGCACCCCGGTCGAGGAAGTCCATCACGCTGAGAGCGACCTTCACCCTGTCCCCCTTGTCGAGTCGGCCAACGTGTCGGTCACGCTAGCGACCCCGGCCGCGCCGGTCGCCACGTGACAGGATCGGGACATGAAGATCCGCATCGGCTTCGGTCTCGGGACCCGCAGCCAGACCACCGACCCCGATCGCTTCGTCTCCCTGGTGCAGGACCTCGAACGCCTGGGGTTCGACTCGTTGTGGGTGTCTGACCGTCTCAGCGGTGAGGCTCCCGACCCGGTGGTGGCCATGACCATGGCCGCGGCCAACACCACCCGCCTGAAGTTCGGCATGAGCGTGATGGTGCTGCCGGGACGCAACCCGGTGGTGGTGGCCAAGCAGCTCGCCAGCCTCGATCGCATGTCGAATGGCCGGTTGCTCCCCGCCTTCGGGTTGGGAGCGGCCGAGGCGGTCGAGCACCAGGCCTTCGGGGTCACGCGCGAGGAGCGAGCCAAGATCTTCGACGAGGCGCTGCCGCTCATCCGCCGGCTCTGGTCGGGCGAACCCGTCGACCACGACGGCGAGCGCTTCCAACTCGAAGGGGTGCGGGTGCTACCGCGACCGGTGCAGGACCCCCTCGAGGTGTGGATGGGAGGGGTGGCCCCCTCGGAGCTGCGTCGCGTGGGGAGGCTGGGCGACGGCTGGCTCCCCTCGTTCTGCACCCCGTCCGAGGTCGGCGAGGGGATCACCACCATCCGCCAGGTGGCGGCCGACCACGAGCGCGAGATCGAGGAGGAGCACTACGGGGTGTTGTTGGCCTACGCCCACGGCGAGCTCCCCTCCGCGATCGCGGCGTTCCTCCAGCGACGCCGCCCCGAGCTCGATCCGTCCGAGATCATCCCCGTCGGCTTCGACGCTCTGGCCGATCGGATCCGGGCCTTCACCGAGGTCGGCGCATCGAAGTTCGTGATGCTGCCCCTGGTCGAGCCGGCCACCTGGGGCGACGAGCTCGCGGCCCTGGCCGAGGCCGTGCTCCCCCTCGAGAACTGAACCACACGGGCAGCGCCGGTGGGTGGCTGGAGCCCTATCGCTCGGGGGCGGGGTCGGGCTCTTTCTCCCGCCAGGCGTTGATGGCGGCCCACAAGCCGTCGGTGGCGAAGCGGAGGAACTCGGGATCGTCGGCCGGGTCGCCTTCGTCGAGCCACAGAAGCACCGACGACACGATCAGCGACAGGGTCTGGCGCACCGCCCAGCGACGCTTGGCCTCGTCCTCGATCCGGCCCTCGAACAGGCGGGCGGTCGAACGCAGCGACCGTTCCTGGAAGTCCTCGACGTAGTCGGCGAAGCGGGGCTCGCGCGGCGAGTGCTCCCACAGCAGGCGGTAGCCGTCGGGGTCCTCGCGGGCCACGGTGAGGTGGGTGTAGATGGTGACACCGCTCTGGGGCGCGGCGAGGCGGCGCTGGAACTCCTCGCCGAGTCGCTCGCTGACGTCGAGAAGGACTGCGCGGTAGAGCGCCTCCTTGGAGTCGAAGTGGCGGTAGACGATGGCGCGGGTGATGCCGGCCTCGGTGGCGACGTCGTCGATCGAGGTGGAGACGAACCCCTCGCGGGCGAAGGCGCGGGCGGCGGTTCGCTGGATCTGCCGGCGGCGCTCGTCGCGGCCCATGAGGCGCCGGGGGCCGTCGTGATCGGTGGCGATGTCGGTGGTGTCGTCGATGGCCATCGTGCCGCTGGTCTCCCCCGGGTGAGCGGAACGTGCTCGGTGGTCAGTGTGGCAACGTCGCGCTTGTGCAGTGTACACACCTGTGTCTACACTGTTCGGTATCAGGGGGAGCGCTCCGGACCGGTCGGCGAGTCGGTTTCGAACCATCGCCGGCCGGTCGGGAGACATCTGAGGCAGACATCAGAGGCAGACATCTGAGGCATCGGATCACCGACCAGGAGCCCAGGTCTCAGTAGCCCAGATCGATGTCCACCACGCCGAGCAGTTCGTCCCCGGCGGCGAAGCGGCGCACGTTCTCGGTCACCCGCGCCGCCAGCAGCGGGACCCCCATCTCGGGTGTGTTGCCCACGTGCGGGGTGATGAGCACGTTGGGCAACGACCACAGGGGGTGCTCGGATGGCAACGGTTCGGGGTCGGTGACGTCGAGGCCGGCGCCCCCGATCGCGCCCTCGCTCAGGGCGGCGACGAGTTCGTCGGTGACGACGTGGCGCCCGCGGGCCACGTTGACGAGCCACGCGTGATCGGCCATGAGCTCGAGCTCGGCCGCACCGATGATGCCGGTGGTCTCGGGGGTGAGCGCCAGTGCCAGCACCACGACGTCGGCTCCGGGGAGCACGTCGGGCAACCGGTCGGGGCCGACGGTGCGGGTGGCGCCCGGTACCGCTTCGTCGCGGTTGCGCACCACCGTGGTGGTGCAGCCGAACGGGTCGAGCAAGCCGAGCAGGACGCGGGTGATCTCGCCGCCACCGAGGATCACCACCTCGGCCCCCAACAGGTTCTGGCCGGCGGGACCCTCCCACCGCGTCGCCCGGCCATAGCCCACGAGGTGCCGCAGTCCGGCGAGGGTCATGGCCAGGGCGTGTTCGGCGACCGGTGGTGCGTAGACGCCCTTGCCGCAGGTCCATGTCCGCTCGCGGTCCAGCAGGTCGACGAAGTTCTCGATCCCGGCGAAGGGAAGCTGCACCCACCGCAGCCGGGGTGCCGACGCCAGCACGTCTGGCAGCAGGTCGGGTCGCGCGGCGTCGGCCCACACCAGGGCATCGGCCTCGGTCGGGTCCACGACCACTCCCCCGCCCTGCTCGACCGCGGCCACCAACGACTCGTAGCGTCCGGATCGTGGCGCCACGGCCACCTTCGGCGCGCTCACCGTCCACCGTCCGGACTCGCACCGACGAGCGTCTCGAACATGGGGCGTGACCTCCCTATCCGCCGCCCTCCACGGCGGCGATCTGCGTGATCGACGACTCTAGAGCAACGCTCACGACGGCAACCTCGGACCGGAGGTGGTTGAGGAGCGGGCTTGACATGCCGATGGACCAAGGCGGAGGTTGATGTCGATGACGATGCACCAACGGGGGGACGAGGGCTTGCGGATCGGGATCATCGGGTGTGGCGACGCGGCCCGGCGGGTGCATCTGCCACGGCTCGAGGAGGCGGGCGCGCAGGTGATCCGCTTCGCCAGCAAGCCGCTGGCCGATGCCGAAGCCGCGGCTGCCCAGTCCAGCAGTGAGGCGATGGCCACCGACGACTGGCGCCAGCTGGTGGCGTCGCCCCACATCGACGCGGTCGACGTCGCCACGCCGAACCATCTCCACGCCGAGATGGCGATGGCCGCCCTCGAGGCGGGCAAACACGTGCTGGTCGAGTCGCCCATGGCCATCACGGTCAAGGAGGCCGATGCGCTGCTGAAGGCGGCGGCCCGCAAGGGCAAGATGCTGGTGCCTGCCCACAGCGTCCGGTTCATCGGTCCGTACGCGGCGCTGGCCGATGCGGCCCGCTCGGGCAAGGTCGGTCCGATCACCCGGGCCCGGGTGGAGCTCGGGCACCGGGGCCCCGACCACCTCTACCCCGCCGCTTCCTGGTACCTCGAACGATCCAAGTCGGGGGGTGGTGCGCTCATGGACCTCGGGGTTCCGATCATCGACCTGCTGCGGCTGGCGATCGGGGCCGAGGTGGTAGAGGTGACCGCGGCGGTCGCCGGGGAGCGGGGCGATGTCGAGACCCGTGCCGAAGCCCGCCTGCGATTCGGTTCGGGGGCGATCGCCGAGGTGGTGGCGAGCTGGGAGGGACCGGCCAACGTGGTGCAGCTCTCGGGCGACGACGCGTCGCTGCGGCTCGACTCCACGGGGCCGCCCCGCCTGATCCGCTCCGACGGCACCGAGGAGCGGCTGCGGTCACCCGAACAGGCGACGCCGGGGATCGAGTCGGTGTTCGTCGAGGCGGTCACCGGCGGCACCCCGACCGTCAACGCGGCCGACGGCCGAGCGGCGGTGGCGGTGATCGTCGCGGCCTACGAGTCGGCGACCTCGGGCCGTCCCGTCGAGGTGTCAGCCCCCGCCTGGTGACGCGTCTGGGGAGCGGTCCACCAGCAGGGCCGCGCCGAGACCGATCAGGAGCACGGCCAGCAGGTGCGGGAGCTGGACCTCCCACACGTCGAGCTCTTGGAGCAGGAACGCCACCCCGACGACGACGAAGACCATGCCGGCCACCAGCGCTCCGTGTTCGACCCTTGGGTTCATCGCCGCACCTCGATCTGTCCGAGCCCGACCGACAGGTCGAGCGTGAGCGTCACCGGATCCGTGCTCGCTGCCTCGTCGGAGGGTGGGAACGAGGCGGTGAGGCCGACACCGACCCCGTCGTTCGACCGGTCGAGCACCTGGGCGTCGCCGGCGCCGACCGAGGCGTCGACCTCGAGCCCCACGTCGGGCGGGACCAACACCACCAGCTCGCCCATGCCGACGCTCGCCCCGAGCGACCGGTCGCCGTCGAGGTCGAGGCCACGCAGGTCGATGGTGAGGGTCCCCATGCCCAAGGCGTAGTCGTCGGCCAGGTCGGCAATGGTCTGGGGACGCTGGGTGCGCTCCCCGACCGAGACGCTGAGATGGGTGGGGAGCACGCTGGCCGCGGCCACCACGAAGGCGAGCACGATGCCCCAGCCGACCAGGGCTCCGGAGCGGCCGCGCCAGGCGAGGACCATGGTGGCGATCCCGACGACGATGAGCGTGGCGGGCAGCACCACCCGCCAGTTGAGCTCGGCCGCACCTGAGAGGTCGACCAGCCACAGGCCGCCACCGAGGATCAGCAGCGCGCCGAGCACGATGCGGCCCGGCCGGTCATCCGGTGCCGTGGCGGCGTCGTGGTCCGTGTCGGCGACAGCGGGGCGCGACGGGGGGTCGGTTCCCGGTGCCGGGGGCGGGTGCAGCACCACGGGCTGGTCGAGCTCGGCGTCGTCCTCGGCGTCGGGGCCGTGGTGGCTCCGGCGCGACGGGCGGCGGTCGGTGGCGAGCAGCAGCACGCCGAGACCGGCGGCGATGAGCAGCAACGGCCCGACCAGAGAGCGAAGGGACGGGACGAACTGGTCCACCAGGGTGAAGATGCCGACGCCGATGAGCACCGCGCCGAGGGCGACGCGCCAGGTGCCCGCTGTGTCGAGGATGGATTCGGCGGGCCCAGCCTCGCCTTCGGGTTCGGAGGGGATGACGATCCAGCCGATCAGGTAGAGGAGGAGGCCGGAACCGCCGAAGACCACCAGGACCACCATGACGATCCGGGTGAGGACGGGGTCGAGGCCGAGGTGGTGGGCGACACCACCGCACACCCCGGCGATCACCCGGTCGGTCCGGCTCCGGCGCAGTTGGGGCTGCGGTCCCGGCGAAGTGGCGTGGGGTTCCATGCCCCCAGTTTGCCTACGCGATCAGTGATGAGAACAGGGACGAAGGTCATCCGCGATGGCACAAGCGGCGCTTATTGCAACTCGATGACAGACAAGCGGTGCTTGTACTGTGGCCGCCGCATCCCCTGTCCCCGTTCAGAAGGTGCTCCAGTGATCGACGAGAAGCTCGAAGACGTCTACGACGAGGTGTTGCATCGCAACCCCGGCGAGGACGAGTTCCACCAGGCCGTGCGCGAGGTGATCGACTGCCTCGGTCCGTCCATCTCCAAGCACCCCGAGTTCGCCCGGCGCAAGATCATCCAGCGGATCTGCGAACCGGAGCGCCAGATCATCTTCCGGGTCCCCTGGGAGGACGACAGAGGCGAGGTGCACATCAACCGTGGGTTCCGGGTCGAGTTCAACTCGGCGCTCGGTCCCTACAAGGGCGGGCTGCGGTTCCATCCCTCGGTGAACCTCGGGATCGTCAAGTTCCTCGGGTTCGAGCAGATCTTCAAGAACGCGCTCACCAACCTGCCGATCGGCGGCGCCAAGGGCGGGTCGGACTTCGACCCCAAGGGCCGGTCGGATCAGGAGATCATGCGGTTCTGTCAGAGCTTCATGACCGAGCTGTATCGCCACCTGGGCGAGTACACCGACGTGCCGGCGGGCGACATCGGCGTCGGCACGCGCGAGATCGGCCTGCTGTTCGGCCAGTACAAGCGGATCACCAACCGGTGGGAATCCGGCGTGCTCACCGGCAAGGGCATCGAGTGGGGCGGTTCGCTCGTGCGGACCGAGGCCACCGGCTACGGCACGGTGTTCTTCCTCCAGGAGATGCTCGCCGTCAAGGGCATGGATCTCGAGGGCCGGACCTGTGTGGTGTCGGGCTCGGGCAACGTGGCGATCTACGCCATCGAGAAGCTGATCGAGGACGGCGCCACGGTGGTGGCCTGCTCGGACTCCGACGGCGTGATCCACGACCCGGCGGGCATCGACCTGGCGCTGCTCAAGCAGGTGAAGGAGGTCGACCGGGCCCGCATCAGCGAGTACGCCATGCGCAGACCGGGGGCGGCCTACAAGGACCACGCGGTCATCTGGGAGATCGCCTGTGAGGTGGCGCTGCCGTGCGCGACCCAGAACGAGCTCACCGGCCGCGACGCGGAGAAGCTGATCGCCAACGGCTGTGTCGCGGTGGCCGAGGGTGCCAACATGCCCTGCACCCCCGAGGCCGTCCGGGCCTTCCAGCAGGCAGGGGTCGCGTTCGGCCCGGGCAAGGCCGCCAACGCAGGCGGGGTCGCCACCTCGGCGCTGGAGATGCAGCAGAACGCCAGCCGCGACGCGTGGAGCTTCGACTACACCGAGGACCGGTTGCAGGACATCATGAAGAGCATCCACGCGTCGTGCTACGAGACCGCCGCCGAGTACGGCCAGGAGGGCAACTACGTGATCGGCGCCAACATCGCCGGGTTCGAGCGGGTGGCCCGGGCCATGGTGGCGCTCGGACTGGTGTAGGCGGGGCCGCGACGCCGCCGGGCCACGGTGGCTAGTCGGCGACGACCCAGAACAGCCGGGCAGGGTCTCGCCGCAGGTTCTCCCACCTGTGTATCGGGACCCGGTTGACCATCAGGGCGTCGCCCGCCCGCAACACCGGGGTCTGGTCGCCGAGGTCGATCAAGACCAGGCCATCGGCCACGAGGATCAGCTCGATGCCCTTGTGGGCGAAGGTGGGAGCGCCCGACTCGTCGGGGTCGAGGACGGTGAGAAAGGCCCGCACCGACATGGTCGGGTCGTCGAAGAGGGGCACCACCCCGGTGCCGCGGCCGGTGGCGTCGTCGCGCCTGCGGTCGTGGCGGACCAACTGATGGTCGATCCGTCCCTGGCCGCCGAGCAGCTCGTCGACGGTGACCCTGAGGACCTCGCACAGCGGCACGACGGTGTCGAGGGAGAGGCCGCGCCTGCCGGTCTCGGCCTGGGAGATGGCGGCCGGGGTGATGCCGGCAAGGGCGGCGAGCTGGCCCTGGGTGAGGTTGCGGTCGTTGCGGATGCGGCGCAGGCCTTCGCCGAGGCGCCCGACGGCGTGCTCGCGTCCGACCCGGAGCGAGCCGGTGTCGGGATCGGCGGCGAAGTCGACCAGCATGCCCTGGACCCGATTGGGGCGGCCCTCGGCCTTGGTGATCCGGAGCCGGTCGTCGCGCCGTTCGAGCACGCACTGTGCGATCTTGGACACGCCACCGATGACCGCGGGACTCAGCTGGCCGCGGGTGCCGGTCCAGTAGGCGATGGCGCCGAGGTCGAGCAGCCGGGGACACATCCGCCGGTAGAAGGCGACGGTGGCGTCGGCACCGAGATGGGTGAGCAGCTCGTCGAGCCCGTCGATGACGAGCCGGGTACCGTCGACGATGTGGTGGCCGACGAGCAACGCTTCGAGGTCGGCGAGGCTGGTGGTGGCCAGATCGATTCGGTGGACCGCGACACCACCGGCCACGTCGATGGCGCGCGGGCCGAGCGAGACGAGGTGTCGGTCCGCATCGTCGGGTCCGAGGAACGCGGCCGCCGCGCCATCGACGTCGGAGCGGGCCTCACCCAGCCAGACCACGTTGTCGCCCAGCACCAGCCCGCCCCCGAGGAGGTCATCGAGGCTGGGGATCCCGCTGGTCCGATGCTGCATGCCACCAGTTAAGCACAGCTAAAGATTCCCCACATGGCCAATAGCGCTGGTATGGTCAGGGCGGATCGCCCCACCCAGGTTTCGTGGGCGCCGGCGCCAACGCAACGGGGCGTCGGGCGCCGGCGCCCGCGAGTCGCTGCACCGACGCTACCTGCGGCGGATGCCCGGCGTTGCTATGGTCCAGCACCATTGCGGTGAGAAGCCGCGCTGGGGGTGGACAGTGGCCGACATCGAGACCGACTACCTGGTGATCGGAGGCGGCGCGGCGGGCTTGGCCTTCGTCGACGAGCTGATCGCCCACAGCGACGCCGACGTGGTGATGGTCGAACGGCGCCAGCAACCGGGCGGGCACTGGAACGACGTCTACCCCTTCGTCCGCCTCCACCTCCCGTCGGCCAACTACGGGGTGAGCTCGCGAAGCCTGGGCACCGACACCATCGACGCGTCGGGCCCCAACGCCGGGCTGTACGAGCGCGCCACCGGCGAGGAGATCAACGCCTACTACCGGGACGTGCTGGCCGAGACGTTGCTCGGCTCGGGGCGGGTGCGCTTCTACGGCGGTTGCGAGTACCTGGGGCCGGGCCCTCACGGTCACCGGTTCGTCTCGCTGTCCGACGGCGAGGAAACCACGGTCCGATCGCGGCGGCGCGTGGTCGACGCCACTTGGTTCGAGACCCCGGTTCCCGCCACCCACACCCCGACCTTCGACATCGACCCCGAGGTTCGGTTCATCCCGATCAACGAGCTCGCCGAGCTCGACGGCCCGGCCGGCGGTTACACGATCGTCGGCGCGGGCAAGACCGGCATCGACGCCTGCATCTGGCTCCTCGAGAACGGGGTCGGCCCCGACCGCATCCGCTGGATCAAACCACGCGACGCCTGGTTCCTCGACCGAGCCTCGTTTCAACCCCTCGAGCTGCTCCCGGGCCTGATCGAGGGCCAGGCTCAGCAGATGGAGGCCGCTGCCGGCGCCGAGACCGTGGAGGAGCTGTTCGACCGGCTCGAAGCGGCGGGGCAGCTCCTGCGACTCAATCCCGACGTCGAGCCGAGCACGTTCCGGTGCGCCATGCTCAGTGCCTACGAACTCGACCAGCTGCGGCGGATCGAGAACGTGGTGCGCCGGGGTCGGGTGCAACACATCGGCACCGAGCAGATCACCCTGGACGAAGGGTCCATCCCCACCGACACCAGCACCGTGCACGTCGACTGCAGCGCGCCGGGTCTGCGCGCCACCACAGCACGCCCGATCTTCGAGCCGGGGCGGATCACCCTGCAACAGGTCCGCATGTGCCAGCCGACCTTCAACGCGGCGCTGGTCGGGTTCCTCGAGACCTCCGAGCGCGACGACGCCGACCGCAACCGGCTCGCACCACCGAACCCGTACCCCAATGACGCCGTCGACTGGATCCCCAACACCTACCTGTCCAACCTGGCCCAGTCCCGTTGGGGAGGAGCCCCCGACCTGGCGGCATGGCTCGAGTCGACGCGGCTCAACCTGGGCCGCGGCATCGGCGACCACGCCGACGACCCGACGATGCAGTCGGCGCTCACCCGGCTGATCACCAACGCCGAACCGGCGCTGGTGAACCTCGAGCAGCTCTGGTCCCAGCGTTGAGCCGCGCCAGGCGCTGAGCCGGCGACGAGCGCATGGCTCGGGGCTCGGTGTCGGCGGTGCGGTTCAGCGAGCGGCGAGGAACGTCTCGATGGGGGCGGCCGGGGAGAACAGGTGCCCCTGGCCGAGCTCGATGCCGAGCTCCACGAGCGCGTCGCGCTGTTCGCTCGACTCGATCCCCTTGGCCACCACGCTCGCACCGAGGCGAGCGGCGAGGTCGATGGCGGCCCCGGCGATGCCGGCGGCGATGGGGTCGGTGGTGGTCGAACAGGTGACGGAGGGGGCGAGCTTCAGCCAGGTCGGTGTGGCGGCCCGCAGGAGCTCCAGGGGCGCCCAACCCTCGCCGAAGTCGTCGATCGCGAGCTCCACCCCCGCGGCGCGCAGCTCGGACAGGGCCGAGGTCATTCGCTCGAGCTGGTCTGGGCCGACGTCGCAGCGGAAGTCGACGACCACCGAGCGGTGAGCCAGTCCCGATCGGTCGATCGTGTCGAGGATCGACTCGACGGCTCCGGGCATCTGCAGCTCCCGGGCCGAGAGGTTGCAGAACCAGCGGTCGGCATCGCCCACCCGCCCGCTGTGGCGTGCCGCGGTGCACATGAGCTCGTCGCGTGCGGCCAGCCCCAGCTCGTGGATGAGTCCGGTGTCCTCGGCCATGGCGATGAACGCCGAGGCGGCGATGCTGTCGCCGTCGGGTCCGGCCCAGTGGACGAGGCCCTCGTAGCCGATGGTGTCGCCGGCGGCCAGGCGCACGATCGGTTGGAAGCGCACGTGCAGGTCGCCTCGTTCGATCGCCTGGTGCAGGGCGTGCTCCTCGCCCAGGTTGGGGTGTTCCTGTCGCCGCAGCACCTCGGAGTAGGGCACGGCGCGACCGGTGCCCCGACGCTTCGACTCGTACATGGCGGCGTCGGAGCGGGCGACCAGCTCGTCGGCGGAGTGGCCTCCGCTTCCCGACCACTCCACCCCGACACTGGCTCGCAGTTCGATCACTCCGCAGTCGAGGGTGACCTCACGGGACATGGAGGCGGCGACGTGCTCGGCGATGGCGATCGCCTCTTCCTTGTTCACCACCTCGCGGCACACGGCGAGGAACTCGTCACCGCCGAGGCGGCCGATGATGTCACCGGGTCGGACCGCACGGCGGAGGCGCTCGGCGGCCAGGACGAGCAGTTCGTCGCCTGCCGCGTGGCCCAGCTCGTCGTTGATGGCCTTGAAGCGGTCGAGATCGAGGAACACCACCGCGATCGACTCGTCGGGGCCGGCCACGCAGGTCTCGAGCGAGTGCATCACCGTGGCCCGGTTGAAGCAGCCGGTGAGCGCGTCGACGGTGGTGACTCCCTTTCCATCGCGGGCCGCGTGAAGGACGCCGGGACCCGCCCATCGTCGGTTGTGGAACCGCCCCGCACAAGGGTCGGTGGTCCCCTCTGGGCCGGGTCGCGGTCCCCACACCTCCCCCGGTGGTCCCCACACCGACTCCAAGCCTGGGCGGGGTGGTGCCTTCAGGGTGGGATACATGCAGATCACCCGCTCGCTCAGCCCCCAGCACGGCGTGGACCGCCACGCCGACGTCGTGGTCGTCGGTGCACGGTGCGCGGGCGCGGCCACGGCGCTGCTGCTCGCCCGTGCCGGCCACGACGTGGTCGTCGTCGACCGGAGCGACCTCGCCGGCGACACGCTCTCCACCCACGCCCTCGCCCGCGGCGGGGTCGTCCAGCTGACCCGGTGGGGTCTGCTCGACGAGGTGGTGTCCGGCGGCGCCCCACCGATCCGCCAAGTGCTGCGGGGTGCGGGGAGCGGCGAACAGGTTCGCGAGATCGACGCCAAGGGCGGCGTGGATCATCTCCTCGCGCCGCGGCGGCAGGTGTTCGATCCACTGCTGGCCGCGGCGGCGGCCGCCGCGGGAGCCGAACTGCGGTTGAGGACCCGGGTCACCTCGCTGGATCGTGACGACACGGGGCGGGTCACGGGGGTGACCACGCTCGACCCCGACGGTGGGGAGCAGCGGATCTCGGCCGAGGTCGTGATCGGCGCCGACGGGCTCCGATCCCGTGTCGCGCGTGCCGTCGAGGCACCGATCGTCGAGCAGCGACCCTCGGCCAGCTCATGTCACTACGCCTACTACGAGGGCTTCGACCCTCACCGCTTCGAGTTCCACGTGGGCGACGCGGGCTTCGCCGGCGTCTTCCCCACCAACGATGACCTCGCCAACGTGTGGGTGTGCGTGCCCGCCGAGCGCGCCGACCGGGTGCTCGCCGCGGGACGCCGCCAGCGCGCCGCCAGCCACGAGACGCTGCTCGACGAGGTGTCCCCAGCGCTGGCTGGCCGCGCCCGCCACCGCCGCCGCGCCACCGGTGTGCGCGGCGGTGTTCGCTTCCCGATCCAGGTCCGTCGCGCCGCCGGCCAGGGCTGGGCCCTCGTCGGCGACGCCGCGTTCCACCAGGACCCGATGACCGGTCACGGCATGACCGACGCGCTCCGCGACGCCGAGCTGCTCGCGGGGGCGGTCCACGGGGCGCTGACCGGTCGGGCGGACCTCGACGAGGCCCTCGCCTGCTACGACCGGGACCGGCGCGAGGCCTCGGCGCCGTTCCTCGAGCTGGCCGCCGCACTCACCACACATCCGCCGGCGGAGGAGTTCATGGCGCTGCTGAAGCGCCTCGGCAAGGAGAACGACCGCGAGGCCGAGTGGCTCGCTTCCCGGCCATCGCTGCCCCAGCTCGCCCCGGCGGGAGCCTGACGCCAGCTCGGAGCTCTCGATCAGCACGACCCACCAGAGAGACACGACCCACGAGAAAGGGAGGACCACCATGACCACCACCGACCCGACACCATCGACCCGCAACGGCGTGGACACCGCCACGCTGTTCGCAACCCTCGACGCGGTCCGCGAGTCGCCGGAGGCGGCCCGGTTCCAGTTCCGGGCCCACAACCGGTGGGTCTCGGGCGTGCACAGCCAGACCACCGTCGTCGATTACTTCGGCGTCGGCGAGGAGCGCGACCACCAGCGGACGTTCCACTTCGACGCCGACCACCCCCTGCCCTTGGTGGGGACCGACCAGGGCCCGAGCCCGACCGAGATGGTCCTCGTCGCCCTGGCCTCGTGTCTGACCGCGGGAATCGGCAACATCGCCGCCGCCCGAGGCGTCACCCTCCACGAGGTGGGGTCCACGGTCGTCGGCGACATCGACCTCAACGGCGTGCTCGGCCTGGACCCCGAGGTTCGCAACGGGTTCGGCAACATCGAGGTGCGCTTCGAGATCCGGGGCGACGCGCCAGCGGAGACCCTCGAGGAGATCGTCGAGGCATCCCGGAAGCGTTCGGCGGTGTTCGACATCGTCACCGGGTCGGTCCCGGTGAGCATCTCGACGACCACGGGGTGAGCCGTGGTGTGGTCGCCGGCCCGCAGCGGGTCGGCGGCCACACCGCGTCACCCCGACCCGACCGGGAGCGCATTGGTACCATCGGCGTACGGGCTGGACCCGACGCCGAGATCGGAGCGGTGGTGTGATCTGGCGATTCGGCCAACGGGAGATCGACGCCGAGCGGTTCGAGCTGCGGTGCTCGGGCACGGCGGTGGCCGTCGAGCCCCAGGTGCTCGACGTGTTGATCCACCTCGCCGCGCACCACGATCGGGTGGTCACCAAAGAGGAACTCCTCGACGAGGTGTGGGGCGATCGGTTCGTGAGCGAAGCCACCCTGACCAGCCGGATCAAGGACGCCCGTCGGGCGGTCGAGGACGACGGCAGGCGCCAGGAGGTGATCCGCACCGTCCATGGCCGTGGCTACCAGTTCGTCGCCCCGCTCGAGCCTCGTCCCAGCCGGTCGGTCGATGCCGCACCCTCGCCGGCGGGGTCCTCCGCCGGAGCGGAGCCGACGGGCGCTCCCCCGGCGGTGCAGTACACCCGCAGCGGCGGGTACGACATCGCCTTCCAGGTGGTTGGCGACGGCCCGGGCGACATCGTCCTCATCCCGGGGTTCGTGTCGAACCTCGACCTGAGGTGGGAGCTGCCGCCCCTCGCCGAGTTCTCGCGCCGCCTGGCGGAGCTCGGACGCCTGATCGTGTTCGACAAGCGGGGCACCGGGTTGTCCGAGCGTACGGCGCCCAGCCGCCTGCCCACCCTCGAGGAGCGGATGGACGACGTGGGAGCGGTGATGGACGCCGCGGGATCGTCGCGCGCAACCCTGTTCGGGATCTCCGAGGGAGGGCCGCTCGCGCTGCTGTTCGCCGCCTCGCAACCCCAGCGGGTCGACCGGCTCGTCATCTACGGCTCGTTCACCCACGACCCGTTCGTCGGCGCCGACGAGATGGCCGAGTTCGTGAACGAACGCTGGGGAACCGGTGAGACGTTCCAGATGCTGGCGCCGACCTGGGAGCTCGACGAGCGGGGGATGGCCCAGGTGGCGCGCTACGAGCGGCTGTCGGCCAACCCCGACTCAGCCGCCCGGTTGGTGCAGCTCGCCACCGAGATCGACGCCCGGCCGGCGCTGCCGGCGATCGGCGCCCCGACGCTGGTTATCCACCGCACCAACGATCCGATCATCCCCATCGACCGGGGCCGGAGCCTGGCGGCGGGCGTCGCCGGAGCCCGCTTCGTCGAGCAGGAGGGTGCCGATCACCTGCCCTACCGCGACAGCGGCCCGGTCCTCGATCTGGTCGCCGAGTTCGTCACCGGCGTCCCCGCGATGACCGGAGCCGACCGGGTGCTCGCCACGATGCTCTTCGTCGAGGTGGCCGGCGTCCCCGCTCAAGGGGCGGCCGAGACCTCACGCGGGCAGGTCGAACGGCTGCTGAACCGGACCGAGCGCGAGGTCGGACGTCTCGGCGGCACCATCGTACGGGCCACCGGGCAGCGGCTTTTGGTGACCCTCGACGGCCCGGCGCGGGCGGTGCGCTGTGGGCAGCGCCTGGCGCGGATCGCCGAGGACCTCGACCTGGCGGTGTGCTGCGGCGTCCACACCTCGGAGGTGGAGCGCCGCGGCGACGAGCTCGAAGGGATCGGGGTTCTGGTGGGGGCCGGGGTCGCCCGGCTCGCCGACGACGGCGAGGTGTGGGTCACCCGAACGGTGCGGGACCTGGTTGCGGGCTCGGGCCTGCGCTTCGAGCCACGAGGCGCCAACGCGCTCGACGACGTACCCGGCACCTGGGAGCTCTACGCCGCGGTCTGAGGACGTGCTGTCTGTCAGATCTCGAATGTCTCCGACGGCTCGATCGTATTCTCCAATGAGGCGCCCTCGTTCGGCTCCACCACCACCGCAGTGCCGTAGGCGTAGAGCTCGGCCGCCGACCCCGCCACCTGGGAGGTCGTGAAGCGGACGTTCAGCACCGCGTTGGCACCCAGGCTCGTCGCCTGATCGACCATGCGCCCGACCGCTTCGCCTCGGGCCTCGGTCATCAGGTCGGTGTAGGTGCGCAGCTCCCCGCCCACCAGGTTCTTCAAGCCGGCCCCGATGTCTCGCCCGAGGTGTTTGGCGCGGATGGTGTTGAGGCGAGCCGACCACCCACGCTGGATGTCACGACAGATCGCTAGCATGGCGACACGCCGTGGAAGCGGCACTCGGAGCCTGTGCTCCCTCGCGACCGCCACTCCCGGGAGCCCGAACCATGGCAACCACCGAGCACGCACGTCACCAGTTGTACCAACGGCTCAACGAGACCATCGGAATCGACGAAGCGGACACGCTCATGGAGCTACTACCTCCAGTTGGTTGGGCCGACGTCGCCACCAAGGCCGATCTCGCCCACCTCGCCGACCGCATGGACGCACGCTTCGAAGAGATCGACCAGCGCTTCGACCAGATCGACCAACGCTTCGGACAGACCGCCGACAACTTCGACCTCAAGCTCGACACCTGCCAGGCGAACCTGCGGACCGAGATCGCCGACCTGCGCATCGAGCTCCACCGCTCGCTGCGCACCAACATGATCGTCACCGTCGGCGTCCTCGGCACCCTCACCACCACCGTCGGTCTGCTGACCTCGATCACCTGACCCATGGAGCTGGCCGACGAGCACGCCAGCTACCAGGTGCTCGACGAGGACGAGCAGGACCGGCTCCAGCGACCCGGATCAGTAGATGGCGGCGGCGATCACCACGTCGTCGGCCACTTCGAAGTTCACGCGGTCGTCGCGGATGTCCATGGTGACGGCGAAGCACTCACCGTCGCGTCCGACGACACGGACCTGCAGGCCGTCATCCTCGGCCCGCTCGGTGGCCTCGGCCTCGCCCAATCCGACGTACTCGGGGACCGGATCCTCGACGTTCTCGATGCACACCGGCTCGGGCAGGTCGTCGGGACCCGACCCCACCGCGTCATCGCCGTCGTCGCCACAGGAAGCGGCGAGCAGGACCGCCACGCACAGGAGTGTGATCATTCTCAGCATGTCTGTATGACGTCCCTGGGGCCGGATTGGTTCCATTTGTCATGACCACACTCGCGCACGACGCTCACCGGGGCGGTGCAGTGCTGTCGCGAACGACGAGCCGAGTGGGGAGCTGCTCGTGGCGGGGCGGTCGGCGCCGGCCGTCGCGACGGTCGTCGATCGCGGCGGTCAACAGCTCGGCCGCGAGGCGTCCCTTGGAGGCGATGTCCTGGTGGACCGTGGTCAGCGCGGGCTCGATCCGCTGGGCGACGGGGCTGTCATCGAAGCCCACCACCGACAGGTCACCGGGCACCACCAGCCCCTCGCGGTGCGCGGCCTGCACCAGGGCCACCGCCAGCAGATCCGAGAAGCACAGCACCGCCGTGGGGCGGGGATCGAGCGCCAACACCCGGCCGGCGGCTCTGGTCGCGTCGGTGTCGTTGTGGCCTGCGGCCTCGATCACGGGTACGGGTCCCGCCCCCGCCTCGTCCAGCACCTCGGTCCACCCGGCCAGGCGCTCGCGTTGGGGGTGGGGCACCGCCGGTTCGTCATCGAGATCGAGGGGAGCGACGGTCACCACGGCGATCTGGCGGTGCCCGAGCTCGACCAGGTGTCGGGCCGCGGCCTGGGCCCCGCCCCGGTCGTCGACGTTGACGCTCGGAACCTCCGGCGCCGGATCCTGATCGACCTGCACCAGCGGGAGCCCTCGGCGCTCGAGCCACCCACGGGCACTCGAGCGGGGGCGACACGAGTACACCACCGCCCCGTCGATGGCGACGTCACGAGCGGGCACGGCCTCGCCCTGAGGCTCGGAGGCCAGCAGGGTCAGGGCGAGCCCGGTTGGTGCCAGCTGGTCGACCATGGCCCCGAGAAAGCCGGTTGCCACCTCGTCGGCGAAGGCTTCACCGAGGGAGTCGGTGAGCAAGACCCCGACCGCGCCCGAGGTCCCCCGGACCAGAGCACGGCCTCGCGGGTCGGGCCCGACGTAGCCCAGCTCGTCTGCCACCGCCAGGATCTGGTCGCGCAGCTCGGACGAGAGCTGGTCGGGACGCGAGAAGGCGTTCGACACCGTCATCCGGCTGACCCCGACTTGGTCGGCGATGGTCTGCAGGGTCACTCGAGCCATGGGTGGCAGTGTGCCCGATCCCCAGCGTCGACCTCGGCTGGGGTCGGGCACCGTGGGTCGCCAGGGACGGGCCGCGGTGCTTCAGCTGGGGTCGGCTGCGGTGGTGACGACAGGGACGGGTCGGGTTCGACCGACGCCGCGACGACTGGCCACGGCCTGCACCCAGGAGGCCGAGCGCTGCATGGCGCGGGTGGCACGGCGCAGGCGCGGGTCGGGTCCGTGAGGCCGAACGGGGGCATCGGGCAGCGCGCTGTGGCCCAGTTGCGAGGACGAGGGTCGGCTGACCAGCTCGGGGAGGAGGGCGGGAGGATGCATGGTGGTTCTCCATCTGGGTCGAGGGGGGTGGGCCCAGGAGTTCTATATCGGTACAGACCCTAGATTAGGGGCAGAGTGACGCCGATCGGCTCCACCACGGCTGTGATCTCTGACACCTCCTCCCCCGCTGCTCCAGAGGGAACCGAGTCGCGGCGTCGATACCCCCACTCAACGCGCAACCACCGATCAGGGATCGATCAGGGGAGGCACCATGAGCTCCATCGACGAGATGAACGACTGGAACGCCAAGGTCATCGCCGAGTTCCGAGAGAACGGCGGCAAGGTCGGCGGCCCCTTCGAGGGCGCACCCATGGTGCTGGTGCACCACACCGGCGCCAAGACCGGCACCGAGCGGATCAATCCGCTGATGTGTCGGATCGAGGGCGACCGCGTCTACATCTTCGCCTCCAAGGCCGGGGCGCCCGACAACCCCGACTGGTACCACAACCTGCTCGCCCACCCCGAGACCACCATCGAGATCGGTGACGAGTCCGATGTGGCGGTGCGGGTCACCGAGCTGGCCGGCGCCGAGCGCGACCGGGTGTGGGAGCAGCAGAAGGCGGCGTTCCCACAGTTCGCCGACTACGAGGCGAACACCGACCGCACCATCCCTGTCCTCGCCCTCGACCGCGTCTGACCGGGGTCACTCGCGGGGCGAACCGGCTCCGACGCTCTCCTCGGCTCGGTCCTGTTGGTGCTGCAGGGCTTGGCGGCGCCCCGGGAGGAACACCGCCGCCACCACCGTGGCGAACAGGAAGAACCACGATGCGACCACGAACACGCGGTTGTAGGCGGCCTGGGTCTCCTCCACGGGAAGGCCGACCGGGCTCACGTCGCCCACGCTGGCGACGATCACCGCGCTGAGCACCGCGACTCCCAGCGCTCCTCCGAGCTGACGGACCAGGTTGTTCACTGCGGCGGCCTGCGCGACGAACCGCGAAGGGAGAGAGTTCATGGCCGCCAAGGTGGTCGGCATGAACACCAGGCCCATTCCGATGCCCTGGACCAGCAGGATCTCGACGATCCGCCGCTGGGACAGGTCCGGGCTGAGATGTGCGAGCTGCCACATCATGACCGTGGTGATCGCCAGCCCGACAGTCGCAGGCAGCTTCGAACCAACGCGATCGGCGAGCCAGCCGGCGATCGGCATCGTCATCGCCACCCCGATCGCCCCCGGAGCGAGCAGCAGGCCCACCCGTTGGGCGTCGAGCTCGCGCACCACCTGCAGCTCGATCGGCAGGAACGTGAGCCGCGCGAACTGGCCGATGCTCATCAGCGCGATCACGACCATCGCCATGGCGAAGGTGGGTACCCCGAACATGTCGAGATCGATGATCGGGTCGGTGCGACGACGCGCCCAGAAGACGACCCCGACGAGACAGATCACCGCCACCCCCATCACCGCCCACGTGATCAGCGAATCCCAGCCCCACTCAGTGCCCTGGCGGGAGCCGAGCACGATCAACACGACGCCGACCGCCAACAGGATCCATCCGATCGGGTCGAGCCGGCGTCGCTCCTGATGGCCGACGTCGGGAAGCCAACGGACGGCAAGGGCAACCGCCAGCGCCGACACCACGACGAACACGCCGAAGATCCACCGCCATCCGACGGTGGAGACCATCAATCCGCCCAGCGGCGGGCCCGCTGCGGGTGCAGCCATGATGCCGATCCCCCAGATGCCCATGGCGGTGCCACGACGGTGGGGTGGGAACAGGTCATAGACCATCGCCATGCCGACCGGCATCAGGGCGCCGCCACCGAAGCCCTGGAGCAGCCGGCCAGCCACGAGCACCAACATGTTGGGTGCGACCGCACAGAGCGCGGCTCCCGCGCCGAACGCGACGAGACTGAGGATGTACAACACCCGGCGTCCGAGTCGGTCGGCGAGCCAGCCCGTGAGCGGCAGGACCAGCACCACTCCCGTCAGGAAGATCGTGACCACCCAGTCGACCGACAGCGAGTCGGCACTGCCGAAGGTCTGGTCGATGCTCGGCAGCGCGACGCCGACGACGGTGATGTTGAGCACCGCGGCGTAGTTGCCGACGAGGATCACCAGCACCGCGATCCACGGCGACCGCGGCGGTGGGAGGGACTCGGGGGACCCAGACTCGCTTGCGGGCGGGTCCCGCTCGACCTCTTCGTCGATGCTCACGTGGTGCGGATCGACGCTCGGCTACGTCGGTCGCCTTTCACCAAAGCTGCCATCCTCCCGGTCGACGTCGGTTCCGGGACCGCAGCCTCCGGACCCAAATAGTGTAACCGTGTTCTATTCGAGAACCCGCGACTCGTGAGGCCGCAACCCGAATCTGTGGTGGGCGAGGGGGAGTCGAACTCTGGAGAACGGGGTGTCGTCACGTACCAGCGAGTGTCGTTCCGTACCGTCTGACCAGGGGTTTCGCGACCTGGCCGTCCAGCCCGTACCAGCCAGTTCACCCCCGTATGTACCCGTCCGGTAGAGATCCGGTAGAGATCGGCAGCTCCAAACTGGTAGCTGCGAGCAGTTGGTCCGGCCGGCCAGTGATCTGGAAGCCGGCGAAGGCGCGAGCGAGCTGGCCAGTGCGCAACGAAAGCTGCCTGAGGGATGCGAGGTGTTCCTCGGTTCGCCCAGGCGTGCACGAGATGGTCGCGAAGTTGATGGACTCCGCGGCCGCTTTGCCTCGGACTGGCAGGTAGAGGTCGACGCCCGGTGGTTCCGGTGGGGAGGTCAGGGCGTCGACTCGAAAGGTCCGGTCCGCTGGCGATGCCTCATGGAAGAGGAGGCGCAGTCCGTGACGGAATGAGTTGTCGACCGCACGCAGGCTCTGCGGCTGCCGGTTTGCACCGGGAATCGGCTCCGGAGCCTCGACCATCTCACGGAGCTGACCGATGTTGGTCACCACGAGGTCCACCAGCTCCCCCGCGCGAAGCACGAGGTTGTCGAACGCCTGGTCGTCGATGATTCGCTCTGGCACCTCGATCCCGCCGATGTTCACCGTCGCCACATCCGCCGGATCGAGGGACGGGACGGCCTCCGAATCGGGCGGCCGCACGGCATCGGACGGGTCCCCGACGAGGGCGAGGAGCGTTGTACGGTCGACGCCTGTCACGTCGCCGATGATCGTCTGCAGATTGGTCGGCGATGCGACGAACGATTCGAAGAAACTGTCCGAGCCACGTTCGTGCCTGCGCATCGCGTAGAGGAGCGTCCCGAACTGCTCCGCGACGGCGTATAGGTACGCCTGTACCTGCAAATCGACGACACCGGCCATGTGTGGACCTACCTCGATGAAGCCGAGGATCCCCAGCGCGTCGCGCCCGGGAACGTGATCGTGGCTGGCGACGCCGACGACCCGTTCCTCGCCCGCGTGATCGACATCCAACCCGGCAGTTCCGCACGCGAAATCGTCCACCTCGAAGCGGTCGGCACCCCCGCTGAGATCATCGGTGCACTCCGCGACGCCGGTCTACTTCCTGAGTGAATCCGCACCCAGCACGATGACTGCTTGGAAAGTATCGGGATAGGTGATACTATCGAAGCAATGAAGACGTCTGAGGCGCTCCGAGTGCTGGCCGAGCTGTCGGCATCCCAATGGGGGATGGTGACGACGGCTCAGGCTGCCGCGCACGGGGTCCAGCGACTCGATCTCTCCCGTCTGACAAAGGCCGGTCACCTCGAACGGCTGGCACACGGGGTGTATCGCGACGCCGGCGCCCCTTCTGACGAATTCGAGAGCCTGCGCGCAGCATGGCTGGCCGCTGATCCTTCGGACGCCGCCGAAACCCGCCTTCGGGACCTCGTAGGTGGCGTGGTGGTCATGGGTGAGTCAGCCGCATCGCTGCACGGCGTGGGCGACCTGCCTGCCGATCGGCACGAGCTCAGCTCCCCCGTCCGTCGTCAGACCCAGCGGCCAGAGATCAGGTACCGCCAGCAGCAGCTCGAGCCCGGCGACGTGACGATCGCTCATGGCCTGCCGGTGACCACCATCGAACGAACCATCGCCGACCTGGTCGGGGCTCGGACCGATCTGAGTCTGGTCGCCGACGTGCTGCGCGACGCTGCCCGTGTCCGCCAACTCGACACCGACCGGCTGATCGAGCTGCTCGGCCCGCTCGCCGCCCGCAACGGCGTAGGCAAGGGCAACGGCGCCGCGCTGCTCGACCGTCTCACAGCCCTCGCTGGCCTCGACACCGCCTCACTCGCTGAGACGATCGCGACGTCGAGCACGCTGGCCGACCTGGTCGCCGCCACCAGCCTGGCGCGCTTCGCCCATACCGATCTCGCCGAGGCCGTCAGGGGTTCCGCGATGGAGCAGGCGCTCCGCGGGCTGAACGAATCGATCGCTCAGTCGGTGACGCAAGCGATCGCCCCAGCGCTGGAGCACTTCGCAGCATCCATGGAGATGCCACCGATGTCCGGCATACATGCGACTCTCGCCGAGCTGGCCGAGCAGGTTTCGCTGAACCTCCCGACACAGGACCTCCTCGGGTTCTTCGGCGAGGAATGGGCGAAGATACTCATGACTGAGGCACCTACCTCTCGAATCGATCTCGTTCTGGTGCAGGCATGAACACGCGTCTCTTGATCCTCGACGACTCGGGCAAGCCCGACGCCGGCCACGCCTCAGGAGCGGTGGTCATCGCCGGACTGTCGATCGACACGCTCCGCTACCCGGCCCTGTCGCGACGAGTCCTCGGAGCGAAGGCTCGCTTCTACCCAGGTCGCGGCGTCCCGCAGGGCTGGGAGGTCAAGTCGAGCGGACTCGTGAAGCCCAACCCTTGGAACCGTGCGAACAACCGCAACTTCGCCCATGAGCTGGCCCGAATCGTCAGCGACCTGGGAGGCACCTTCTACGCGGCGACCATCACCAAGGCCAACCTCCACCACCCGATGACGCTGGCCACGACGATGCCACTGCAGCTCCAATGCCTGGTCGAACATTTTGAGGTGGAGTGCCGAGCGACCAACTCGCTCGGCATGGTCATCGCCGACTGGTCGACCCACCAGTTCGATCAGCACGCGAGCCGGTGTGTGGCGAGCTTCGCGGCCTCCCGCAAGCTCCGAGTCCACCCGGGCGTCTACTACGCGAGCTCTCATGGAAACGAGGGCGTGCAAGTCGCCGATGTGGTCGCAGCCGTTCGGCGGCGGGCTGTGGAGGGCGATACCGCCATGGCGGCGTTCGACGCCCACCTCGCGTCGATCCGCCCGGCCAAGGTCCTCTCCAACACGTGCACGGGACGGTCATTCACGAACTACGTGACGGTGATCTGATCCACTGGTACCATGGCGAGTGCCGCAGGTTCGGTTAGTAGGCGTCAGCCGAATGCAACCGAAGCACCTGCGGTATTTGGGCCCCGGAACTCACGGGGCCCTTTTCATTTTTGTTGTGATGCGCCTCGGTCATCGAGATGGCCGCAGCCGGCCGGGAGCCGCGCCGCACGACCTGGACCGGTCCGGCGATCTGCGCCGCAGGTTGTTCAATCTTCAACGGTAGAGATCCGGTAGAGATCGGCCGATCAGTCGTCCTCGAAACCCCTGTTGACCAGGGATTTCTTGGTGGGCGAGGGGGGATTCGAACCCCCACGGGCTCGAGAGCCCTGCCGGGTTTAAGCCAGCTGCGTCTACCGATTTCGCCACTCGCCCGGCGGTCGGGCCACGCTACCCCGACGAGCCGGGGGCTACGCGGCGTCGGCCTCGTGGTCGTCGTCGAGCGCGGCCCACAGGGCGGTACGCACCCGCATGGCGTCGGCTCCGTCGAGGCCGTTGGCCACCACCACGCCCTCGATCATGTCGGCCAGCACCGCGGGCCACGGCCGGTCCTTCAGGTGAATGGCGATGGTGCTCCCGCCATCGCGGCGACGGCGGATGGTGCGGTCGACCCCGCCGAGCCGGGGCGGGCTGCGAAACGCCGGCACCGTGAGCGATCTGGCCCTCGCCGCCTCGCCCAGGGCACGGGCGGCGGCGGCGAAGCGCACCGCGGTGCCGGCGGAGCCGGACTGGCCGCAACGTGAGGTCGTGTCCTTCATCCCGACCATCTTCCCCACCCCGTGTGACACCGAAGCGTCCGGTGCGCCGTGAGCGAGGGCCGGTACCGTGGGGCCGTGTCGACCGACGGGCTCGCCCCACCAGCGCTGAACCCCGCCCAGCAGCAGGTCCTCGACCTGCTGGGCGCCCCCGCCGACGAGCGACCCACCTTCGACCCCACCCTCCGCGACGAGCTGCGAGCCGAGCTCGACTCCCAGCTCGCCCACCTCGCCGGCGACCTCGACCCCGACGACACCTTCTTCGTGTCCAAGCACAAGCTCGGGTCGGTGCACGGCTGCGAGGTCCGGATGCTGGCCGAGGACGACGCGGGGTTCGAGTGGTCGGTCCCCACCGCCCGCGGCACCGTCGCCCACAAGGCCATCGAGCTGTCGGTCCACTGGCGGGGACGCCCCACCCCCACCGAGCTGGTCGACGAGTCCATGGCCCGACTCGCCAACGACGGCGGCACCCTGGCCGAGTTCCTCCAGCGGGCCGGCGAGGTCGACCTGGCCGAGCTGCGGGGCGAGGCCCTCGACCGGGTCACCAAGTTCCTCGAGAGCTTTCCTCCCCTGCAGTCCCGATGGCGTCCCGTCACCGAGTCCCGTGCCCGGGTCGACCTGCTCGAGGGCCGTCTGGCGCTCTCGGGCAAGGTCGACCTCAGCCTCGGCCAGGCTCGCGGCACCACCGCCGGCAAGGTCCTCATCGACCTCAAGACCGGCGGGTTCGCCCCCGTGCACCTCGACGACCTGCGGTTCTACGCCCTGCTCGAGACGATCCGCCTCGGCGTGCCGCCCCGACTCGTCGCCACCTACTACCTCGACAGCGGCACACCCCGAGCCGAAGCGGTCACCGTCGGGCTCCTCGAAGCCACCGTGGCCCGCGTCGCCGACGGCGTCGACCGGTTGGTCAACCTCGCCCACGGCACCGTCGAACCTCAGCTGCGGCCGGGCCCCGCGTGCCGGTGGTGCATCGTGCTCGCCGACTGCGACGCCGGTCGCGCCCACCTCGAGCTCGACGACCTCGCCTGAGGGTGCCGAACCGCACCCGGTACCATCGCGACATGGTCCCCCGTCCCGAGACCGCCAGCGGCGAGCCCAGCACCGCCCTGGTCCAGCTCCCGCCGCTGGCCGACGAGGACCCGCGCCCCGACGCCGACCCCGACCGACTCGGCGACGTCGACGAGTGGGGCCGCTCCGAGCACTGGCGCGAGCTGGCCCGCCGCGTCTACGACCCGGTCTACCGCAAGTGGTTCCGGGTCGAGTGGGAGGGCCTCGACCGCATCCCCACATCCGGCGGCGCCCTGCTGGTGGCCAACCACGCCGGTGCGATCCCCTCCGACGCCCCGGTCATCATGCACGGCATCGAATCCGAGCTCGGCCGACCCGTCTACGGCCTGGCCGACCACATGTTCCGCAACCTCCCCGTCGTCGGGACCCTGTGGTCCCGCCTCGGGGGCGTGGTCGCCCACCCCGACAACGCCTACCGGCTGCTGCGCGAGCAGAACCAGCTCGTGCTCGTGTTCCCCGAGGGCGAGAAGGGCCCGGCCAAGACCTACCGCACCCGCTACCGCCTCCGGCGCTTCGGTCGGGGCGGGTTCGTCGAGATCGCCATGCGGGCCGGGGTCCCGATCGTGCCCATCGCGGTGGTCGGCGCCGAGGAGTCGATGCCGATCGTGGCCCGGTCCACCTCCCTGGGCCGGGCCCTGGGCCTCCCCTACCTGCCCGTCACCGCCAACCACCTGGTGCTCGGCCCGGTGCTCGGCACCATCGGCTACTTCCCCGCCAAGTTCCGGCTCCGGGTCCTCGACCCCATCTCCTTCGACGTGGCACCCGACCAGGACCGCTACTCGCGCAGCCGGGTCCTCGAAGAGTCCGAGGCCATCCGCCAACAGATCCAGTCGGCGCTCTACGACATGTTGAGCACCCGCCAGTCGATCTGGTTCGGGTGAGGAGCACCCGCTGATGGGACGCCGTGTCCTCATCACCGGCATCGGATCGTTCTGGGGCGCGCGGGTCGCCCAGGCTCTCGAACGCGACCCCGATGTAGAGCTCATCGTCGGGCTCGGCGTCGACACCCCCAAGGTCCCGCTCGAGCGCACCGAGTACGTGCGGGCCGACGCCAGCTACTCGATCCTGTCGAGGTTGGTCCGAGCCACCCAGGTCGACACCATCGTCCACACCCACCTCGTGGTCGATGCCAGCCAGCTCCCCCAGCGCGAGATCCACGAGATCAACGTCATCGGCACCATGAACCTCATGGCCGCTGCCTCCGCACCCGCATCGACCGTGCGGAACCTGGTGGTGAAGTCGTCCACGATGGTCTACGGCGCCTCGTCGTCGGACCCCACCTGGTTCCGCGAGGACGCACCACCACACGGCCCGCCCTCCACCCGCATCCAGCAGTCGCTGGATGAGGTCGAGGGCTACGTCCGCGACTTCGCCGCCGACAACCCACACGTCGACCTCGCCCTCCTGCGGTTCTGCAAGGTGCTGGGCGACGAGCTGGTCACCCCCATCAGCCGGGCCCTGCAGCTGCCACTCGTACCCAAGATCGCCGGGTTCGACCCGCGCTTCCAGTTCGTGCACGAACACGACGTCATCCGGGCCATCGTGTTCGCCCTCCGCCACCACCTCAGCGGCGTGTACAACGTCGCCGGCGACGGCGTCATGCCCTGGAGCGAGGTGGTCGCGCTGTGCGGCAAGCGCACCGCGCCCATCAGCCCGTGGGGCACCGGCATCGTGGGGCGGGCCCTGCGACCGGTCGGCATCGACCTGCCCGACGAGCTGCTGTCGCTGCTGCGCTATGGCCGCGGCGTCGACAACCAGCGGCTCAAGGACCTGGGCTTCGAGTACGAGTACACCACCGCCGCCACGGTCAAGGCCTTCGCCGAGGCCATGCGGCTGCACGACACGGTCGGCCCGCGCCGCCCCGAGTTCCGCTACGAGCGCGACGTCGAGACGTTCTTCCGCCACTCCCCCGCCGTGGTCCGCGAACCCGAGTCGACCTCATCCGATCAGGACTGACTGCCACCATCAGTTGAGCCAGTCGCGGGCCAGGGTCTCGCCCCGCTCCTGCCACTCCTCGGCGGTGATGGCATAGCGGAGGTGGTCCTCCCAGACCCCGTTGATCTCCAGGTAGCGCTGGGCCAGCCCCTCACACCGCAGGTCGAGCTTCTCGACGACACGACGGCTCGCCATGTTGCGGGGGATGATCGAGATCTGGAGGCGGTGCAGGTTCAGGTCCTCGAACGCGAACCGCATGATGGTCACCACCGCCTCGGGCATGTAGCCGTGACCGGCGTGGCGCTCATCGATCCAGTAGCCCACATAGGCGCTCTGGAACGGGCCGCGCTGCACCGACGACACGTTGATCTCCCCGGCGAAGTCCCCGTCGATGAAGATGGCGAACCCATAGGCGGTGCCGAGCTGGCGCTCTCGCTGGCGGGCGCTGCAGCGCACGGCGAAGGCGTCTCGATCCTCGATCGGGTCGGGGTGACCGGGCACGCGCTGGGGTTCCCACTTGGTGAGCCACTCGTGGTTGTGGCGCCGCACCTCGCGCCACTGCTCGAAGTCGCCGAGGGTGAGCGGACGCAGCAGGATGCGCCTGCCGAACAGGGGGCTCATCGACCCAGGATCTCGCCCAGGGCCGCGAGCAGCAGGGTGACGTTGCGGGGGCGGGCCGTGTGGCCCATGAGACCGATCCGCCACACCCGCCCCGCGAACTCGCCGATCCCCCCGCCGATCTCGATCCCGTAGCGGTCGAGCAGCCGACGGCGGATCTCGGCGTCGTCGAGGCCCGCCGGCAGATCGTCGGGGACCCACACGGTGGTGAGCTCGGGCAACCGGTGACCGTCGGCCGCGAACAACGACAGACCCATGGCCTCGAGCCCGTCCTGGAGCGCCTGACCGCACCCATCGTGGCGCGCCCACGACGCCTCGAGCCCCTCGTCGAGCAGGCACCCCAACCCGGCGTGGAGCGCATAGATCATCGAGATCGGCGCCGTGTGGTGGTAGGCCCTGGCCCCCTCGCCGGCCACGTAGCGGGCGATCATGTTGAGGTCGAGGTACCACGACCGGGGACGCTCGACCACCCGCTCGACCCCGGCGGGCGACACGGTGAGCGGCGCCAGACCCGGGGGCACGCCCAGGCACTTCTGGGTACCGGAGTAGGCGAGGTCGGCCCGCCACCGGTCGACCTCGACGGGGATGCCGCCCAGCGAGGTGACGCAATCGACCACGAGCAGGGTGCCCTCGGGTCGCTCGGCCAGCGGGGCCACGTCGTTGCGGACCCCGGTGGAGGTCTCGGCGTGGACCACGGCGATGACCGCCGGCGCCGGGTGGGCGTCGAGCAGGGCCTGAGGATCGATCGGCTGCCCCCACGGTGCCTCGACCCGGATCACCTCGGCGCCGCAGCGGGCAGCTACGTCGCACAGCCGCTCGCCGAACACCCCGTTGACCCCGACCACGACCGGGTCGCCGTCACGGACCACGTTCACCAACGCCGCCTCCATGCCCGCCGACCCGGTGCCGCTCACGGGGAAGGTGAGCGGGTTGGAGGTGCGCCACACCTGCCGCAGCCGCTCGTTGGTCTCGTCGAGCAGCTCGAGGAACTCGGGGTCGAGGTGGCCGAGCACCGGTCGAACCATCGCCTCGACGACCTCGGGGTAGGGATTTCCGGGCCCGGGGCCCATGAGGACTCGATCGCTATGGGGCATCGGATCCGACATTACCGACCAGCAGGCCCGCCGCGAGCCCGTCGAGCAGGTCGCGCTCGGAGACCACCAGCGGATCGATGCCGAAGTAGCGCATGATGGCGACCACGATCGCGCTGCCGCCCACGATCACCTCGGCCCGTTCGCGCTGCAACCCGGGGTTGTGGACCCGATCGTCGAAGGCCTCGGTGACCAGCGTTCGGTACACGTCCTCGGCCGCGGGCCTGGTGAGCTCGAACCGGTGGATGCGCTCGGGGTCGTAGGTGATGAGTCCGATCTCGACCGCGGCCATGGTGGTGATGGTGCCGGCCACCCCGATGAAGGTGCGGGTCTCGGCGATGTCGGGCATCTCGCGCACCACGTCGGTGAGGTGGGCCTCGGCCACCGACAGACAGGCCACCAGCTCCTCGGGCCGGGGCGGGTCGTGCTCGACGTAGCGCTCGGTGAAGCGCACCGATCCCATGTCGAGCGACAGGACCTGGTCGAGCGAGGTGGAGCCGATGGCGAACTCGGTGGAGCCGCCACCCAGGTCGATCACGCAGAACGGACCGTCGGACGCGTCGAGGTCGGCGGTGGCCCCACCGAACGCGGCCTCGGCCTCCTGTTCGCCGGTGAGCAGCTCGGGGGTCGCACCGATGGCGGTCTCGGCCCGGGTGAAGAACTCGTCGCGGTTGGCGGCGTCGCGCGAGGCCGAGGTGGCGATCACCCGCACCGCGTCGACACCGTGGTGGTCGAGCAGCGTCCGGTAGGTCTCGAGCACTTCGACGGTGCGGTCGATGCCGGCCGGATCAAGGCGACCGGTGCGGTCGACCCCGCCGCCGAGACGGGTGATGGTGGCCTGGCGTTCGAGGTCGCTCGCCCCGTCGGTGACGAGCAGGCGGATGCTGTTGGTGCCGCAGTCGACGACACCGACCGGGCGACTCACCGTCGCACCTCCTCGACCGGGTCCGCGGGATCGATCTCGGCCAGCCGGTTCGCCACCCAACGACCGACCGGATCGTCACCGCCGGCCAGGTACCAGGCGTAGTGGGCGTGCAGGCACTTGACACCCCGGCGGGTACCGCCGACACCGCCGGAGGGGCGGGGTCCGTCGTGGTCGTCGCCGAGCGCAGCGTCGCGCTCGATGGCGTAGCGCTCGTGAGCGGCCGCCAGTTCGTCGGGTGCCACCGCGGCTTCGGCGCGGCGGACCCCACCGTCGGCTTCGAGGCGACCGACCAGCACCCGTTCGCGTTCGCCGACCAGCCAGTAGCGGGTCGGCATGGGGGTGCCGTCGTCGAGGAGCGGCGCGTTGCAGATCACCACCGGTGAGCCCTCGTCGTCGCGGACGGCCACCTCGTAGAGTCCCCGGGGAACCCGCCCGAGCAGGGCTTCGACGGCGTCGTGATCGGCGGTGGTCACCGGTCGTTGAGCCACCGCCACAGGATGAGCAGGATCACCAGCGCGGCGACCGCGGGCACGACCCGCTTGGCGACCGGCGCCCCGGCGGTGCTCATCAGATCGACCGGTTCGGCTCTGGCCTGATCGATGCGGCGCACCCCGTCCTCGGATGGCGTGCCGACGCTGGCCGAGGTGGTCTCCTCCTCGGCGGCCTCGACCACGTGCTCGTCGCCTGCGCCCGATGAACCGGTGCCCGACGAGCCGGTTCCGGACGAACCGGTGTCGCCGGCCAGGACGGTGGTCTCGAGGTTCTCGACGAACTGGTCGAACAGCTTGGCGCTCACGTCGGCCATGACCCCGCGCCCGAACTGGGCGACCTTGCCGGTGACGGTGAGATCGGTGTGGACGCTGACCTTGGTGCCCTCGCCCGCTGACTCGAGCCGGGCGGTGATGAGCGCATTGGCGTTCCCCTGCCCGCGGGTGTCGCGGCCATCGGCCTTGAGCACCGCCACGTGCTGGGCGTCGTCCTTCTCCTGGAAGGTGGCCTTGCCCTTGTACTGGGCGGTGATGGGCCCGACCTTGACCTTGACGATGCCGCGGTACTCCTCGCCCTCGACCTCCTGGAGCTCGGCCCCGGGCATGCACGGCGCGATGCGCTCGATGTCGGTGAGCACGGACCAGGCCTCTTCGACCGGCACCGCAACTTCGAAATCGTTCGTCAGTTCCATCGCTCGAGATCCTCCAGCGTGTCGATGTCGGCGGGCTCGCCCACGCACGGTACCTCGCCCACGAGGTCACTCCGTACTCGGAACAGGACCCGCGCCCCCTCGTCGCCGGCAGTCGGCAGCAACGGCCACACCTCACGGTGCAGCCGGACGGGGTTGCGGCGCCGTCCGTGGTAGGTGGCGACGGCGATGGGACTGGTGGCGGCGGCCACCGCCCGCCACGGCTCGGGGCCGAGCCCGGGCTGATCGCCGAGGCCGACGACCACGGCGTCGTGTCCCGCCCCCTCAGCAGCGGCGATGCCGGCCTGCAACGAGGTGGCCATCCCCTCGGCCCACTCGGGGTTGTGCACCACCCGGACACCAGGCGGGAGGTAGGGGGCGACATCGACCGCTCCGGTCACCACGATCACCTCGTCGAGCCCGGCGGCGAGCGCGGCGTCGACGGCGTGACGAACCAGGGCCCGGCCGTCGAGGTCGGCCAACAGCTTGTTGGCCGTGCCCCGGAACCGGGTGCCGCCCCCCGCGGCGAGCACCACCGCGGCGGTGGTCGCGCCCTCAGCGGTGGATGTCACCGCTGGTGTCGCGCAGCGACGGCGCGTCGCGGCCGGTCCGCGCGGCGATGATCTCGGCCACGATCGACACCGCGGTCTCCTCCGGGGTGCGAGCACCGATGTCGAGACCGATGGGACCCATGATGCGGGCGATCTCGCCCTCGGTGACCCCTTCCTCGCGCAGGCGCTCGCAGCGGTCGGCGTGGGTGCGGCGCGACCCCATGGCCCCCAGGTAGCCGACCGCGGTGGGCAGCGCCGCCACGATGGCGGGCACGTCGAACTTGGCGTCGTGGGTGAGCACGCAGATGGCGTCGCGGGGGCCGAGCTCGTGGCCGCGCTCGGCGATCAGGTCGTTGGGCCAGGCCACGACCACCTCGTCGGCCATCGGGAACCGCTGCGGGGTGGCGAACACCGACCGCGCGTCGCAGACCACCACCCGGTAGCCGAGCACCTTGGCCACCTTGGCCAGGGCAGCGGTGAAGTCGACCGCGCCGAAGATCCACATCTGCGGCGGCGGAGCGAACGACTCGATGAACACCCACACCTCGTCCTCGCGGGCTTCGCCGTGGGGGCCGTAGTGGCGGACCCCGGTCCGGCCCGACTCCAGTTCGCCGAGGGCGTCACGGACGACCACCCGGTCGAGGTCGGCATCGCCGAGGCTGCCGATCGGGTCTCGTCCGGGGCCGACCAGCAGCTTCGCGCCGGTGTCGGGTCCCTGCACCACGGTGGCCAGGGCCACGGGCTCCTCGACATCGAGGGCGGCGTGGAGCGTGTCGTAGATGGCCGAATCGGGCACGACTACCAGTCCAGGGGCTCGATGAACAGGTGCACGGTGCCGCCACAGGTGAGCCCGACGGCGAAGGCGTCGTCGTCGCTGTAGCCGAAGGTGACGATCCGCCGTTCGGCCCCCTCGAGGATCTCGAGCGCCTCGGTCACCACCGCCCCCTCGACGCAGCCGCCCGACACCGAACCGGCGACCTCTCCGTCCTCGTTGACCGCCATGGCGGCCCCGGGCAGGCGGGGGCCCGACCCGTCGATGTCGACGACTCGGGCGATGGCCACCTTCTTGCCGGCGGTCCGCCAGCGGTCGATGTCGGCGAGGATCTCCTTCATGCGGCGATCTCCTTGGCGAGGTGTTCCAGGGCGGCGAGGGAGTGGCCCTCGATGAAGCGGTCGACGTAGGGCAGCGCAGCGGCCATGCCCCTGGCCAGGGGCTCGTAGCCGGGGGTCGCCTTCAGCGGGTTGACCCACACCACCCGGTAGGCGACCCGCGACAGGCGCTGCATCTGCTCGGCCAGCTGGTCGGGCTCGCCGCGGTCCCAGCCGTCGGAGAGGATCACGACCACCGCACCCCGGGCCATGCCCCGAACCCCCCAGCGGTCGTTGAACTCGGCCAGCATGTCGCCCAAGCGGGTGCCGCCCGCCCAGTCGTCGACCGCGGATCCGACCCGCTCGAGCGCGGCGTCGGGGTCGCGGGTGGACAGCTCGCGGGTGAGGCGGGTGAGGCGGGTCCCGAGGGCGAACGCCTCGACACGGGTGCGCCCGGTGGCGGCGGCGTGCACGAACCGCAGCAGCGAGCGGGAGTAGGGCTCCATCGACCCGCTGATGTCGGCCAGCAGCACCAACCGGCGGGGTCGGTCGCTCGGACTGGTGTGGGCCCGGCGGAGGGTCTCGCCGCCGGTGCGCATGCTCTGGCGGACGGTGCGGCGAAGGTCGGGGCGGCCGTGGCGGGCGGTGGTGGGACGGTGCCGGCGCGACGGCCGGCGGGCGACACCGAGGCCCATCAGCGACATGAGGCGGTGCGCCTCGGCCAGCTCCTCCTCGCTGCACTCGGCGAAGTCGCGGTGGCGCAGCACCTCGGCCGGGCTGTAGCGCACCGCCTGGATCTCCTCGGACTCGTCGTCGTCACCGTCGTCGGTCGGTGGTTCGGATGCGTCGTCGGTATCGTCGAGGACCAACGTGGTGGGGGTGGGCGCCGACGCCGACCGCAGCAGCGCGGCGGGGCCCTCGCCCCAGAAGGCGGCGAAGACCTGGTCGTAGGGCTCGATGTCTTCGGGCCGGGTGACCAGCGTGGCCCGACCGGCCCAGTAGACGGCGTTGCGGTCGGTGGCGCCGACCTCGGCGAGCGCCTCGGAGAAGGTGACCGTGCTGTCAACGGGGATGGCGACCCCCGCTCGGCGCAGGGCGGCGACGAAGGCGACGACCACCGGTTCGGGGGTCGGGTCGCTCGCGGGGCCACCCTCGCGACCAGCGGCGACGGTGGCGTCGAGCTCAGCCATGGCGGGCCATGGCCTCGGTGACCAGGACCTCGAGTCCGTGGGTGCGGACCCGTTCCTGGTCCTCGCGGTACTTGAGCACGGTGCCGAGCGTGGCGTCGATCGTGTCGGCGGTGAGCTCACCCCGGCCGAGCAGCGCCAGCGCCGAGGCCCAGTCGATCGTCTCGGCCACCCCCGGCGGCTTGTAGAGCCCCAGGTCCCGGATGGTGGCGGTGGCGGACGCGACCTGGCGGGCGAGGCGGTCGGGCACCTCGGGGGCGCGGAGTCCAACGATCGCGACCTCGCGGTCGAAGTCGGGGTGCTCGACCCAGTGGTAGAGGCAACGGCGCTTGAGGGCATCGTGCAGGTCGCGGGTGCGGTTGGAGGTGATCACCACGATCGGCGGCACCGCGGCCGCGAACCGGCCCAGCTCGGGCACGGTGATGGCGTAGTCCGAGAGGATCTCGAGCAGGAAGGCCTCGAACTCGTCGTCGGCGCGGTCGAGCTCGTCGATCAACAGCACCGGGGGCGGTCCATCGCCGTGATCGAGCGCGCGGAGCAGGGCCCGGCGGACCAGGAACCGTTCGTGGTACAGCTCGTCCTCGAGCGCGTCGGTCGACGCGGAAGAGGCCGCCCCGGTCGCCTCGGCGGTGCGCAGGTGCAGCAGCTGCCGCGAGTAGTCCCACTCGTAGGCGGCCTGGGCGAGGTCGATGCCCTCGTAGCACTGCAGCCGGATCAGCTCGCCGCCGCTCCAGCGGGCCAGGGTCTTGGCCACCTCGGTCTTGCCGACACCGGCCTCGCCCTCGAGCAGCAACGGGCGATGCAGGCGCAACGACAAGAACACTGCGGTGGCCAGACCCTCGTCGGCAAGGTAGTCGTTGTCGGCCAGAGCGTGGACGACCTCGTCGACCGAGTCGGGGACGCCCCAAGTCGAGGTGGCGGTGGTGTCGGGATCGTTGCTCATCTCACCGCCAGCGTAGAGCGCAACCGCACGAACCTACGCCGTCACCCAGATCAGTGTCTCGGCTCCGTCGGGGCCACCGGTGAGCTCGACCGGTCCGGCCGCCGTGAGGCGGGCGGCCGCTCCCCGCGACATCTCCCGGCCGTCCAGCGCGGCCGAACCCATGGCCACGAAGAGGTGCACATGGTCGCCGCCGGGCACCGTCAGCGACTCGTCCGGGCCCAGCCTGGCCGCCGGTCTTCGGGGGCGCGGATCGTGATCGTGTCGGTGGCGTCCATCGGTCCTCCATGGCTGGTACAGAGTTCAACCACCGGGGAGGCGCCGCTGTTCCCGCCACGTGGTGACGGCGCGATCAGCCCGACGCGTCCTCGAGAGCCCGCCGCACCAGCACCCGGGCCAGGTGCCGGCGGTACTCCTCCGACGCGTTGAGATCGGCCGAGGGCTCGGTGCCCTCGTCGGCCATGGCGGCGGCGTCGGTCACGCTGGCACCGTCGCGCAGCGCCGCCTCGGTGGCGGCAGCCCGCAACGGGGTCGACCCCATGTTGACCAGGCCGATGCCGGTGCGGCCCTCGCCGTGCACCGCGGCGACCCCGACGATGGCCCAATCCTGGGCGCGCCGGTTGAACTTCTGGAACGACCAGCCGACACCGGCCAGCTTCGGCACCCGGATCTCGGTGAGCAGCTCGTCGTCGCCCAGCGCGCTCTCGAAGTAGCCGGTGAAGAAGTCGGCGGCGGCGATCTCGCGAGTGGACCCACCGGGGCCGGCGGCCACCAGGGTGGCGTCGAGGGCCAGGAGCACGGCGGGCAGATCGGCGGCGGGATCGGAGTGGGCGAGCGACCCGCCGATGGTGCCCCGATGGCGCACCTGGGGATCGCCGACATGGTGGGCGGCGTTGGCCAGCAGCGGCACCTCGGTGTGCAACAGCTCGTTGGTCTCGAGATCGTGGTGGCGGGTGAGCGCACCGACGGCCACGTGGTCGCCGGCGTCGCGCACATAGGACAGGTCGGCCAGACGCCCGATGTCGACCAGCACGGCGGGCACGGCCAGCCGCAGCTTCATCATGGGGATGAGCGAGTGGCCCCCGGCCAGCAGCTTGGCCTCGTCGCCGTGCTCGGCCAGGGCCGCGACCGCAGCCTCGGCGGAGTCGGCCCGGACGTAGTCGAAGGTGGCGGGGATCACGAGCCACCCCCGGCGGTGAGATCGACCGGGGTGAACGACGGCTCCGACGACGGGTCGCCCGACGCCGCCGCCAGCACGGCCTTGACGATGTTGTGGTAGCCGGTGCAGCGGCACAGGTTGCCCTCGAGGCCGACCCTGACCTCGCGCTCGGTCGGGTCGGGGTTCTCGTCGAGCAGCGACACCGCGGCCATGACCATGCCCGGCGTGCAGTAGCCGCACTGCAGGCCGTGGTGCTGGCGGAACGCCTCTTGCATGGGGTGCAGCGTTCCGTCGGCGTCGGCGAGACCTTCGATGGTGGTGATGTCGGCATCGTCGGCCTGGGCGGCGAACACGGTGCAGGACTTCACCGACTCGCCATCGACCAGCACCGTGCAGGCCCCACACGACGACGTGTCGCAGCCGATGTTGGTGCCGGTCAGCCGAAGCTGATCGCGAATGAACTGGACGAGCAGCGTGCGAGGTTCGACCTCGGCGCTGTGCTGGGTGCCGTTGACGGTGATGGTGACGTTCATGTAGCCCTCCGACGGCGAGTGTAGGCGCGAGCCAACACCTCGGCGCTCACGGGAAGAGGCGGCGGAACTGACGGGCCGCGAAGGCGCCGAGGGCGACGACCGCCAGCGCCAAGGCGACCAGCGCGGGCCAGGTGTCGGCCCAGCTCAGGTCGCCGATGAACCCCTGGCGGGCGAAGCGCAACACGTTGGTCATGGGGTTGACCCGGGCGACGGTGTGCAGCCAGCCCTCCATCACCTCCAGCGGTGCCTGCCCGATCGACAGGAACATCACCGAGAAGATGCCGAGCTGCACGATGGCGCCCGCCCGCTGGGACTGGAACCGATAGGCGATGCCGAGCCCCCAGAGCCCGGCAACCGTACCGACCCCCACACACCCGAGCGCGAGCGGCACCAGCGCCACCGGCCCGGCGGGAACCGAGATGCCCGCGACGAGAGCGACCGGCACCACCACCACGAACGGGATCAGGGCCCGCAGCCCGGCGAAGATCATCGGACCCAGCACCAGCGCCCACCGGCGCGTCGGGGCGAGCAGCAGGCGGTTGTAGAAGCCGTCCTCGATGTCGCGGGCGGTGCTGAACGCGGTGCCCATGCCGGCAAAGGAGGCACCCTGCAAGATGGCGAAGGGCACCATCCAGCTCAAGATGTTCTCGGTGGGGAACCCCCGGATGCCGGTGATCGCGCTGAACGCCCCGCTGAAGGCCACCACGAAGAACATGGGCATGGCCACGGTGGGGACCAGGGCCGCGGGGATCCGGACCGTGTTGCGGGTGCCCCGCAGCGCGATCTGCAACGCCACCAGCAGCGGGTTCGCCACCCGTCCCTCGCGGGGCGGTGCGGCGGCGCCCTCGCCGGTGACCTCGCCGGTGGTGAGCCGCTCGGTCATGCCGCGACCGCCAACCGCCGCTGCAGCATCCGCGTCGCCAGCCAGAACGACACGACGATGAGTGAGAGCGCCACGGCCAGGCTGGCCGCCGCCTCGCCCACATCGAAGCCGACGATGACCTGGTGGCGGGCACCGTCGATCATCACGGTGAGGGGGTTGCGCTCGGCCACGGTGCGGTACCAGCCCGACATGAGCTCGACCGGGAAGAACGCGGAGGAGATGAACAACAAGATGAACACCAGCGGGAACGAGTTGCCAACCGCCTCGGCCTTGCCGGTGCGCAACCCGACGGCACAGGCGAGCCCGCCGATGGCCACCGCCAGCAATCCCGCCAGGGCCATGAGCAGCACCATGGCCGGCACTCCACCCTCGACCCGGGCCCCGAAGACCGAGAAGATGCCGATGTAGAGCAGGGCCTGCAACGACGCCAAGGTGGCGGCCCCCGCCATGCGACCGAGCAGGATGGCGATGCGCGACGTGGGCGCCGCGACCAGCCGGTCGAAGAAGCCGTTCTCGATGTCGAGGGCCAGGTCGGTGCCGGCGTTGATGCTCCCGAAGAGCACCACCTGCACGATCGTGGCCGGCAGCACGAACTGCAGGAACGAGTCGACCTCGGGGAACCCGGGCAGGTCGATCGCCCGCGAGAACGCCGATGCCTGCACCGCCGCGATCAGCAGCGGGAACAGCGTTCCCATCGCCCAGATGTTGGGTTGGCGCCACAAGCCGAGCACCGCCCGGCGCGACAGCACCAGCACGTGCGAAGCCCCCACCACCGGACCGCGCCTGGCGGGTGGAGCCGCCGGCAGGGTCATCCGTCGGCTCCTTCGAGCCGGCGGCCGGTGGCTTCGGCGAACACGTCGTCGAGGCTCGGCGAGTCGAGCTGCACGTGGTCCAGGGCGATGCCGGCCTCGTCGAAGGCCCGGACGACCGCGGCCATGTCGCGCGCCCCGCCCGCGAGTCCGATGGCCACCACCGGCGGGGTCGCGGGGCGGGGATCGCCGAACCGGGTCAGGATCTCGGTGGCGGTGCCGGCATGGTCGGGGTCGACCTCGACGGTGAGGGTCGGGGCCCCGACCGCGGCCTTGAGCTGCTTGGGGGTCCCCTCGCGCACGATCCGGCCGTCGTCGATGATGGCGATGCGTCCTGCCAGCTCGTCGGCCTCTTCGAGGTACTGGGTGGTGAGGAACACCGTGGTGCCGTGCTCCTGGTTGAGCCGGCGCACCTCCTCCCACAGCGCCATGCGGCTGGTGGGGTCGAGCCCGGTGGTGGGCTCGTCGAGGAACAGCACGATCGGCTCGTGCACCAGCGACAAGGCCAGATCGAGGCGCCGGCGCATCCCGCCCGAGTAGGTGCCGACCCGCCGGTTGGCCGCGGCGGTGAGTCCGACCCGTTCGAGCAGATCGCCGCTGCGCTCCTCGGCGACGCGGCGCGGCACCCCGTGCAACACCGACTGGAGGTGCAGCAGCTCGCTTCCGGTCATGAGCGGATCGATCGCCGCGTCCTGCAGGGCGACACCGATCGAGCGCCGCACCGCGGCCGCGTCGCGCCGGATGTCGTGGCCGGCAACTCGGGCGACACCGCCGGTGGGGCGCAGCAGCGTGGTGAGCATGCGCACCAGGGTGGACTTGCCCGCCCCGTTCGGTCCGAGGAAGCCGAACACCTCGCCCTGCTCGACGAACAGGTCGATGCCGTCGACCGCGACCAGGTCGCCGAAGCGGCGGACCAGCCCCTCGACCTCGATGGGATGGCTCACGGGCACACCGACAAGACGCGGACCATCACGGTCAGTCGGTGGCCGGTGGAGCCGGGGTGAAGGGCCAACCGGGAGGGACCTCGAGCGGCGGCAGGGCCGCGGGCAGGATGCCGTATGGCTCCTCGCCCGGACGCACCATGTTGTAGCGCTCGCGGGCCAGGCGCTCGATCTCGCCGGGCGTGTCCAACGCCTCGACCCGGGCCTGAAGCGCCGTGACCTGCTCGTCGAGCTCGGCGAGCTCGGCCTCGGAGGAGGCGATGGCGTCGCGCTGGTCGAACAGGGTGCGCAGCGGGAACGCCGACAGCGACAACGCGCCGACGATCACCACGACGGCCACCAGGGGCCAGGCGAGGCGGCGAAAGCGGCGCACCGCGCTCAGGACCCCCGCCTCGGCGCCAGTGCGGCCCGACCCCAGAACGCGGCCGACTCGCCCAGGTCCTCCTCGATGCGGAGGAGCTGGTTGTACTTGGCCACCCGGTCGCTGCGTGCCGGGGCACCGGTCTTGATCTGGCCGCAGTTGGTGGCCACCGCCAGGTCGGCGATGGTCGCGTCCTCGGTCTCGCCCGAACGGTGTGACATCACTGCTGTGTATCCGGTGCGGGTGGCAAGTGCAACGGTGTCGAGGGTTTCGGTGAGGGTGCCGATCTGGTTGACCTTGACCAGGATCGAGTTGGCGACCCCGGCGTCGATGCCCCGTTGCAGACGTTCGGAGTTGGTGACGAACAGGTCGTCGCCGACGAGCTGGACCCGGCCACCCAGCTCGCGGGTGGCGGCGGCCCACCCGTCCCAGTCCTCTTCGGCCAGGGCGTCCTCGATCGACAGGATCGGGTAGCGGTCGCACCAGTCGGCCCAGAACGCCACCATCTCCTCGGCGTCGAGGGTGCGGCCCTCACCCGCGAGCACGTAGGCACCGTCGCGGTAGATCTCGGTGACCGCCGGGTCGAGGGCGATGCCGATGTCGTCGCCGGGCGTGAACCCCGCGGCTTCGATGGCGTCGATCAGCAGCTGCACCGCCGCCTCGTTGGTGGCCAGGTCGGGGGCGAAGCCGCCCTCGTCGCCGACCCCGGTGGACAGGCCCTTGTCGGCCAGCACCCGCTTGAGGGTGTGGTAGGTCTGTGCCCCCCAGCGCAGGGCCTCGGAGAAGGAGGCCGCGCCCACCGGCATGAGCATGAACTCCTGGAAGTCGACGTTGTTGTCGGCGTGCTCGCCGCCGTTCAACACGTTGAGCATCGGCACCGGCAGCACGTGGGCGTTCGCCCCGCCGACGTGGCGATACAGGGGGATCACCAGCTCGTCGGCCGCGGCCTTGGCCACCGCCAGCGACACGCCGAGCATGGCGTTGGCCCCCAGGCGCGACTTGTTGGGGGTGGCGTCGAGGTCGATGAGGGTGGTGTCGACCAGGCGCTGGTCGAGGGCGTCGTAGCCGTCGATGGCCTCGAAGATCTCGCCGTTGACGTTGCCGACCGCGGTGAGCACACCCTTGCCGCCGAAGCGGTCGCCGCCGTCGCGCAGCTCGACCGCTTCGAACTGGCCGGTGGAGGCACCCGAGGGAACCATGGCCCGCCCCCGGGCGCCCGACTCGAGCACGACCTCGACCTCGACGGTCGGGTTGCCCCGCGAGTCGAGGACCTCGCGGCCCACGACGTGGTCGATCGCGCTCATCGTGTGGTGGTGCTCCTGCTGGTAGGCCGATTCGGGCGTCCAACGATTCTGACACGCTCCACCGTCAGCCAGGAAGATCCCCCGGCGCGGGAGCGGACCCTTCCGCCAGCTCGTCGGCCATGTAGTGCGACCGTCGGCGGTCGGCGGCGAGGCGCAACGCCTCCTCGGGATCGACACCCCCGCGGCGGGCGCGGGTCACCAGGCCATAGAGCAGCTCGCCGACCTCGCCGACACCGAGTGCCGGCTCGCCGGCGACACCGACCTCCTCCACCAACCCCAGCCGTTCGGCCTTGGACTCGACCTTGGCCGCGAACGACAGCGCCGGCAGCGACCGCGGGATCCCGTCGAAGATGCTGTCACGCCCCTTCTCGGCCGCCTTGAGCTGCTCCCAGTTGCCGAGCACCTCGTCCGCGGTGGCGGCCTCGACCTCGCCGAAGACGTGGGGGTGACGACCGACGAGCTTGTCGTGGATGCGCCGGGCGACGTCGGCGAGGGTGAACTGGCCGGCCTCGCTCGCCAACCGAGTGTGGAAGCAGATCTGGAACAACAGGTCGCCCAGCTCCTCTTCGAGCTGGTCGTAGCGCAGGCTCGCCTCGGCGTCGTGGTCGGGCGGCTCGCCGAAGGTGCCCGCCGCCGGGGGGAACCCGTCGAGCACCTCGAGGACCTCGTGGGCCTCCTCGAGCAGGTGCCGGGACAGGCTGCGATGGGTCTGGTCGCGGTCCCACGGGCACTCGACCCGGAGCCGAGCCACCAGCTCGTCGAAGCGAGCCACCTCGCCGGCCACCGGGGCGCAGAGCTCGGGGATCCACAGCGAGGTCAGGTGGTCGGCCTCGACCAGGCGATCGAGATCGTCCCACGCCACCTCGGTGAGCGATTCGTCCGGCGAGCCCAACCGGGCCAGCACCGTGACCGCCAGCTCCGGCGGATCGTCGACCGCGAGCTTGATGTCGGAGAGCACGTTGGCGCGATCACACTGGGCCACCAGCAGCGGGCCCCGCTCCCCCGCGGCCTCGACCGCGAATCGGTGCCCGTCGACGACCCGTGCGCCCACCGCGACCGGATCGACCCCGAGGCGCACCCACGCCAGGTCGAGGAACGACAGGGCGGGCACCACCTCGACGTCGAGATCGTCCTCGATCAACAGCAGCTCGACGGTGTGCTCGGCGACGGCGGGCGACCCGGGCACCGCGTAGAGCACCTCATCATGGGTGCGCGCGGCCGAGCACAGCTCGTCCACGATGCCCGCGTACACCTCGTCCAACGACCCGGACCGCTCGTAGAGGTGGTCGAAGGTGATGGCGTCGGGGACGACGGTGGCCGACGGGTGCCGCGACGTGCGCAGGTAACGGTGGGCGACGCGCTCGATGGCCGCTCGGGTTCCGTCGGTGACCAGGTCGGGGCCCGCGGGCCCGAGGCCCACGACCACGACCCGGGGGCTCACGGCTCGGGCACCCCGAGCGGATCGCCCGCGCCGGGAGCGGGCGTGGTGGTGGTGGGACCGTCGGGCGGTTCGACCGACTGGGTGGTGGGGTTCCAGGTGCCGTACCGCGAGCTCACCTCGACGTCGGCGGTGGCGGTCAGGCGCTGGATCTCCAGGTTCAACAGCTGCTGGCCGTCGCGAGATTCGGGCGACTCGAGAAAGGCACGGATGTCGGGTTCGAGCTCGTCGAAGCTCGGCAGGCCCCTGCTGTCGACCAGGATCACGTGGAACCCGAACTGGGTCTCGATCGGCCCCTGCAGCTCACCGATCGGACCCTCCCACACCGCCTCCTCGAACTCGGCGACGTACTGTCCCCGTCCGGTGCACCCCAGGTCGCCGGCATTGGCTTCGGCGGAGGGATCGACCGAGCGCTCGCTTGCCACCTCGCCGAAGTCCGCGCCGTCGTCGAGGTCGGCGATCACCTCCTCGGCCTCGGCCTCGGTGTCGAGGAGCACGTGACGGGCACAGGCCTCCTCGGTGGTGAAGATGGCCCGGTACTGGTCGTAGAACGCCTCGACCTCGGCATCGGTGACCTCGTCGGACCGCTCGGCGGCGTCGGCCTCCAGCGCCTCACGCAGGCTGATGAGCTGGGCGTTCCAGGTGCGGAACCGGTCGTGGTAGTCGTCGGGGAGCTCGTCGAGCAGCACCCGGAGCTCATCCATGAAGGTGTCGTCGGCCGCTTCGAGGTCGTCCTCGGTGACCTCGAGACCCCGGTCGCTGTGGGCCTGGTCGACCAGCTCGATGAGGATCCGAAGGCGCAGCACCTCGGCCGCGAAGGCGGTGTCGACGGTGTTGGCGTCGCTGGGCACGGTGGCACCGAACACGGCCTGGGCGAACTCGGGATGCTCGCTCAACAGGTCGAGCTCGTCGCGGAAGGCACTGTCGTCGACGTCGACACCGTTGACCGACACCGCTGCCGCCGAGGTGCCCCCGCAGGAGCCGAGGAGCAGGACGGTGGCCACGAGCGCGGCGAGGAGAGAGGAGATGGAACGAAGGTGGGTCACGAGGAGTGCATGCTAGGGACCGGGGACCGGCCGCGACCAGTCACCCGCCGACGGGCTCGTCGACGCGGTCCTCGACCGGGATGATCGTGCGCAGGAACAGCACCAGCGCCTCGATGAGGTCGGTGCCGCCCTTGATCCCCACCTGCACCTGCGAGAGGTCCTCCTTGTACACCGAGTTGGGGAACAGCCGCTTGAGGCGCAGCTGCTGGCTGAGCAACAGCGGTAACGGGCTGAGCTTGGCGGTGTGCTTGGGTCCGCCGAACCCCGACCCGCTCGTGACCGAGACCTCGGTCACGCCGGTGCGCACGCACTCGGCGCGCAGCGTTGCGACCGCGAGCAGGTTGAGCGCCGGTTGGGGCACCGGCCCGTAGCGGTCCTCCCACTCGGCACGGATGTCGTCGACCTCGGCCTCGGTGGTGACCGCCGCCAGGCGCCGGTAGGCCTCGAGTCGCAGCTGCTCCTTGGCGACGTAGTCGGCGGGCAACGAGGCCGGCACCGGCAGGTCGATGGTGATCTCGACCGGTTCGTCCGGGGTCTCGCCCTTCAGCTCGGCGACCGCTTCGGTGACCATCTGGCAGTACAGGTCGTAGCCGACTGCGGCGATGTGGCCCGACTGGCCGGTGCCGAGGAGGTTGCCCGCACCTCGGATCTCGAGGTCGCGCATGGCGATCTTGAAGCCCGCCCCCAGGTCGGTCGACTCGCCGATGGTCTTGAGCCGCTCGTAGGCCTCTTCGGTGAGCGACCGGTCCTTGGGGCTGAAGAGGTAGGCGTAGGCCCGCGAGCCGGCGCGTCCCACCCGGCCACGGAGCTGGTGGAGCTGGCCGAGGCCAAGCAGGTCGGCCCGGTCGACCACCAGCGTGTTCACGGTCGGCATGTCGATGCCGGACTCGATGATGGTGGTGCAGACCAGCACGTCGTAGTCGCCTTCCCAGAAGTCGATCACGACCTGTTCGAGGGTGCCCTCGTCGAGCTGGCCGTGCGCGACCGCCACCCGCGCCTCGGGGACCAGCTCGCGTACCTCGGCGGCAGCCTGTTCGATGTCGCGCACCCGGTTGTGCACGAAGAAGACCTGACCCTCACGCAGGAGTTCGCGGCGGATGGCCTCGGCGACGGCACGCTCGTCGTACTCGCCGACATAGGTGAGGATGGGTTGACGCTCCGCCGGCGGGGTGTGGAGCAGGGTGAGGTCGCGGATGCCGGTGAGGCTCATCTCCAGGGTGCGTGGGATCGGGGTCGCGGTGAGGGTCAACACGTCGACCCCGGTCTCGAGGGTCTTGATCCGCTCCTTGTGGGTGACCCCGAACCGCTGCTCCTCGTCGACCACGAGCAGGCCCAGGTCCTTGAACTCGAGGTCTTCGGCCAGGAGCCGGTGGGTGCCGATCACGACATCGACCTCGCCGCTGCGGATCCCCTCGACGACCTTCTTGGCCTGGGCGTTGGTGAGAAAGCGCGACAGCATCTCGACCCGGATCGGGAACCCGGCGTAGCGCTCGCTGAAGGTCTGGAAGTGCTGCTGGGCCAACAGGGTGGTCGGCACCAGCACCGCGGCCTGCTTGTTGTCCTGCACCGCCTTGAACACCGCCCGGATGGCCACCTCGGTCTTGCCGAACCCGACGTCGCCGCACACGAGGCGGTCCATCGGCTGGTCGGCCTCCATGTCGGCCTTCACGTCGGTGATCGCCTGGAGCTGGTCGGGGGTCTCCTGGAAGGGGAAGGCGTCCTCGAGCTCGGCCTGCCACGGACTGTCGGGGTCGAAGCCGTGACCGGGGGTGTTGATCCGCTTCTGGTAGAGCACGACCAGCTCCTGGGCGATCTCCTGCACCGCGGACCGGACCCGGGCCTTGGTCTTGGTCCACTCGCCCCCACCGAGGCGGCTCAGGGTCGGACTGTCCCCACCGGTGTAGTGGCGCACGACGTCGATCTGCTCGGACGGCACATACACCTTGTCGTTGCCGCGGTACTCGAGCAGCAGGTAGTCGCGCTCGACACCGCCGATCGCCCGCTTGACCATCCCGCCGTAGCGGGCGACTCCGTGCTGGTGGTGGACGACGTGGTCGCCCGGGGCGAGATCGTCGAAGAAGCGGGCCGCGTCGGTGCGTCGCTTGCGGGCGACGCGATGGGCACGCCGGCGCCCGGTGAGGTCGCGCTCGGACAGCACCGCGACCCGCAGCTCCGGCAGGATGAAGCCCCGTTCGAGCGGAGCGACCGCCAGGTACCCACCCGGCACCAGGCTGTCGGCCGACTCCGGGTCGACCGACGCGAGGTGCACTCCGTGGTCGGCCATGAGGTGACCGAGACGCTCGGCCGACCCGGACCCGTCGGCACACACCACCACTCGGTGGCCGCCGGCCAGCAGTTCGCTGACCTGGTCGATCAGCCGCTGCCCGTCGCCGACGACCGGGTCCCAGCCACGCGCGTCGACCGCGGGGACCTCGGGGCCCTCGGGGCTGGTGGTGAGCGTCGACACCGACGCCTCGGTGCGGCCGAGGAGCCGGTCGAAGGGCACGTGCAGGCTCGGGAAGCGGTCGTCGCCGGACTCGTCGTCGCCGATCGCGCCCCAGGTGCGCGCCAGGGTCGTCGCCAGATCGAGCTCCTCGGCCGCCAGATCGGTAGCGCGGTCACGCATCCGGCGGGGGTCGACCAGCAGGATCTGGGCATCGGCGCCCAGCAGGTCGAGCACCACCTGCTCCTCCTCGCTCAACCAGGGGAGCCACGACTCCATGCCGTCGAAGACGAGGCCCTCGGCCAGTCGCTCCCAGTGCTCGCGGCCCCACGGTTCGGAGGCCACGAGGCCCGCGGCCCGGTCGCGCACCTCGTCGGTGGGCAACAGCTCGCGGGCGGGGAAGATCGCCACCTCGGAGCGGTCGATCGTGGACCGCTGGTCGGCGACCGAGAACTCGGTGAGCCGGTCCACCTCGTCGCCCCACAGATCGATCCGGATCGGGGCCCCACCGGTGGAGGGGTAGACGTCGACGATCGAGCCCCGCACCGCCACCTCGCCCCGCAGCTCGACCTGGTACTCGCGCCGGTAGCCGGAGGCCACGAGTGCTTCGATGAGGTCGTCGGAGTCCACCCGGTCGCCGACGCCCACCACGACCGGCTCGACCTCGGCGGCGCCGGGCCCGAGGCGCTGGACCAGTGCGCGGACGGGGGCCACCAGCACCTGCGGGGCCCGTTCGGGGTCCTGGAGGTGCCACAGCACCCGCAACCGCTGGCCCATGGTCTCGACGCTGGGACTGACCCGCTCGAAGGGCAGGGTCTCCCACGCGGGGAACACCTCCACCTGGTCGGGCCCCAGGAACGTGGACAGGTCGGCGGCGAGGCGCTCGGCATCGGCGGTCGTGGGGACACACACCACGAACGGCCGGCGCTCACCGAGGGTCGCCAGGCCGCCGACGGCGAACGCCTGGGCCGCTTCGGGGACCGCGAGCACCGCGTTCGGGGTCCCCAGGGTGCGGACCACCGCCGGTTCGTCGCGAAGCTGTTCGAGCAGTGAGCGGAACGGCACGAGTCAGTCTGCCTCAGGCGCGGTGTTGTAGCGCCCCATGGCTGCCTCGATCCCTTCGACCAGGATCATCTCCACCGCGTCGGCCGCCTCCTGGACCACGATGTCGAGCTCGTCGCGCTCACGCTTGGACGGCGGCTTCAGCACGTGGTCGGCGCCACGCTCGGCCGACGGGGGTTTGCCGACACCGATGCGCACCCGGACGAAGTCGGCGGTCTTCAGATGGGCACGGATCGAGCGGAGCCCGTTGTGGCCGGCCAGCCCACCCCCGAACTTGACCTTGAGGCGCCCGACCGGAAGATCGAGCTCGTCGTGCACCACCACCAGGTGGGACAGGTCTTCGATGCCGTAGCGGCGGACGAGCAGCCCGACCGAGTCGCCCGAGTTGTTCATGTAGGTGGTCGGGAAGGCAAGCGCCACGCGGCGACCGTCGACGCGCACCTCGTCGACCAGCGCCAGCTCCTTGCCCTTGCGGAGCCGGCCGTCGTGACGCTCGGCGAGCAGCTCGACGACCTCGGCTCCCACGTTGTGGCGTGTGCGCCGGTACTGCCGGCCAGGGTTGCCGAGCCCGACCACCAACAGGTCGGCCGGGGTCCCGGTCCGAGCGGCGTCAGTGCGCCGACGCCCCACTGGGCTCATGACCGGCGATCAGGACTCGTCGTCGTCCTCGGCCGAAGCGGCCTCGCCACCCTCGGCAGCCTCGCCGCCTTCGGCAGCCTCCTCGCCCTCGGCACCCTCTTCTTCCTCCTCGATCGCGGCCCGGGTGACCGACGCCGAGACGATGGTCTCCTCGGGGTCGGCCTCGGTGCGGGCACCGGGAGGCAGCGTGATGTCAGAGACCTGGAGGGTGTCGCCGACGGTGAGGTCGGAGACGTCGAGGGTGACCTCGTTGGGGATGGCGTTGGGCTTGGAGTACACCGACAGCGTGTAGGCGACCTGGTCGACCACGCCCTGCTCGTCGAGCACCTGCTTGGCCTCGCCCTCGAGCACGATCGGCACCTCGACGAGGATCTCCTCGTCGACGTTGACCCGCACGAACTCGACGTGGACCACGTCGTGGCGCACGGGGTGACGCTGCAGGTCGCGGACGATGCACAGCTCGTCGGTGCCACCGACCTTCAAGGTGATGATGGCGTTGAGCGCGGCATCGGTGGTGAGCGCCTGGCGCAGCTCGCGGTAGTCGACGGCGAGGGTGACCGGATCCTTGCCCAGGCCATAGAGCGAGCCGGGGACCAGCCCCTCGGCCCGGAGCCGTCGCGACGGCCGGGTTCCGGTGGTGCGGCCGGTGGTGGCCGTGAGGGTGACATCCATGGTGAGAGGCGCTCCTGGGCGACACGAGAACAGGTCGGGACCGCGACACGGCCCCGAGGCAGTCGGCCAGTGTACGCGGTCGAGCGACCCGATCACCAACCCGCCGGTGGGCCAGGCCGGTTCAGCTCTGGTTCTGGCCGTCGAATATCTCGCTGACCGACGTGTCCTCGAACACCGCGTCGATGGCGTCGGCGATGATGTTGGCCACCGACACCACCTCGATCTTGTCGAGCTGCTTGTCGGCGGACAGCGGCAAGGTGTTGGTGACAACGATCCGCTCGATCGCCGAGTTCTTCAAACGGTCGATGGCCGGACCCGAGAACACGCCGTGGGTCGTGGCCGCCACGACCCGGGCCGCGCCCTTCTCGTGGAGCTGCTCGGCGGCGGCGACGATGGTGCCCGCGGTGTCGATCATGTCGTCGATGAGCACGCAGGTGCGGCCGGCGACGTCGCCGATCACGTCGCGTGCCTCGACCGCGTTCTTCGCGTCCTTGAGTCGACGCTTGTGGATGATGGCGAGGTCGGCGTGCAACGTGTTGGAGTAGCGCTCGGCGACCTTGACCCGACCGGCGTCGGGCGACACCACGACCAGGTCCTCGCCCAGGGTCTTCATGTAGTCGACCAGGACCGGCATGGCGGTGAGGTGGTCGACCGGGCCGTTGAAGAAGCCCTGGATCTGACCGGAGTGGAGGTCGACCGACATCAGCCGTTGCGCGCCGGCGACGGCGAACATGTCGGCGATCATGCGGGCGGTGATGGGCTCGCGCCCTGCCGACTTGCGGTCCTGACGGCCGTAGCCGTAGAAGGGCATGACGACGGTGATGCGCTTGGCCGAGGCCCGCCGAGCGGCGTCGACCATGATCAGGTGCTCCATGATCGTGTCGTTGACGCTCATGCCCTCGTAGCTGAGGTGGCTCTGCATGATGAACACGTCGGTTCCCCGCACCGACGATTCGATCTTGCAGTGCAGCTCTCCGTTGGCGAACTCGGAGCAGTGCGCGTCGAGCAGCGGGGTCCCCAGGTGGGCGGCCACCTCCTCGGCCAGCTCGACGTTGGCTCGGCCGGCGATCAGCGCCAGCTTCTTCTTGGTGACCAGCTCCATGGTGTTGTGCCTTGTCTGTCAGCTGTCGTCGAGCACGGCGGGGCTCGGTGCCTCGCTGTCGCCCGCAGTGTAGAACGCGCCGGTGACCGCGCCAGCCGGGATCTGTGCTCCGGGCTCGAGCACCGCGAACGGGCCGACGCGCGCCCCGTCGCCGATCTCGGCGTCGCGGGCCACCGTCTGGTCGATCGAGACGCCTGTGCCCACGACGCAGTCCACCAGGCGCGTACCGGGACCGATCTCGGAGTTGGGGCCGACCACGGTGCGTCCCTGGACCACGACACCGGGGAACAGCGTCACGTCGGCCGCCAGTTCGACGGTCGCGTCGACGTAGGTGTCAGCGGGGTCGACCATGGTGACCCCGCGCCGCAACCAGGCCCGGTTGGTGCGGGCCCGCAGCTCGGCCTCGGCGGCGGCCAGCTGCATCCGATCGTTCACACCGTGGGTCTCGGCCGCGTCGGGTGCCACGAAGGTGGCAACCGGGTGCCCCGCCTCGGCCAGCACCGACACCACGTCGGTGAGGTAGTACTCGCCCTGGGCGTTCTCGGGACTCAGCCGGCGCAGCGACGGGGCGAGCAGGCTGCGCCGGAAGCAGTAGATGCCGGTGTTGATCTCGTCGATGGCCAGCTCGTCGTCGGTCGCGTCGGACTGCTCGACGACGCGGCGGACGACGTCTTCCTTGCCCCGCACGATGCGGCCATAGCCGGTGGGATCGTCGAGACGGGCGGTGAGGATCGTGCAGGCGGCACCGCTCGAACGGTGCGCGTCGACCAGAGCGGCGAGGGTCTCGGGGCGCAGCAGCGGCGTGTCGCCCGGCAGCACGAGCAGGTCGAGGTCGTCATCGATGACCTCGTCGCCGAAGGCGGTGAGCCCAACGCTGACCGCGTCGCCGGTGCCCCGCTGCACACGCTGCTCGACGAAGTCCAACATGAGGTCGGGACCCTGCTCCTGGAGCTTCTTGGTCACCTGCTCGGCGCCGTGGCCCACCACGACCACCGCCCGGCCGATGTCGCACGCGGCCAGCGCGTCGATCACATAGAGCAGCATCGCCTTGCCACACAGCAGGTGCAGGGGTTTGGGCCGATCGGAGCGCATCCGGGTGCCCTCTCCCGCAGCGAGGATCACAGCGGACAGGCGAGGAGTGCTCATGGGTTCATCGTGTCACGGACGGTGGTGTGAAGCGAGGAGCGTTCGGGTAAGAGCAGGCGATCAGAAACCATCCCACCTCGGGGAGATCCACCATGCGAGCCATCGTCTACCACGGCCCGGGCAACAAGGCATGGGAGGAGGTCCCCGACCCTGGCCTCGAGGCCGACACCGACGCCGTGGTGAGGGTCGACGCGGTGACCATCTGCGGCACCGACCTGCACATCCTCAAAGGCGATGTTCCCGCGGTGACCGACGGCCGCGTCCTCGGCCACGAAGCGGTCGGCACGGTCGAGCAGGTCGGCTCGGCGGTGAAGAACGTCGCCGTGGGCGACCGGGTGCTGGTCTCCTGCATCACCGCCTGCGGCGCGTGCCGCTACTGCCGCGAAGGAAGCTATGGGCAGTGCATCGGCGGTGGCGGCTGGATCCTCGGCCACCTCATCGACGGCACCCAGGCCGAACGGGTGCGGGTCCCCTTCGCCGACACCTCGACCTACCCGGTGCCCGAAGGCGTCAGCGACGAAGAGGTGTTGATGCTGGCCGACATCCTTCCCACCGGCTATGAGGTCGGCGTGCTCAACGGGGCGGTCTCACCCGGCGACACCGTGGCGGTGGTCGGTGCCGGCCCCATCGGGCTGGCCGCCATCATGGGCGCTCGCCTGTTCAACCCGTCCCACATCGTCGCCATCGATCTCGCCGACAACCGCCTCGAGGCAGCCAAGCAGTTCGGGGCCGACGTGACGGTCAACAACTCGAACCAGGACCCCCACGAGGTCGTGAAGGGCCTCACCGACGGCCTCGGCGCCGACGTGGCGATCGAAGCGGTCGGCATCCCCGCGACCTTCGAGCTGTGCACCCAGCTCATCCGTCCCGGTGGCCGGGTCCCCAACATCGGAGTGCACGGCGAGCCGGCGACCCTGCACCTCGAGGAGCTGTGGATCCGCAACGTCACCATCACGACCGGCCTGGTCGACACCTACTCCACGCCGACCCTGCTGCGCCTGATCACCGGCCACCAGGTCGAACCGGGACAGTTCGTGACCCACCGCTTCGCCCTCGACGACTTCATGGAGGCCTACGACGTGTTCGAACGCGCCGGCGAGACCGGTGCATTGAAGGTCGTGCTCACCCGGTCCTGAGCGCGAAGGGTCCGAATGGCCCACGAAACTGGCAGTTGAGGAGCCGATACTGTGACCGATGGAGGATTCGTGGCCACGGCGCAGCAGTGCACCTGAGGTCGATCTGACGCTGACGGGGGTGGTGGAGACCGCCGTCGACCGGGTCTTGTCGCTACTGGCTCGTCGACTCGGGCTGGGCCTGTGGCTGGTCACCCGAACGGGTGGGGAGACGATCGCTGTCCGCATGATCGACCGGACCCAGCACGGCGAGGTTGGCGACGAGGTGTTGGGTTGGGCGGAGTCGTTCTGCGCGGCGGCGCTGTCCGATGCCGTACCGGCGGTCGCCCCCGACGTGTCAGCGGCGCCTGAGCTCGCGGCGGCGGCCACCGCGAGCGAGTTCGTGGTGGGTTCGTTCGTGGGGACCCCACTGCGGGTGCCCTCGGGCGAGGTCCTGGGTGTGCTGTGTGGGATCGACCCCGAACCCAGCGATCCGTCGCTGGTCGACGAGCTCGAGACGGTCGAGGTGTTGGGCGGATTGGTGGGATCGCTGCTGGCGTTGCAGGAGGCGAGCGACCAGGCCCAGATCCAGGTGCTGGAGGCGGTGGAACAGCGCCAGCGAGACGGCATGACCGGCGTGTTGAACCGGGCCGGATGGGACGAGGCCATCCAGCGGGAGGCGATGCGGTGTCGGACCCTGGACCAGGCGGCGTCGGTCCTGGTGATCGATCTGGACGACCTGAAGGAGACCAACGACCGGCTCGGGCACGCCTACGGGGACGAACAGATCCGGTCGTTGGCCCGCTGCATCAGCACCACCGCCCGAGCCGATGATGTTGTCGCCCGCCTGGGTGGAGACGAGTTCGCCCTGCTGGCCCCAGGTTCGGCACCCGGCACCGGCGAAGGGCTGGCTGCGCGTCTCAGGGCGAGCGTCGACCAAGCGGGGTTGGCGGCCTCGATCGGAGCGGCGGAGTGCCCTCCGGGTGGAGATCTGCACGAGGCGTGGCGGCGAGCCGACCTGGAGATGTACGCGTCGAAGCGACTGCACCGGACCGAGGCGCAGCACGCGGACCCATCCCCACCACGGCCACCCGGCGGGCTCGGCGACGAGATCGACGCGGTGGTGGACGCCGCGTGCACGCTGGCGACCGCGCCGCTGCGGGTCATCAGCCGTGTGACCCGTCGACACGATCATCGTCGGTGAAGCCCAACCGGCTTCGCGCTGCGCAGCACGCCGAGTAGCGGGTTGGGCCGGGCGGCAGGCCACCGTTCGAACGATGCCCACCGCCCGGTCTCCCAACCCAACAAGCATGCGCACCATTGGGGGGAGCGCACCACGCCACCCAGGGGGAAGCTGTTGTGGCGTGGATCCCTGAGGTTACCGCCCGTCGCTACCCAGTCAATGGGCCGAACGGCTCCGTGCTCGAGCTCGCGGGGGAGGGCTCGAACCTCCAACCTCCTGATCCAAAGTCAGGCGTTCTGCCGATTGAACTACCCGCGATCGGTCCCCCGACGCTACCGCCTCTGCGAGCTCGGTTCGCACGATCGGTCCGCTGACCGCTACCGTGCACAGCCTCATGGGATCGCTGGTCAAGAAGCGCCGCAAGCGCATGCGCAAGAAGAAGCACCGCAAGATGCTGAAGCGGACTCGCTTCCAGCGTCGAGCCAAGGGCAAATAGCCCCTACCGGCTCGGTTCGGCGTGTTATACGACCGCCCCACGCGGGCGGTCGGTTCGCGCGACGACACGCTCAGGGCCGGGGAATGCTCCTTCGACGAACCATGTCGAGCCGCTGCCGGCGAGGACCGGGGTCCGCCCCGTCGCCTCGCCGAGACGGTCGCGCCACTCGGCGAGTCGCGGTTCGACCGACAGCGCGGCCGGCTCCAGGTCGTTGGGTCCCTCCCCCGTCGGTCCTCCCAGCGCGTCCCACTCGGCGTACACCGCGGGGGTCGAGCACCCGAACGGCGGGGTGCAGAGGGTGAAGGTGCGGGATTCCAACGGCAACGGGTCGACCACCTCACCGATCCCGCGCACCCTGGCGCGGCCGCCGACGAGACAGAACGGCACGTCGGCACCGATGCCCGCCGCCGCGTCGAGGTCGTCGAACCCGGCCCACCGCAGGATCGCGGCGGCATCGGCCGACCCACCCCCGAGTCCGGCCCCCGCCGGGATCCGCTTGGTGAGCTCGACCGCAGCGGTGCGACCCGCCAGCGCCAGTGCCCGAGCCACGAGGTTGTCGTCGTCGACGGGGACCTCACCCCCCGACTCGCCCCGCACCACGATCCCGTCGCCGGGACCGACCACGAGCGTGTCCGCCAGGTCCAGGGTCACCATCTCGGCGTCGATGAGGTGATAGCCGTCGGCGCGGACACCGGTGACCCGCAGCGAGACGGTGAGCTTGGCGGGGGCGGTCAGGACCTCGGTGTCAGGCATCGGAGGTCAGAGTAGGTTCTGACCGGGACCACAGCTGCCAGGGAGACACCATGAGCTACACGGCCGCAGCGCTCGGGATCATCGACTACACCCGAGGCTTGCACGAAGTCGGTGACCACACCTGGGCGTGGCTGCAGCCCGACGGCGGCTGGGGATGGAGCAACGCCGGCCTGATCGTCGACGGCGAAGCGTCGCTGCTGGTCGACACGCTCTATGACGTGCCCCTCACCGCGACCATGCTCGATGCCATGCGCGCCGCGGCTCCCTCGGCGTCGCGCATCGACACCCTGGTGAACACCCACAGCAACGGCGACCACTGCAACGGCAACGAGCTGGTGACCGGCGCCGAGATCGTCGCGTCGGAGTCCTCGGCGTCGGCGATGGCCGACGAGAGCCCCGAGATGATGGCCGGTTGGTTGGCGGCGGCACCCGAGATGGGCGAGGTCGGCGAGTTCGTGACCCGCTGCTTCGGGGCCTTCGACTTCGCCGGGGTCACCAAGACCCTCCCCACCCGAACCTTCAGCCGGCGCCTCGACCTCACGGTGGGCGACACCGAGGTCGAGCTGATCGAGGTCGGGCCCGCCCACACCACCGGCGACGTGCTCGTGCACGTGCCCGAGCGCAAGACCGTCTTCACCGGCGACATCCTCTTCATCGGCGGGCACCCGATCGTGTGGGAGGGACCGGTCACGAACTGGCTGGCAGCGTGTGACCTGATCGAAGCGTGGAACCCCGACACGGTGGTGCCCGGCCATGGGCCGGTGACCGACCTTCGGGGGGTGCGGGCGGTGAACGACTACCTCGAATGGCTCACCGCCGAGACCCGCCAACGCTATGACGACGGCATGGACGCGGCCACGGCGGCCACCGACATCGTCGGTCGCGAGCTCGGGACCAGCCGGTTCTCCACCTGGGGCGACGCCGAGCGGATCGTGATCAACGTCGACACGTTGTTCCGGGAGTTCTCCGGCGCCGAGGAGAAGACCAACGTCGTCGAGCTCTTCGGCCAGATGGCGGCCCTCGCCCGCTAGCGTGCATGGGCGTCGGTGGTGTCGCCAGAGCTGCACGTCGGACGCCCATGCAGCCCCCGGGTCGACTCGGGCCTGTGGCCGGCGGGTCAGCTAGCGCTCGGCCAGCCGGCCCCAATCCTCGATCGACAGCTCCTCGGCCCGGGCCTCGGGCCGCACACCAGCTCGTTCGAAGCCCCCGGGTTCGACCAGCCCGGCCAGGGACCGACGAAGCATCTTGCGCCGTTGCCCGAACCCGGCCCGCACCAGCGCGAACAACCGGTCGGGGTCCGCCTCGACGGCGGGGACGGGACGCCGCTCGATGCGCACCAGCACCGACTCGACGCGTGGGCGCGGCACGAACACCGACGGCGGCACCCGACCCACCAGCTCGGCGCTGGCCCAGTAGGCGACCTTCACCGAGGGGATGCCATAGGCCGGATCACCGACCCCGGCCGCCAGCCGCTGGCCCGCCTCGAGCTGGACCATGACCAGCATCCGCTCGATCGCCGGAACGTCGTCGAGCAGATCGAGCACCAGGGGTGTCGCCACGTTGTAGGGCAGGTTGGCCACCAGCACCCACCCGCTGGCCCCGCCCAGCACCTCGGCCCAGTCGAGGTCGCCGGCGTCACCCTCGATCACCTCGACCCCGAGGGTATCGACCTGCTCACGCAGCACCGGGACCAGGTGGCGGTCCACCTCGACCGCGGTGACCGCGGCCCCGGTCTCGGCCAGCGCCCGGGTGAGCGATCCCAGACCGGCCCCGATCTCGACCACGTGGTCGCCACGACCCACCTCGGCGAGTCGGGCGATCCGGCGGACGGTGTTGGGATCGGCCACGAAGTTCTGACCCAGGGCACGGCTGGGCGAGAGCCCATGCGCCTGCAGGATCGCAGCGATGTCGGCCGGTGAGTGGGTCAGCGCAGATGAACGCCGCAGTGCGGCCACGGGCGGCTTCCACGACGCTGGTAGAGCGCCTGGGCCATGGCGTCCTGGTCGGCGGGCGCCGCGTGGTCGGGACGGACGCCCACCAGGTCGCTTCGGCCGGCGTGGCGTGCGGTGCTGTCCCAGGTGCCGGGATAGAACTGGTAGGCACCGAAGTAGAGACCGTTGCCGCTGACGGCCTGGTAGTTGTTGGCCGATTCGCACATGCGCAGCGAGTGCCACTGCTCGGGGGTCGGTCCACCGGAAGCGGTGGTGCCGGACCCGGCTGCGGCGTCGGCTTCGGCCCGGGCCTGGGCATCGGCCTGTGCCGCCGCCTCTTCGGCCGCCCGGCGCTCGGCCTCGGCCCGACGCTGGGCACGCTCGGCTTCCTCGGCGGCCTCCTGCTCGGCGAGGCGGCGCTGGCGCTCCGCCTCGGCCTGTCGGGCCGCTTCCTCGGCGGCCTCGGCTTCGGCCTGGGCACGCAGGGCGTCACCGTTGGACAGGGTGGAGACCAGACGGGGGGCGGCCAGGTCGTCGCCGGTGATCGAACCGACCGAGCGGGGCTGGCCGAGCGCGGAAGCGGATCCGGCCATCCCGATGTCGAAGCGGTCCGGGGGGGCGACCATCGCAAGCTCGTCGACGACGAAGGCGGCTAGCTCGGAGTCGGGCGACGCGTCCGCCCCCGGGGCGACCTCGACCAGCAGCAGCGGTACCGCCATCATGGTGGAGATCACCGCGACGGCCAGGCGCCGCCGCTCCCGCCGACGAACGACGGGACCACGGACCACTGGGTCCGCGGCGGGCGAAGCGTCGGTGTCACCCGACTCGTGGCCGATGGGCCGATGGTCTCCTACCAGGACTCCGTCCTTCCCTGGGTTCGGATCTTGATGGCACCGTCGTCGGAGACATCGACTCGGGTGCGGAGTGCTGCCGGAACCTTAGGGAGCCCGTAACGAGAATGCAACCTCCTCGCGCTCGGATGGTCACAAGCGCACAAACTAGAGGCACGCTACAGACCCCACCCGGCGCGCGGGGTCGGGCTCAGGCCAACCGGTAGAAGCCACGCGCGGTGGCGCGGGACTGCGACGCGACGACCTCGACGGTCGCGCCCCGTGCCTCGGCCACCGCCTCGCCCACGTGCGGCAGCAGGGCCGGGCGGTTCTTGCGACCCCGGTGGGGCACCGGCGCGAGGTAGGGCGAGTCGGTCTCGACCAGGTACCGATCGGCCGGGCACAGCGCGGCCGCCTCGCGCACCCCGGGCGCGTTGGGGAACGACACGATCCCGCTGAAGGAGAGGTGCGCCCCGAGGTCGAGGCTGCGCCGCGCCTCGTCGGGCCCACCGGTGAAGCAGTGCATCACCGTGTGCTCGGGCGCACCTTCCGCGGCCAGCACCTCGAAGGTGTCGTCCCAGGCATCGCGCGAGTGGATGACAAGCGGCAGCCCGTGGCGATGCGCCATCGCGATCTGGGCGGCGAACACCTCGCGCTGAGTGTCACGGGGTGAGTGCTCGTAGTAGTAGTCGAGCCCGCACTCCCCCACCGCCACCACCTTGGGCGACCCCAGCAGTTCCTCGATCCCGTCGAGTCCGTCCTTGGCGTCGTGGGGATGCAGCCCGACGGTCGCCCACACCCCGTCGAACTGCCCGGCCATCTCGATCGCCAGGCGCGAGCTCTCCAGGTCGGTGCCGACGGTGACGAGGATGTCGACCCCGGCGTCGTTCGCCTCGGCCACCTGCTCCGACGCGGTGTCACGCCGCAGATGACAGTGCTGGTCGGCCCACCAGAGGCCGGCCGGCGACTCGGCCACCGATCAGGCCTCGGCCTTGATGCGGGGGAACAGCGGCGCGCCCTTCTCGACCGACAGGTCGCCGGGGTACTGACCCCATTCGGCGGCGGCGGGCAGACGCTGATCGAGCGGTGACCCGCCCAACCCGATGCGCTGCCAGATCGCCTCGCAGGTGCCCGGCAGCGCGGGGCTGGCCAGGATGGCGACGATCCGCAATGCCTCCAGGGCGTCGCCCATGACCGCATCGACCTCGGGACCGGGATCGGTCTTCCACGGTTCGTTGGCCTCGAGGTGGGCGTTGGTCTCGCGCACGATCCGCCAGGTGGCGTCGAGCGCGATCGAGGGGGCGACCCCCGCCCACGCCTCCGCCGCGTCGCGGTAGGCCTCGGCGACGATCTCGGCGAGGGGACCGTCGGGACGTGGTGCCGGTCCGACGCCGTCGCACTTCTTGGCCACGACCGTGGCGACCCGCGACAGCAGGTTGCCGAGGTTGTTGGCCAGGTCGGAGTTGTAGCGGGCGACCATGCCCTCGTAGGAGAAGTCGCCGTCGGGTCCGAACGGGGTGTCGCGCAGCAGGTGGTAGCGGAACCCGTCGACACCGAAGTCCTCGACCAGGCGTGCGGGTGCGATGTCGGTGAGCTTCGCCGGACCGTGCACGGTCTTGGACAGCTTCTCGCCGCCGAGCAGCAGGTAGCCGTGCACAGCCAGGCGCGGCATCGGCTCGATCCCCGCCGCCATCAGCATCGCCGGCCAGTACACGCAGTGGAACCGGAGGATGTCCTTGGCCAGCAGGTGCAGGGTGTGCGGCCACCATCGGGTGAAGCGCTCGTCGTCGGTGCCGTAGCCCACCGCGGTGGCGTAGTTGATGAGCGCGTCGTACCAGACGTAGAAGACGTGGTCGTCGTCCCACGGGACCTGCACGCCCCAGTCGAGTGACGTGCGGGTGATCGACACGTCGTCGAGACCGTGACGGACCAGACCGAGCGCCTCGCGGCGCTTGCCGTCGGGGATGACCGCCAGCTCGTCGGAGCTGAGCCACTCCTCGAGCCGCCCGGCGAAGGCCGAGAGCTTGAAGAAGTAGTTCTCCTCCTGGAGGAACTCGACGGGCCGGCCGTGGACCGGGCAGTTGCCGTCGAGGAGGTCGTCGTCGTTGTAGTAGGCCTCGCACGACACGCAGTAGAGACCCTCGTAGGTGCCCTTCTCGATCCACCCGTTGTCATAGACCGCTTGCAGCAACGCCTGCACCGCCCGGTGATGCCGCGGCTCGGTGGTGCGGATGAAGTCGTCGTAGGAGATGCCGAGGGCGTCCCAGGTCTCGCGAAAGCGGTTGGCGTTGAGGTCGGCCTGCTCCTGCGGTGTCACCCCCGCCTCGTCGGCCGAGCGCTTCACCTTCAACCCGTGCTCGTCGGTGCCGGTGAGAAAGAAGGTCTCGTCGCCGAGCAGGCGGTGCCAACGGGCGAGCGAGTCGGCGATCACCGTCGTGTAGGCGTGCCCGATGTGGGGCGCGTCGTTCACGTAGTAGATCGGCGTCGTCACATAGAAGCGGTCTGTCACGCTCCCCAGCCTACGGGCGCACCCTCGCCCCGACCGAACCGATTCCGTCCCGAGGTGCTCCGGGGCAGGAGCGTGGCAGGATGCAAGGGCCATGGCCGTCGGTCGCTTCGCCCCCAGCCCCACCGGGGACCTCCACCTCGGCAACCTTCGCACCGCGCTGGTGGCCTGGCTGTTCGCACGATCGGCGCGCAGCCGGTTCCTGATGCGGGTCGAGGATCTCGACGACCGCGTGTCGAACCGAGCACACGAGGCCCGGCAACTCGCCGACCTGGCCGCGCTGGGACTCGACTGGGACAGACCCGTCGTGCGCCAGTCCGAGCGCTTCGAGCAGTACCACGAGACGATCCGCAGGCTCACCGACGCCGGTCTGACCTACGAGTGCACCTGCACCCGACGAGAGATCCGCGAGGCCGCCTCCGCACAGCACGGCGAGGCTCCCGAGGGTGCCTACCCAGGGACGTGCCTGCGCCTCAGCGCCGCCGAGCGCGCCGAGCGCGCCGCCACGGGGCGCCCTGCCGCGATCCGGCTGCGGGCCCAGGTGCGCGAGGCCGAGGTCGTCGACCGGATCCACGGCACCTACCGGGGTCTGGTCGACGACGTGGTCCTGCAGCGCAACGACGGCACCCCCGCCTACAACCTGGCGGTGGTGATCGACGACGCCGACCAGGGCATCGAAGAGGTGGTGCGGGGCGACGACCTGTTGCCTTCGACCCCCCGCCAGCTCCACATCGCCGACCTGTTGGGGCTGCCCCGGCCCGCCCACGCGCACGTCCCGCTGGTGCTGGGAGCCGATGGCCAGCGCATGGCCAAGCGCCACGGCGCGGTCACCCTCGCCGACCGTCAGGCTCTCGGGGAGTCACCGAAGCAGGTGCTGTCGCTGCTCGCGGCCTCGCTGGGGCTGGCCGAGCCGGGCGAGCCGGTCACCCCTGCCGAGCTGGTGGCACGTTTCGATCCGACGCTGCTCCCCCGCGAGCCGTGGACCTTCGAGACCGACCGCTGATCAGCTCGCCGAGCGGGCACGGAGGCGGAAGGAGATGAGGCGGCGGGCGGTGGCGATCTCGTCGACCCGCAGCGCGATCAGGGCCGTGCCATAGACGACGACACCGACCGGGACACCGACCGCGATCTGGGCGACCGGGCCGGTCGAGGCGAGCGGCTGGGAGACCGCCCAGGCCGCGAGCCCGCACACGCCGGCCGCGAGCCCCATCCGCACCACGGGCCCGACGACCGACCGCAGGCCCAGCCCTCCGACCGCCTTGGACAGGGACCGGACCGCGAGCACGGCCCCCACCAGGTACGCCGCCGAGTAGGCCAGACCCAACCCCTGAACCCCCAGCCACACGACCAGCGGCACCGCCAGGGCCACGTTGAGCCCGTTCTCGGTGAGGTTGAGCAGGAACGGGGTCCTGGTGTTCTTGCGGGCGTAGAAGCCGCGGAGCGCGAACAGATAGACCGAGAACCCGAACAGGCCGATCGCCAGGGTGGCGACCACGCCGGCGGTGACCGAGGCGGGCGCCCCCCGCGTGATGGGCAACAGCGCGACGATCGGGAGCGACAGAGCCAGGTACCCCAACGACGCGGGCAGCAGCACCAGGGCCATGAGGCGCACCCCGAGGGTGAACCGCTCGCCGAACGCGGCGGCGTCACCGTCCTGTGCGGACCGGGTCAGCTCGGGCATGAAGGTGGTCATGATCGACACGGCGAACAGGCCGTGGGGCAGCTGGAAGAAGATGAAGGCCACCGTGTAGGCGGTCAGGTGCCCGGCCGGCTGGGTCTGGGCCAGCCACATGACCGTCAACAGCGCCATCTGGTTGGCGGCGACATAGCCGACAGTCCACCCCGACAGGCCGACGACGGTCTTCACCGCCGGGTGTCGGAAGTCGGGGTTGAACCGCAGCGGCACCCGCTGGCGCACCAGCGCCGGCACCATGGCGAAGGCCATGGCCACCACACCGGCGGTGGTGCCGAGACCGAGCAGCAGGAGCAAGGTGGTGTCGCCCACCGCCTGCACCAGCGCTCCGGGCTCGCCGACCCCGCGGCCGACCAGCGTGGGAAGCGACAGGAACATCGCCGACACCACCAGGTTGTTCAGCACCGGTGCGTAGGCGGGAGCGAGGTAGTGGCGCCGGGCGTGCAACATGGCGGTCACCACGGTGATCAGCCCGTAGAACAGCACCTGGGGCATGAAGAACCGCAGCAGAGTGGTGCCGACCTCGCGGTAGGAGGCAAGCTCGGCCGCCGACGGGTTCTCGAGCGCGAGGGCGAACCCGGCGATGATCCACGGGGCGGCGATGATGCCGACGACCGCAACCACCACGAGCACCAGCGCGGCGGTCGAGACCACCGCCGAGGTGCCGCCGTCCTCCTTCTTCACCCGTTCGGTGAAGACCGGCACGAGCGTGGCCGACAGGATGCCGCCGAGCAGCAGCTCGTACACCAGGTTCGGCATGGTGTTGGCGACGTTGTAGACGTCGGTGAGCCACGTCTGGTTCAGGGCGTAGAGCAGCGCGAAGACCCGGACCAGCCCGGTGACCCGCGACAGGCCGGTGCCCACCGCCACCAGCGCGCTCGACCGCACCAGCGCGCCGCGGGTCGGGGCGCCGCCGGACCCGCCGGCGGTCGCCTGGGTGGACTCGGACGCATCGGCCATCACGCCAAGTCAAGCAGCCACGTTCAGTCAGAGGTGGCGATGCCGTAGACCCGGCGGCGGGGAACGTCGAACCGCGTCGCGACCTCGCTCGACGCGTCGCGGGTCGACATGCCGGCCGCCATGAGCCGCGCCAGCTCTGCCCGCACCTCGTCATCGGACGCGGGCTCGGGCTCGGGGGCCCCGTCGACCACCACCACGTACTCGCCACGCGGCGCCACCTCGGCCAGGTGATCGATGGCACCCGCCAGGGTGCCGCGCCACACCTCCTCGTGCAGCTTGGTCAGCTCGCGGGCCAGCGCACAACGTCGGGTCGGGCCCAGGGCCTCGGCCAGGTCGGCGATGGTCCGGACCAGTCGGTGCGGGGCCTCGTAGAGCACCACGGTGCGCCGTTCACCAGCCAGTGCGGTCAGGCGCGCGGTGCGGGCCGAACCCTTCCGGGGCAGGAACCCCTCGAAGCAGAACCGTCCGGTGGGCAACCCGCTGGCCACGAGGCCGGCGACCAGAGCCGACGGTCCCGGCACCACCTCGACCACGTGCCCCGCGCCGCCCGCGGCCCGCACCAACCGCTCGCCCGGGTCCGAGATGCCCGGCATGCCCGCATCGGTCACCACCGCGACGGTCTCACCACGATCGAGGCGGGCGAGGACGTCACGGGTCCGGGCGGCCTCGGTGTGGTCGTTGACCGTGATGAGCGTCCTGGCAGCGACACCTGCGTGCTGGAGCAAGCGCCCGGTGCGGCGCGTGTCCTCACATGCGACGGCGTCGGCGGCGGCGAGCGCCTCGATCGCACGCGGCGCCAGGTCGCCGAGGTTGCCGATCGGGGTGGCGACGAGCACGAGACGACCGGCGCTCACCGCCGCACCTCCAGCGCGTCGCCGATCCCGAGGTTCCACGAGGCGAACGACCCGGCCTCGGCCTCGATCGCCCCTCGTGCCGGCCAGCAGGGCCGGGTGATCCGACCGGGCCGCATCGAGACGATCCTCGCCACGACGAGATCGGCGTCGACGAAGGCCACATCGATGGGGAACCGCATGCCGAAGGTGTGCACCGAACGGCACGGGGTCAGATAGATCGCGCCCTCGATGCCCTCACGACCGAGCAGTCCCCGCGAGCGGTCGCGGCGCCCGTCGGCGATCTCCAGCGATGCCAGCACCTCGTCGTCTCGCACCAACCACGCCACCGCGGCCTCCCGTGGATCGTCACACCATGGCCCGCATCGACGGGCTCAGACGTTGAAGCGGATCTCCACCACATCACCGTCCTGGACCTCGTAGTCCTTGCCTTCCACCCGCAGCTTGCCCACGTCGCGGGCCTTGGACCACGACCCGATCTCGAGCAGTTCGTCCCAGTGGATGACCTCGGCCCGGATGAACCCACGCTCGAAGTCGGTGTGGATGCGGCCCGCGGCCTGGGGCGCCTTGGAACCGGCCCGGAACGTCCACGCCCTGGTCTCCTTCTCGCCCGTGGTGAGGAAGGTGCGCAACCCCAGCGCGTGGTATGCGGCCCGCACGAACCGGGGAAGCGCGCCCTCGCCGAGGCCGAGCGCGTCGAGCACCTCGCGCCGTTCGTCGGGTTCCATGAGCGCCGCCTCGGCTTCGAGCTGCACGCAGGCGCCGATCACCTCGGCCCGCTCGCCGAGCTCGGCGACAACCGGGGCGACCACCTCGTCGACCCGCTCGATGTCGTCCTCGCCGATGTTGACCACCGCCAGCACCGGCTTGTTGGTGAGCAGGAAGTAGGGCCGCAGCAACCGGCGGGACGAGGCTGACAGGTCGCTGCGGTAGATCGGCGTGCCTTCGGCGAGGACCCCGATCGCCTCGTCGAGCGCCGCCACCTCGTCGGCCAGGCCCTTGTCGCCCTTGAGGGCCTTGCGGCGCTTGGTGACCTGGGACTCGACGGTCTCGAGGTCGGCGAGGGTCAGCTCGATCTCGATCACCCGGAGGTGCTCGAGCGGGTCGGACGGACCGGGAACGTCGGTGTCGGCGAAGGCCCGCAGCACATAGACGATGGCGTCGACCTCGCGGATCCCGCCCAGGAAGCGGTTGCCGAGCCCCTCTCCCCTGCTCGCCCCCTCGACCAGCCCCCCGATGTCGGTGAACTGCACGCTGGCCGGCACGACGCTTCTCGAGTTGCTCATGGTCGCCAACGCGTCGAGCCGCTGGTCGAAGACCTTGGCCACCCCCACGTTGGGATCGGTGGTGGCGAAGGCGTAGGGCGCGGCGAGGGCACCGCCGCCCGCCAGCGCGTTGTACAGCGACGACTTCCCCGCGTTGGGGAGGCCGACGAACCCGAATCGTTCCATCGGCCAGAGCGTACCGGTGACCGGCGGAGTCGCCGGACGCGCCGCCGGCCCGGTAGGGTCGCACCCCTATGTCGAAGAAGACCTCCAAGAAGCGCGCCAAGGCCCGCCGCAACAAGGCCAACCACCGCCGCAAGCCCAACGCCGGCCGCTAGCCCACCCACGGCGACCCAGCGTGCTGATCTTCGACGGCGACTGCGGGTTCTGCACCACCTCCGCCCACTGGATCGAACGCCGGCTCCCCGACGACGTCGAGGTGGTGGCCTGGCAGTTCGTCGATGACCTCGGCGCGCTCGGCCTCACCGTCGACGAGGCCAACGCCAAGGTGTGGTGGATCACCCCCGACGGCCGGCGTCACGGCGGACACCTGGCCATCGGCCATGCCCTGCGCAGCACGGGTGGATTCTGGGGTCTGATCGGGACGATGCTGGTCACCCCGCCGGTCTCGTGGCTGGCCGCTCCCGTCTACGCGCTCGTCGCCCGCTACCGCCACCGCATGCCGGGCGGCACTCCGGCCTGCCGGATCGACCCGCCAGGCTGACCGATCCACCACCACGAACCGCTCACGGGGACTACGGTGTGCTTCCACGGACATCCGGGGAGATCCCCGACCCGGTGACAACGAGCGGGCGCCCATCGTGGGTGCCTCGGCACGATGGAGGATGCATGCGCACCAACTCTCGGGGCCTCCGGCTCCTGCTTGCCCTGATGGCGGTGTTCGCCCTGGTCGCAGTCGGCTGCGGCGACGACGGCGATGGCGATGGCGACGACACCGCTGCCGATGGCGGCGACTCGGACCTGCGGGTCGGCATGGTCTATGACATCGGCGGCCGTGGCGACCAGTCGTTCAACGATGCCGCGGCCCGGGGCCTCGACCAGGCCGCCGACGAGTTCGGCATCGAGACCCAGGACCTGGAACCGAGCGGCACCGGCGAGGACCGCGAAGAGCTGCTGCGCCTGCTCGCCGACGAGGGCTACGACCTCATCATCGGTGTCGGGTTCGCCTTTGCCGAGCACATGGAGGCGGTGAGCCAGGACTTCCCCGACACCACCTTCGCCATCGTCGACGCCGTGGTCGACCAGCCCAACGTCGCCTCACTGACCTTCGCCGAACACGAGGGTTCGTTCCTGGTCGGCGCCGCGGCGGCACTGACCAGCGAGACGGGGCACATCGGCTTCATCGGCGGCGTCGAGAACCCGCTGATCCAGAAGTTCGAGGCGGGATATGTGGCCGGCGCCCAAGAGGTGAACCCCGACATCACCGTCGACATCAGCTACATCTCCCAGCCGCCGGACTTCTCGGGCTTCAACGACCCGGCCCGGGCCAACGAGATCGCGGCGTCGATGTACCAGGACGACGCCGATGTCGTGTACCACGCCGCCGGCGGATCGGGCAACGGCCTGTTCGAGGCGGCATCCGACGCCGGAGAGCAAGGTGAGGTGTGGGCGATCGGTGTCGACTCGGACCAGTACGAGATCGTCGGCGAGCCGCTCAACCAGTACATCCTCACCTCGATGCTCAAGCAGGTCGACAACGCGGTCTACCTCACCATCGAGTCGTTCGTGAACGGCGAGGACGTCTCCGGCCAGCTGGTGTTCGACCTCGAGTCCGACGGCGTCGGCTACTCGACCTCGGGCGGGTTCATCGACGACATCACCGGCGAGCTCGACGACTACGCCGACCAGATCATCGCCGGCGACATCGAGGTCCCCGACACCCCGTAGCGGGTTCGCCCCACGAGTACCCCGAGCCTCGGCGGGTCCCCGGCTAGCATCGCCGCGGGACCCGTCGAGGTCCGTTCCCATCACCGCACCTCACAGGGGACGAGGACGACCGAGTGGAAGCATCCAACGCCGTCGAGCTGCGCGGGATCACGAAGCGGTTCCCCGGCGTGGTGGCCAACCACGATGTCGACCTCACCGTGTCCCGCGGCGAGATCCACGCCGTCGTCGGCGAGAACGGGGCCGGCAAGTCGACCCTGATGAAGGTCCTCTACGGCATGCAGCGGCCCGACGAGGGGACCGTCGCCGTGAACGGAGCGCCGGTCCAGCTCCGCACTCCCACCGATGCCATCGACGCCGGCATCGGCATGGTCCACCAGCACTTCATGCTCGCCGACAACCTCACCGTGCTCGAGAACGTCATCCTCGGCGCCGAGCCGCGACGGGGCGCAAGCCTCGACCGGGCCGAGGCCCGGCGCCAGATCGACTACCTGGCCGAGGCCTACGGGTTCCGGATCGATCTCGACCGACTCGTCGCCGACCTCGGTGTCGGTGAGCGCCAGCGGATCGAGATCCTCAAGGTGCTGTTCCGTGGGGCCCGGATCTTGATCCTCGACGAGCCGACCGCGGTGCTGGTCCCCCAGGAGGTCGAGGACCTGTTCCACAACCTGAGGGGACTCAAGGACGACGGGGTGACGATGATCTTCATCTCGCACAAGCTCGACGAGGTCCTCTCGATCGCCGACACCATCACGGTGATGCGGGCCGGGACCACCGTCGCCACCGTCGAACCCGGCGACGTCACCGCCCGCGACCTCGCCGAGCTGATGATCGGCAGCGAGCTGCCCACACCCGAGACCCGCGAGAGCACGGTCACCGACACCGCCCAGCTCGAGGTGTCGGGCCTGGGTGTTCGCGACCAGTCCGGACGGTCCCTCATCGAGGAGGTGAGCTTCACGGTCCACCGTGGCGAGATCGTCGGCATCGCCGGGGTCGAGGGCAACGGTCAGCACGACCTCATCGATGCACTGCTCGGCATCGCCGCGCCGACCGAGGGACGCATCATCCTCGGCGGCCGCGACATCACCGACGACCCCACCCGGGACCGCCGCGAGGCCGGGCTCGGCTACATCCCCCAGGACCGCCACCGCGAGGGCCTCCTGCTTCCGGCGCCGCTGTGGGAGAACACCATGCTCGGCCACCAGCGCCAGGCGCCCTTCGCCCGAGGGCCGTGGATCGACCGAACCGGGGCGCGGGAGCGCACCGAGGAGGTCCTCGAGACCTTCGACGTGCGCGCCCCCGGCGTCGGCGTTGCCGCCCACGCCCTGTCCGGTGGCAACCAGCAGAAGCTCATCGTCGGCCGGGAGATGGCCGCGCGCCCGGCGATGCTCATCGCGGCCCATCCCACCCGCGGCATCGACGTCGGGGCCCAGGCCGCGGTGTGGGAGGAGCTGCGCAACGCCCGCGGCGACGGGCTGGCGGTGCTGCTCATCTCCGCCGACCTCGAGGAGCTCATCGGCCTGTCCGACACGCTCCACGTCATCTACGGCGGACGCCTCGTCGCCCACCTCGACCCGGCCACGGTCACCGCGAAGGAGCTCGGCGCCCACATGACCGGCACCGGACGGGACGCCGCGTGACCCTGGTCCGCCGCGCGGGACTCGCCCTGGTGGCGCCGGTGCTGGCACTGGCCTTCTCCGTTGCACTGTCGTCGGTCTTCCTCCTGCTCGCCGACGCTCCCCCACTCGACGCCTATCGCGAGATGTGGGCATACGGGACCCGCAGCGACTCGCTGGTGTCGATGGTGAACCGGGCGGTGCCGCTCTACCTGTCGGGCCTCGCGGTCGCGATCGGCATCAAGATGGGTCTGCTCAACATCGGCGTCGAGGGTCAGTACCGCATCGCCGCCGTCGCCGCCGCCGCGGTCGGCTCGTGGATCGTGCTGCCGGCGCCGCTGCACGTCGCGGTCATCCTGCTCACCGCGATCATCGCCGGCATGGCCTGGATCACCATCCCCACCGTGTTGAAGGTGACCCGCGGTGTCCACGAGGTGATCTCGACCATCATGTTGAACTTCATCTCCATCGGGCTCACCGCATGGCTGCTGGCCAACTTCCTCGACACCCGGTCATCGGCATCGGACCTGCTGCTGGCGACCGACACCATCCCCGAGTCCGGCCGGTTCCCGTCGCTCAACCCGGTGCTCGAGGCTCTCGGCCTCGAGCTGCGAGCCGGCACCGAGCTCCACGGCTTCGTCATCATCGCCGCGCTCATCGGCATCGGCTTCTACCTGGTCATCTGGCGCACCCGCTTCGGGTTCGACCTGCGCGCCGCCGGGGTCAACCGCCAGGCTGCGCTGGTCAGCGGCGTCGACTCCAAGGCGATGATCGCCAAGGTCCTGCTCATCTCTGGCGGTCTGGCCGGGCTGGTGGGCATGTCCCAGCTCCTCGGCTTCTTCCACCGCTACACCGTCGACTTCCCCGCCCAGCTCGGCTTCACCGGGATCGCCGTCGCCCTGCTGGGTCGCAACCACCCCGCGGGCATCGCCATCGGCGCCCTGCTCTTCGGCTTCATGGAGCGTTCGGCCCAGATCCTCGATCTCGAGGGGATCCCCAAAGAGATCGTCGTGATCATGCAGGGGATCATCGTGATCTCGGTCGTGGTCGCCTACGAGCTCGTGCGGCGTTTCCGTGAAGCCCAGGAGCAGCGCGAGGTGAGCCGCGAGATGGCCGATGCGACCCAGAGCTCGACAGGGGGTGCGACCACATGACCGCACCCGAGACCCCGAACACCGCCGACGAGGCCCTCGTCGAGCCGAGCCCGACCGGGATCCGTCCCTGGCAACGGTTCCGCGACCTGCACCCCTGGCAGCGCGGCCTGCTCATGGCCAGCGTCGGCATCCTGTTGCTGTCGGTCACCCGGATCATCGCCGACACCTCCGAGCTGACCTCCTCGGGAACGTGGGGGGCTGCGCTGCGCCTCGGCGTCCCGATCGGTCTCGCCGGACTCGGCGGCGTCTTCTCCGAGCGGTCCGGCGTCATCAACATCGGGCTCGAGGGCATGATGATCCTCGGCACCTGGTTCGGAGCCTACGGAGCATGGCAGTTCGGCCTCTGGTGGGGAGTGGTGCTCGGACTGCTCGGCGGAGCGATCGGTGGCCTGCTCCACGCGCTGGCCACGGTCACCTTCGGTGTCGACCACATCATCTCGGGCGTGGCGATCAACATTCTCGGTGGAGGCATCGCCCGCTACCTCTCGGTGATCACCTACACGCCGGGCACCGGAGGCGGAGCGACCCAGTCCCCCGCGATCACCGACAGCATCAGCACGGTCAGCATCCCGTTCCTCGCCGGCGGCAAATTGCTGGGGTGGGACAGCCCCGACCTGTTCGGATGGTTCGAGCAGCACGGCTGGTTCTTCGTGTCCGACGTGGCCGGGATCCTCAAGGGGCTCACGGCCAACCTCTCGCTGTTCACCGTGCTCGCGGTCGCGCTCTTCCCGTTGGCGTTCTGGGTGCTCTGGCGCACCGCATTCGGGCTGCGCGTGCGCGCCTGCGGCGAGAACCCCGAGGCGGCGGAGTCGCTCGGTGTCGCCGTCTACAAGATGAAGTACGCCGCCATCACCATCAGCGGTGGCCTCGCCGGTCTCGGCGGGGCGTTCCTCGCCCTGGTGGCATCCAACCTCTACCGGGAGGGCCAGACCGGCGGTCGGGGGTTCATCGGGCTCGCCGCCATGATCTTCGGCAACTGGCGTCCCGGCGGTGCCGCGGTGGGTGCCGGGCTGTTCGGGTTCACCGACGCCCTGCAGCTCCGCAGCAGCGAGGCCATCCAGGGGCTGTTGCTCTTCATCGCCCTGCTCGCCGCCGCGTTCGCCCTCCGCTCGCTGATCCAGCAGCGCGGGCTCCTGACGACGATGCTCCTCGCCGCCACCTCCATCGGGTTCCTGGCCTGGTACATCGTCTCGGACGAGGTCCCCAGCCAGTTCGTGAACTTCACCCCCTACGTCGTCACCCTGCTGGTGCTGGCCTTTGCCGCCCAACGATTGCGGCCCCCGGCGTGGATCGGTCGCGTCTACCGCAAGGGTGAGGTGCACTAGCCGTGGATGTCGTCGACATCATCCGGGCCAAGCGCGACGGGCACCGCCTGAGCGACGAGCAGATCGACTGGTTCATCGGTGCCTACACCGATGGCGAGGTCGCCGACGAACAGGCATCGGCGCTGCTGATGGCCATCGTCTTCCGGGGCATGGAGGCCGACGAGCTGGCCCACTGGACCGCGGCGATGATCGCCTCCGGCACCCGGCTCGACCTGTCCGGCGTGGGGCGGCCCACCGTCGACAAGCACTCCACCGGCGGGGTGGGCGACAAGGTGTCGCTCATCCTCTGCCCGCTGGTCGCAGCCTGCGGCGCGGCGGTGCCACAGCTGTCCGGCCGCGGGCTCGGCCACACCGGTGGAACCCTCGACAAGCTCGAGTCGATCCCCGGGTGGGGGGCGACGGTCTCCACCGACGACATGATCCGGATCCTGCGCGACATCGGCGGGGTCATCTGCGCCGCCGGCGGCGACCTGGCACCGGCCGACCGCAAGCTCTACGCCCTGCGCGACGTCACCGGCACCGTCGAGGCCATCCCGCTCATCGCGTCGTCGATCATGTCCAAGAAGATCGCCGAGGGCACCGACGCTCTCGTCCTCGACGTCAAGGTCGGCAGCGGCGCGTTCCTGCCCGAGCGCGAGATGGCCGACGAGCTGGCCCGCACCATGGTCGGCCTCGGCGAGGCCCACGGGGTGAGGACCTCGGCGCTGCTCACCGCGATGGACACTCCTCTGGGGCTCACCGCCGGCAACGCCCTGGAGGTGCAGGAGGCGGTCGACGTGCTCGCCGGGGGCGGCCCCCCGGACCTCATCGAGGTGACCCTGGCCCTGGCCACCGAGATGCTGGCGCTGGCCGGCATCGACACCGATCCCGCCGTCGCCCTTGCCGATGGTCGGGCGATGGACACCTGGCGGGCGATGATCTCGGCTCAAGGTGGCGACCCCGACGCTTCCCTCCCCCGGTCCCGACACACCGGGACGATCACCTGTCCCACCGACGGCGTGCTGCAACGTCTCGACGCCCGTGCCGTGGGCATCGCCGCCTGGAGGCTCGGTGCCGGGCGGGCCCGCAAGGAGGACCCGGTCAGCGCGGCCGCGGGCGTGATCATGCACGCCAAGCCGGGCGACACCGTTCGGGCCGGCCAACCACTGCTCGAGCTGCACACCGACGACCCGACCCGCCTGGAGCACGCCGAGGCGGCGCTCGAAGGGGCTCTCGACATCGGTGCCCACCCACCCGAGGCCATGCCGCTGATCATCGATCGGATCGGACCGTGAACCCCCTCACCGACGCCGCCATCGACCGCCTCGTCGCCGAGGCCCGGGTCCACGGCGAACGGGCACGGGTGCCCTACTCGTCGTTTCGGGTCGGCGCCGCCGTGCTCACCGCCGACGGGGTCACCGTCGGCGGGTGCAACGTCGAGACCGCCAGCTACGGGCTGGCGATCTGCGGTGAGCGGACCGCCATGTTCTCCGCTGTCGCCGGCGGCCACCACGACCTGGTCGCGCTGGCGGTGAGCTGTCTCGACGGAGACGTCGGTCGCCCCGCCACCCTGATGCCGTGCGGGGCCTGCCGACAGGTGATGGTCGAGCTGCTCGGCCGCGACGCGCTGGTGGTCATCGATGGTGTCGGCCGGTTCGAGCTCAACGAGCTGCTCCCCCATCCGTTCCGACTCTGAGCCTCCCCCAGCCCCACGGTCACGCCCGGTCGAGGACCCGGCCGATCAGGTTGACGAAGGTGTCGGTGTCCTGGGCGCCGGGGATGACGAACGCCTCGTCGAGCACGAAGGCGGGCACACCGGCAATGCCGTGCTCGCGGGCCTGGACCAGGTCCGCCTCGACGGTGGCGAGGTGGTCGCCGCCGGCCAGCATCGCCGCGGCGGCGTCGCCGTCGAGGCCAACCTCGGTGGCCGCACCCGCCAGCGTGGCATGGTCTGCGACGTTGGCCCCTTCCTGGAAGTAGGCCCGGAACAGCACCTCGACCAGGGCGGCCTGCACGGCAGGGCCATCGGTCGCCAACGACCAGGCCACCAGGCGGTGGGCATCGATGGTGTTCACCCGCTTGGCCAGGTCGAACCGGTAGTCGATCCCGTCTGCTTCGCCGAGCGCGCCCAGACGCCGCGTCATCTGGTCGAACGCCCCCGAGCCGTACTTGGCCTCGATCGAACGCTTCAGATCGCCGGGCTCGGTGGTGGCGGTGGGGTCGAGCTGAAAGGCCCGCCACCGGACCTCGACGCCATCGAGGCCGCCGAGGCGTTCGACCGCCTGGTCGAACCGGCGCTTGCCGAGAAAGCACCACGGGCAGATGACGTCGGACCAGATGTCGATGCGCACACCTTCTCCAACACGCGAGCGTCCCGCGAGCTTCCCGGCCGGCCACCTCTGGCCGGGATGGCGGTCAGGCCCGGGGGGAGTCGACGACGTCGATCGATGCGGGACCGAACACCGGGATCGCCGCGATCCAGGGCGCGGGGTCCGCTGCCGACCACTGGAGACCCAGCATCTGGTCCCGGCTACGCCGACCCAGCATGACGCGGCCCAGCTCGAACCGGGTGGTGGTGAGGGTGCCGTCCGGTTCGTCGCCACCAGCGACCCACTCGTCGTCCTCGACCACGATCCGTAGCGGCGGGACGCCTCGCTCGGACCATCCACGACCGATCCCCCGGCGGGCGGCACGGTCGAGGAACCGCTCGGCGGCGCCTCCGTCGGGGAGCGGAACCTGAAGCGCCGAACGCATGTCGACCTCGTGGCTCCAGATGTCGATGACCAACGGGAGCGGGGCGTCGCGTCCCAGCTCGGCCAGCACGTCCTCGAGCTGGGGTCCGACGGTGCTCCACTCGTCGAGGACCGCCGCGAGCGAGCAGCCGGCCCGGTCGTCGACCTGACGGGCGGTGACCGCATCGTCGGGAGGGCCGGACAGCCCGCCCGCACACACATCGGCTGCCAGCCCCACGAGATGGGAGAACGTGTCCTTGACGGTCCAGCCGGGCAGCGCCGGCACCGGGGTGGCCGCCTCGGCTCCATCGAGGGTGGATCCCCAGGTCGTGAGGCGCCGGCGCCCCTCGCGGTAGGCGTCGTGAACCGTGTCGCTCCCCATGAGCATCGAACCTACCCGCCGTCGGTTCACGGCACCTACCCTGGGGGTGTGATCAGCGACGACCAGGCCCGGGCCTACGAGCGCGACGGGTTCCTCGTGATCGAGGACTTCGTCGACCCCGACACCTGCCGGCGACTCATCGACCGGGCCAACCACCTGGTCGACACCTTCGACCCCGACGCCGAGGCCAGCGCGTCGATCTTCTCCACCGTCGAACAGACCCGCACCGCCGACGACCACTTCCTCTCCTCCGGCGACCGGGTGAGCTTCTTCTTCGAGGAGGAGGCGTTCGACGACCACGGCGAGCTCCGCCAGGCCAAGGAGCTGTCGATCAACAAGATCGGCCACGCCCTCCACGACCTCGACCCGGTGTTCGAGCCGTTCTCGCACTCGTCCCGGCTCGGCGAGGTCGCCACCGGCATCGGCATGGTCGATCCGGTCGTGCTGCAGTCGATGTACATCTTCAAACAGCCCAACATCGGCGGCGAGGTCGTCTGCCACACCGACCACACGTTCCTGTGGACCGAACCGATGTCGGTCACCGGGTTCTGGTTCGCCCTCGAGGACGCCACCACCGAGAACGGGTGCATGTACGCGCTGCCGGGCGGCCACCGCATGCCGGTCAGGAAGCGGTTCGTGCGGGCTCCCGGCGGCGGCACCGACTTCGAGGTCTTCGACCCCGACGACTACCCCCTCGACGGCATCGTTCCGCTCGAGGCGCCCGCCGGCACCCTCATCGTCCTGCACGGCCTGCTGCCCCACCTGAGCGGCCCCAACCGGTCGCCCCGGTCGCGCCACGCCTACACGCTCCACGCCATCGAACGGGGTGCGAGCTATCCGGCCGAGAACTGGCTGCAGCGCCGGGCGGAGATGCCACTGCGCGGGTTCGCCGCCTGAACCGGCGACGCTCGACTCAGTTCCAGCTCGGGTCGACCGGATAGAACGACCACCGCCGCAGGGGCTCGGGTTGGCGGCGGAGCACCGCCGCCCAGAGATCGTCGGGATCGTCGGTGAGGGGGTCGGTCGGGTCGGCGTCGACGATCCACCAGGCGGTGGCCAACAGCTCGGACTCGAGCTGGCCAGGCCCCCACGAGGCATAGCCCGCGAACAGACGGATGCCTTCGACGGTGCCGACGGCCTCGACCGGTTCGGCGCTGAGGTCGATGACCCCCACCGGCCCGACGGTGACCTGGAAGGGACCGTCGAGCTCGCGCTGGGTGCGACGACCCAGACCGATGATGCCCTCCTGTTCGACCGGCCCACCGGCGAACACCACACCGGGATCGACGGTGAGGTCGGACCACCCGGGCAGGATCTCGGCGGCCGACAGCTCCGAGGGACGGTTCAGGACCAGGCCGAGGGAGCCGTCCTCGTCGTGGTCGAGCAACAGCACGACGGAACGTTCGAAGTTCGGATCGCCGATGGCGGCCGTGGCCACCAACAGCCGACCCGCGTGGGACACGAACGACATGGCCCCATCTTCGCTCATCTGAACGACCCCGTCCCCCCACCTGCGCAGATACCATCGGGCCAACGCCGGCCCCGAGGAGCTCCGTGCCCGAACCGCCCACTCTGGAATCCATCCGTGAGGCGCCCAAGGTGCTGCTTCACGACCACCTCGACGGCGGGCTGCGGCCACGGACCATCGTCGAGCTGGCCGAGGAGTACGGCTACGAGAGGCTTCCGACCACCGACGTCGACGAGCTCGGCGCCTGGTTCCACGCCGGCGCCGACCGCAAGGACCTGGCGCTGTACCTGGACACCTTTCAGCACACCGTCGCGGTGATGCAGCACCGAGACGCCCTGGTGCGGGTCGCCCGCGAGTGCGCTGAGGATCTCGCGGCCGACGGCATCGTCTATGCCGAGGTCCGCTTCGCCCCCGAGCTCCACCTGGAGCAGGGCCTGAGCCTCGACGAGGTGGTCGACGCGGTCCAGGAGGGCTTCCACCAGGGCTCGGACGGGCGGGCCATCACCGTCGGAACGCTTCTCACCGCCATGCGCACCGCCGCCAACTCCCGCGAGATCGCCGAGCTGGCCGTCCGCCACCGGGGCGACGGCGTGGTGGGGTTCGACATTGCCGGCAAGGAAGCGGGGTACCCGCCGTCGCGCCACCTCGATGCGTTCCAGTACGTGCAACGGGCCAACTTCCACATCACGGTCCACGCGGGCGAGGCCTTCGGGCTGCCGTCGATCTGGGAGGCCTTGCAGTGGTGCAGCGCCGAACGCCTCGGCCACGGGGTGCGGATCGTCGACGACATCACCGTCGCGGCCGACGGCGAGGCCCACCTGGGCGACATGGCTGCGTTCGTGCGGGACCGGCGGGTGCCGTTGGAGATGTGTCCCACCTCCAACGTCCACACCGGGGTGTGCGACACCATCGCCGAGCACCCCATCGGACTGCTGGCCAAGCTGCGGTTCCGGGTGACGGTCAACACCGACAACCGGCTGATGAGCAACATCTCGCTGTCCGAGGAGCTGGCCGGGCTGGTCGATGCGTTCGGCTACGGGTGGGACGAGCTGCAGTGGCTGACGATCAACGCCATGAAGAGCGCCTTCTGGCCCTTCGAGCGGCGTCTGGCGCTGATCAACGACGTGATCAAGCCCGGCTTCGCCCGCCTGGAGGGATAGCACCCGACGATGGCCCGCCTACTCGTCATCCACCACACCCCCTCGCCCCCCACCCACACGCTGCTCGACGCGGTACGCGACGGCGCCACGACCGACGAGATCGAAGGGGTCGAGGTGGTGCTGCGCCCCGCGCTGGCCCTGACCATCCCCGACGTGTTGGACGCCGACGGCTACCTGCTCGGGACACCGGCCAACTTCGGCTACATGTCGGGGGCGCTCAAGCACGCCTTCGACACCGTGTACTACCCGGTGCTCGACGCCACCCAGGGTCGGCCCTACGGCCTGTGGGTGCATGGCAACAACGACACCTCCGGAGCGGTGCGTGCCGTCGAGTCGATCACCACGGGTCTCGGCTGGGTCCTGGCCCAGCCGCCGCTGGAGGTGATCGGCTCGCCCGACCGCGACGCCACCGACGCCGCGTGGGAGCTCGGCGCAGCGGTCGCGGCGGGACTGATGCCCGACGGCTGAGGTCCCCTCAGCGACCTCGCACCGCCGATCAGCGTGAGGTGTTGGCCTCGAGGAGCAGGGCGACAGCGCTGGTGACCCGCTTGCCGGTGGGGACGTGCAGGAACTCGTTCGGTCCGTGGGCGTTGCTGCCCGGCCCGAGCACGCCGGTGACAACGAACTGAGCATCGGGGAACCGCTCGCCGAGCATCCCCATGAACGGGATCGAGCCGCCCTCGCCGATGTAGCGGGCATCGGCACCGAAGGCCGCCGTCGACGCCTGGTCGAGCGCCTCGGCCAGCCACGGCGCCTGCGCGGGCGCTTCCCATCCCGGTCCGCCCTCGACCACCTTCGCCCGGACGGTGGCGCCATGTGGCGGGTCGGCGGTCAACCGATCGACCACCGCGTCCATCGCCGAGGTGGGATCCACGCCCGGCGGCAACCGGAACGACAGCGCCACCGAGGTGAACGGCCGCAGCACGTTGCCGCCGTCGCGCACCGCCGGGATGCCGTCCATGCCGGTGACCGACAGGGTCGGCCGCCAGGTCTTGGCCAGCAGCGCCTCGAGCGGGTCGGTGGTGACCGGTCCGGTGTCGCCGGCCCACGGCCACGCGGTGGCGATCGCCCCACCCACCTCGGCCGCGGTGGCCCGCACCTGGTCGAGCCGGGCCGCGGAGGGCTCGCGGCGCAGCTCGGGTACGAGGATCTCGCCGGTGTCGGGGTCTTCGATCCGGTCGAGCAGCCGCCGCAGGATCCGAAAGCTCGACGGCACGATGCCGCTCGCCGCTCCCGAGTGGATCCCGTGCCGCAGCACCTCGACGGTCAGCACCACGCTGGCCACCCCTCGCAGCGAGGTCGTGACCCAGAGACGGTCGTAGTTCACGCACCCCGAGTCGAGGCAGATGACCAGGCTCGGCGAACCGATCCGATCGGCCAGCGCGTCGACGTAGGCGGGCAGGTCGGGGCTGCCCGACTCCTCGCTCGCTTCGATGAGGACCACGCAGCGGCTGTGCGGCCGGCCCTGGGCCTGCAGCGCCTCGATGGCGGTGAGCGCGGCGAAGGCCGAGTAGCCGTCGTCGGCCCCACCCCGACCGTAGAGCCGGTCGCGGTCGAGCACCGGAGTCCACGGGCCGAGCCCATCTCGCCAGCCGGTCATCTCGGGCTGCTTGTCGAGGTGGCCGTAGAGCATGACCGTGGCGCGGTCGTTGCCGTTGTCGCCGTCGGTGCCCTGCGATCCGTCCGAGGCCGGCACCTCCATGAAGACCAGCGGGGTGCGCCCCGGCAGCCGCACCACCTCGATCGAGAGGCCGGCGATCGAGCGTCGCTCGCCCCACGACACGATCAGCTCGACCGCAGCGTCGATGTGGCCGTTGGCCTCCCAGTCGGGGTCGAACGCCACCGACTTCGCGGGGATGGTGATGTAGTCGGACAGCGCGGGCAGGATCTCGTCGTCCCACACCCGCTCGCAGTGCTCGATCAGCTCGCCGGACATGGGGCGAGACTACGCCAGGTTCATCCGCAGGCGGCCTTGACCGTGGGGTAGGGGTTGATGGCGTTGCCGCGGCCACCGGGATGGATCTCGAAGTGCAGGTGGGGGATCCCCGCCGCGTTGCCGCTGTCGCCCACGTAGCCGATGACGGTCCCGGCGCTGACCCGACCCTCGGCGCCGTACTCGCTGAGGTGGGTGCCGTAGTAGTAGTTCCCGTCGTCACCGTCGAGGTGGTACGACAGGCCACCGATCGAGTTCCCCCGGTGGGTCACGGTGCCCGACACCGGAGCGACCGCCGGCGTCCCGATCTCGGCGAGCATGTCGACACCCTTGTGGGTCCGCCCACCCGATCGGGGGGCTCCCCAGCTGTCGGTGAACACCGACGCTCCCCGCACCGGACACAGGAACCCGCTGGTCGACCCGCCGTCGCCGTCGGGTTCGGTGGCGATCTCATCGGCGCTGGACGCCTCGGTCGTGGTCGTCGTGGGCGCCGTCGTGGTCGTGGTGGTCGACGAGCTGGTGGTGGTGGAGGACGAGGGGCTGGAAGCGGTGTCGGGCGGTGCGGTGGTGGTCGTGGTGGTGGCGGTGGTGGTCGGGGCTGCGGTGGTGGTGGTCTCCGCGGCGGCCTCGGCAGCAGCCTGGCGACGCTCGGCCTCGAGACGAGCCGCCTCGGCCTCGGCCTGGCGCTGCAGCTCGGACAACTGGCCCAGCTGCTCGTTCAGCTCCTCGAGCCGGTCGGCGAGGCGCTCACGGGCGGCGGCCTGGTCGTCGAGACGATCGGCCAGCGCGTCGCTGGCGGCTTCGAGGCGCCCGCTGGCGTCCTCGTAGGCGGCCATCGTGGTCTCGGACTCGAGCTGCACCGCGCTCATCATCACGTCGATGCGCTGGTGTTCGTGCAGGTCGTCGCTGTAGGTGAGGGGACCGTTGCCGGCCGACATGTAGCGCTGCACCGCGATCTCGGCAACCTCGTCCTCGAGCGCGGCCAGCTCCGAGCGAACCGCCTCGATCTCTTCGTCGTGGGCGGCGATGTCGGATTCGAGGCGGGCGAGGTCGGTCTCGATGGCCGACAGCTCCTCGGCGGTGGCGGTGGCCTCCTCGCGAGCCGACGCCAGCTCCTCGGCGATCGTCGGCTCGGCTCCGCTGGTGGTCGTGGGAACGAGGACCGCCCCGACCACGACCGCGACGAGGGCGGCGACGAGGCGCCGTGCGGGTCGTGCTGGTCGAGCGGGATGTCGTGTGTACGTTGGCGCCACGCGCCGTACCTCCAAGCGGTCTCCGCCCGCTTCACGATCCTACGGCCTCCCATCGGCCGAAACCAGGCACCGCTGAGGACTTCAGCGTCCCTTGGGGTGCCACACCGTCTTGATCTCGCACGACGCGAGGATGAGGTCGGGTCGCTGAGAGGCGTCGTGTGACCAGTCGGTGTCTGCCGGCCGCGGACGGATCACCCGAGTGACCGAGTCGGCCGCAGCCCGTTCGGCGTCGGTGCGCAGGCCGGAGTCGTCGACCCCGATCAGGTCGAGCACGTCGACGTCGCGGTGTGCCGCGGCGTGGGGCACCAGCTCGGCCCTGCGGCCGGTCAACACGTTCACCACGCCACCGGGGAGGTCGCTGGTGGCGAGCACCTCGCAGAAGGTGAGCGCCGCCAGTGGCGCCGTCTCGCTCAGGATCACGACGGCGCTGTTGCCCGACACGATCGCGGGGGCGAGGCGCGAGACCAGTCCGAGCAGCGGTGGATCGTCGGGGGCGACGACGACCGCCACCCCGGACGGTTCGGGTACGGACAGGTTGAAGTACGGCCCGGCCACCGGGTTCGCGCCGCCGGCCATCTGGGCGATCTTGTCGGCCCACCCGGCGTACCAGACCCACCGATCGATGCTGGCACGGACCTCCGCCGCGGGGTCGACGCCGGTGGCCCCGGCTCCGCGGGCGAGCTCGTCGATGAACTGAGCGCTGCGCCCCTCGAGCATCTCGGCGATGCGATAGAGGATCTGCGCCCGGTTGTAGGCGGTGCGTCCGGCCCAGCCACCCTGGGCGGACCGGGCGGCGGCGACCGCGTCGCGCAGATCCTTGCGCGACCCCAGCGGCGCGTGCGCGAGCGTGGCCCCGTCGTGGCCCTCGACCGCGAAGGTGCGACCGGACTCGGACCGGGGGAACGCTCCCCCGATGTAGAGCTTGTAGGTCTTGCGCACGTCGAGACGATCGGTCACCGCGGCGAGCGTACCGTGCCGAACTCAGGTGGCGACGAGGTCGGTGAGCTCGAGGTAGGGCTCGAGGCCGTGGCGGCCGCCCTCGCGGCCGAACCCGCTCTCGCGGTAGCCGCCGAAGGGGCTGGTGGGATCGAGGCGGTTGAAGGTGTTGGCCCACACCACACCGGCCTTGAGCTGGTCGGCCATCCAGAGGATGCGCGACCCCTTCTCGGTCCAGATCCCTGCCGAGAGCCCGTAGGGCGTGTTGTTGGCCTTGGCGACCGCTTCGTCAGGCGTGCGGAAGGTGAGCACCGACAGCACCGGCCCGAAGATCTCCTCGCGGGCGATGCGGTGCGACAGCGACACGTCGGTGAACAGCGTCGGCCGGTGGAACCAGCCCCGTTCGGGCAAGGGGCAGTCGGGTTGGTAGAGCTGGGCGCCCTCGGCGACACCCGAGGCCACCAGCTCTTCGATCTTGTCGAGCTGGGCGAGCGAGTTGATGGCACCGACATCGGTGTTCTTGTCGAGCGGGTCGCCCACCCGCAGGGTGTCGAGGCGACGCTTGAGCTTGTCGAGCAGCAGGTCGGCCACCGACTCCTGCACCAGCAGGCGTGACCCCGCGCAGCAGACGTGGCCCTGGTTGAAGTAGATCCCGTTGACCACGCCCTCGACCGCCTGGTCGATGGCCGCGTCCTCGAACACGATGTTGGCCGCCTTGCCGCCGAGCTCGAGGGTGAGGCGAACGTCGCGGCCGGCGAGGGACCGCTGGATGTGCTTGCCGACCTCGGTGGAGCCGGTGAAGGCCACCTTGTCGATGCCGGGATGATCGACCAGCGCGGCTCCGGTGGCACCGGCACCGGTGATGATGTTGACCACGCCCGGCGGCATCCCGGCCTCCTGGAGCACCTCGGCCAGCAACAGGGCGGTGAGCGGGGTGGTCTCGGCCGGTTTGAGCACCACGGTGTTGCCGGTGGCCAGGGCGGGGGCCAGCTTCCACGAGGCCATCAGCAGCGGGAAGTTCCAGGGGATGATCTGGGCGGCGACGCCCACCGGCGACGGACGCTGTCCGGGGAACGCGTAGCCCAGCTTGTCGGCCCAGCCGGCGTAGTAGAAGAAGTGGGCGGCGGCGAGGGGCACGTCGACGTCGCGGGACTCCTTGATCGGCTTGCCGCCGTCGATCGACTCGAGCACGGCGAACTCGCGACTGCGCTCCTGGAGCAGCCGGGCGACGCGGTAGAGCACCTTGGCCCGCTCGCGACCCGGCCAGCTCGACCACTGGTCGAACGCCGCGCGCGCGGCGGCGACGGCCCGGTCGACGTCGTCGGCACCGGCCTCGGCGATCTCGGCCAGGGGCTCCTCGGTGGCGGGGTTGACCGTGGTGAAGGTCGCCTCGCTGCGGGGCTCGACCCAGTCTCCCCCGATGAAGAGCGAGTACCGCTCGGCGATCGACACGATGGAGGTCGACTCGGGCGCGGCGGCGTAGTCGAGGTCGAACGGGGTGGGAGTCGTCGGTGAGCTGTCGGCCATGTCCACCCTCAGTCGTTGGTGAAGTCGGTGGGTCGTTGGTAGGCGCCGGTGCGGAGCTTGGCGATCTGCATGAGCACGTCGTTCAACAAGCTGGACGCACCCAGACGGAAGCGCTCGGGTGTGAGCCAGTCGGCGCCGAGGGTCTCTTGGACCAACACCAGGTACTGCCAGGACTGCTTCGCGGTACGGATCCCGCCGGCGAGCTTGAGACCGACGGCGCGACCGGTCTGGTCGGCGAAGTCGCGGATGGCCTCGGCCATACACAGCGCGGTCGGTGGCGTGGCGTTGGTTCCGATCTTGCCGGTGGAGGTCTTGATGAAGTCGGCCCCGGCCACCATGGCGAGCATGCTGGCCCGCCGCACCTGGTCGTAGGAGCCCAGCTCGCCGGTCTCGAGGATCACCTTGAGGTGGGCCGATCCGCAGGCTTCCTTCGACGCCGCGATCTGGTCGAAGGCCTGCTGATAGCGCCCGGACAGGAACGCCGAGCGGTTCAACACGATGTCGATCTCGTCGGCCCCGGACTCGACGGCGGATCGGATCTCGGCGAGACGCACCTCGAGCGGGCCGAGCCCGGCGGGGAAGCTGCCGGCCACGCTGGCGACCCGGACCCCGGTGCCGTGCACCGCTCTGGCCGCTACCGGCACCAGCTCGGGGTAGACGCACACCGCTGCCACCGGTGGGATGCCGGCCATGGTGGGGTCGGGACGAGCGGCCTTGGCGCACAGCGCCGCCACCTTGCCCGGCGTGTCGGTGCCCTCGAGGGTGGTCAGGTCGATGCAACGGATGGCCAGGTCGAGGGCGGCCAGCTTGGAGCTGGTCTTGATCGAGCGGGCGCCCAACCCCGCCGCCCGCTCCTCGAGGCCCACGGCGTCGACCGGCGCGACTGTCACCGTGGAGCCGTCGGGCAGCGGCGGCAGCCACGACGCGTGCGACGCCGAGGGCACCGGTGCCGGATCGGGATCGGAGATGAGCGCCATGGCCCGACGCTACCGCCAGGTGGCGACACGCGTCCCGACGGTGCGAGATGATGCCGGGGTGCACATCAACGTGGTCGACCATCCCCTCGCCACCGAGCGCCTGGCCAGCCTCCGTGACGAATCCACCCCATCGGCCGGCTTCCGGCGGTCCTTGCACGAGTTGTCGGGGTTCGTGATCTACGAGGCCACCCGGTCGCTGGCGACCGAGCAGTACGAGCTGCGCACGCCACTGGCAGCCACCACCGGGCGGAGGGTGACCCCGCAACCCCTGCTGGTCCCGGTGTTGCGAGCGGGGCTTGGCATGCTCGTCGCCGCCCAGGAGATGCTGCCCGACGCCCCTGTCGGCTTCATCGGCGTGCGTCGCAACGAGACCACCCTGCTCCCCGATGCCTACCTGTCCACCGTGCCGCCGGATCTCGACGGCGCGCCGGTGCTCGTGCTCGACCCCATGCTCGCGACCGGCGGCTCGCTGGTCTACACCTGCGAACAGATCGCCGAGCACAACGCCGGGCGACTCATCGTGGCCTGCGTGCTGGCCGCGCCCGAGGGGCTCGACCACTTCGCCGCCGCGGGGTTCGACGCCGAGGTGCACACCGCCTCGGTCGATGAGCGGCTGAACGAGGTGGGCTTCATCGTGCCCGGCCTCGGCGACGCCGGCGACCGCCAGTTCGGAGCCCAGTAGCCGAGAATTGCCTGGTCGGAGGGATTCTTGGAAAAGTTGATCGGTTTAGTCAGTTATCGCTAGCCTGACGGAGTGCCCGAGTCGACCACCGCCCGCGTCAGATCCTCGACCCGACCGTTGAGCGACGGCGACCTCGCCGAGCTGAACCAGCGCTTCGAGACCGCCGACGCGTCCGAGATCGTGTCCTGGGCCGCCGACACCTTCGGCGGCGACCTCTGCGTGGCGTCCTCCATGGAGGACGCCCTGCTCATCGACGTGGTCACCCGGGTCGCTCCCGGCGTCGACGTCGTGTTCGTCGACACCGGCTTCCACTTCCCCGAAACCCTGGCGACCGCCGACCGTGTCGGCCGCCGGTACCCCATCGAGCTGCGGATCGTGAGCGAAGACGACGACCGCATCCCCGACCTCTGGAGGACCGACACCGACGCCTGCTGCGCCAAGCACAAGGTCGCCCCCTTCGAGCGGGCCCTCGGCCAGTACTCGGCCTGGATGAGCGGCCTGCGTCGCGTCGACTCGCCCGAGCGGGCCGACGCCCCCATCGTCACCCGCGACTCGCGGGGACTGGTCAGCATCCGGCCCCTCGCCAACTGGGACGACCACGCCGTCGACTCCTACGTCGCCGCCAACGACGTGGTGCTCAACCCGCTGCTGTTCGACGGCTACCCGTCCATCGGCTGCGCCCCGTGCACCCAGCGGGTCGCGCCCGGCGACGACCCCCGATCGGGTCGCTGGGCCGGCTCGTCCAAGACCGAATGTGGGCTCAACCTGTAATGGTCGCCCCGTTCCATCGTCAGGAGAGTCGATGACCTTGCTCGACAACGACCGGATCGCCGCCGGGCGCCTGGCCCACCTCGACGCCCTCGAATCCCATGCCATGTTCGTCATGCGCGAGGTGGCGGCCGAGCGCGAGCGGCCCGTCATCCTGTTCTCGGGCGGCAAGGACTCGGTCGTGCTCCTGCACCTCGCGGCGAAGGCGTTCGCACCGGGGCGGGTCCCGTTCACGGTCATGCACGTCGACACCGGCCACAACTTCGACGAGGTGATCGAGTTTCGCGATCGACGGGTTGCCGAGCTCGGCGTCGACCTCGTCGTCGCCTCGGTCCAGGACTCGATCGACCAGGGCCGCGTCGCCGACCCCGGTCCGGGCGGATCCCGGAACCGCCTGCAGTCGGTCACCCTGCTCGACGCCATCGCCGAGCACCGCTTCGACGCCTGCTTCGGCGGTGCCCGACGCGACGAGGACAAGGCCCGGGCCAAGGAGCGCATCTACTCGGTGCGCGACGAGTTCGGACAGTGGGAGCCCCGCAACCAGCGACCAGAGCTGTGGCAGCTCTACAACGGCCGTGTGCGTCCCGGCGAGCACCTGCGGGTGTTCCCCATCAGCGACTGGACCGAGCTCGACGTGTGGGAGTACATCGCCCGCGAGCAGCTCGAGCTGCCCTCGATCTACTTCGCCCACGAGCGCGAGGTGGTCGAGCGAGACGGCATGCTGCTGGCGGTCAACCAGTGGGTCGTCCCCGGGCCGGGCGAGACCCCCTTGGTCGAGAAGGTGCGCTACCGCACGGTGGGCGACGCCTCGTGCACCGGAGCGGTGCGTTCGCACTCCACCAGCGTGCCCGAGGTCATCGACGAGATCTGCGCCTCGGTGCTGACCGAACGCGGGGCCACCAGGGCCGACGACAAGTTCTCCGAGGCCGCCATGGAGGACCGCAAGCGCGAGGGGTACTTCTAGCCGTGGCCTCCGAGTCCGTGCCCGACCACCAGGACCACTCCCCCGGCACCGATCATGCCCTCGCACTGGCCGACACCGACCTGTTGCGCTTCGCCACCATCGGCTCGGTCGACGACGGCAAGTCCACCCTCATCGGTCGCCTCCTCCACGATGCCAAGACGCTCCTGCAGGACCAGATCGAGGCGGTGGCCACCACCAGCGCCCGGCGCGGACACGAAGGTCTCGACCTGTCGCTGGTGACCGACGGGCTGCGTGCCGAGCGCGAGCAGGGCATCACCATCGACGTGGCCTACCGCTACTTCGCCACGCCGACCCGCACCTTCATCGTCGGCGACAACCCCGGACACGCCCAGTACACCCGCAACATGGCCACCGGCGCATCCACCGCCGAGGTGGCCGTGGTGCTGGTCGACGCCCGCCACGGACTCACCACCCAGACCCGTCGCCACGTGACCGTCGCCGCGCTGTTGGGCATCCGCCAGTTCGCCCTCTGCGTGAACAAGATGGATCTCGTCGACTGGTCCGAGGAGCGCTTCGACTCGGTCGTCGCCGACTTCCTCGCCGTCACCGACCGGCTCGGGGTCGAGGCCGTCATCCCCATCCCCATGTCGGCGCTGCACGGCGACAACGTCGTCGACCGCTCGACCCGCACCCCGTGGTTCAGCGGGCCGGCACTGCTCGAGTACCTCGAGACCGTCAGCCCCGCTCCGGTGGGCGACGCGACCGGCGCCCGCATCCCCGTGCAACTGGTGCTGCGCGAGCCCGGCGACGGGCGCCCCACCCGGCTCTACGCCGGCATGGTGCACGGTGGGCCGCTGTGTCCCGGTGACCCGGTGGTGGTCCTCCCCTCCGGTCAGACGAGCACCGTGGAACGCATCGTCGTCGGCGACGACGAGCTGGTCGTCGCCCTGCCCGGCCGGTCGGTTGCGATCACCCTCGCCGACGACATCGACGTCGCTCGTGGCGATGTGGTCGCCAACTCCGCCAGCGCCCCTGCGGTGGCCCGCGAGATCGAGGCCACGGTCTGCTGGTTCAACGAGGACCCGCTCGGCGCCGGTGCCCGCCTCGTGGTCAAGCAGGGCACGCGGGTCGAACGGACCGTCGTCCGCGAGGTGGTGAGCCATCTCGACATCGAACGGCTCGACCACTCAGAGGACCTCGACGAGCTCGCCTTCAACGACATCGGCATCGTACGGTTCGCGACCGCGGGCCCGTTGGTCGTCGACCGCTACGACGACGACCGCACGCTCGGCGCCTTCGTGATCATCGACGAGAAGAGCGACCGCACCATCGGTGCGGGCATGATCCGCGCCTGGTCCTGATCACCGCCGGCTCCCCATCCACCTGTGCGGTCAGGGGGCCGATGCCACCGCGGGCGCGGTTCCTCCAGGTCCGGTCGCGATGAGGCTCGGCCACGGTGAGGGTGAGGGCCTACGATGCGAGTGCACTCGATGGACGTACGAACGCACTCGCATCGCTTCTCAGGGGGAGCTCATGGAACTGGCAGGCAAGGTCGCGATCGTCACCGGAGGTGGCAACGGGATCGGCGAGGCGATGTGTCGGGCCTTCGCCGCCGAGGGCGCCAAGGGTGTCGTGGTGGCCGATCTCGCCGGAGACGACGCGCAGCGGGTCGCCACCGATCTCACCTCGGACGGCGCGGACGCCTTCGCGGTGCAGATCGATGCGGGCGACGAGGCAGACGTGGCCGCCCTGGTCGCCACCACCGAGGAGCGCTACGGACCCGTCGATCTCTTCGCCGCCAATGCCGGGATCATGGTCATCGGCGGCGTCGACGTACCCGACGAGCACTGGGAACGGATCTGGAACGTGAACGTGAAGAGCCACATCTACGCGGCGCGCGCGGTCCTGCCGTCGATGCTCGAGCGCGGTGAGGGGTACCTGCTCCACACGGCGTCGGCCGCGGGCCTGCTCACCCAGCTGGGTTCGGCGCCCTACTCGGTCACCAAGCACGCCGTGGTGGCGCTGGCCGAATGGCTGTCGATCAGCCACGGCGACGCCGGGATCACGGTGTCGTGCCTCTGCCCGCAGGCGGTCGCCACCAACATGACCGGCGGTCGCCGGCGTCCTGTCGGCGAGGCCCCCACCAAGGGCTCCGCCGGAGCCGACGGAGTGCTCGAAGCCGAGGAGGTCGCCACCGCCGTCGTCGAAGGGCTGGCCCGCGAGGAGTTCCTCATCCTTCCCCACCCCGAGGTCGCGAGCTACGAGCAGCGTCGGGCGACCGACCGCGAGCGGTGGCTGCGCGGGATGCGACGCTCGAACGCGGCGATGATGGCCGCCTGGGCGGCCATGGCCGAACAAGCCGACGACGCGAGCTGACCTCGCCGGGGGCGCCGCTCACACGCACTGGACCGACGGGTCGGGGGCGACCCCGATCGGATCCGGTGACCGCGGTTCGTCCTGGCCGTCGTCGGGCCCAGCCGGATCGGCGACGGTCGAGGCGGTCTCCCCGGCTGGCGGCGGATCGAGGGGGCGGGCGTTGCGTCCGATGGTGGTGAAGTCCTCGCCGACCTCGAGGACCACCACGCCGTCGGCGAGCTCGCGGTCGACCGCCAGCTCGGCCCCGGCGGTGAGGTGCCGTTCGACCAGGTCGGCGTCGAGGACGGCGTCGGGAGCATGGCGGATCCGGGTCCGGCGGCGCGGACCCCCGTCGGTGTTGCCCGTCTCCTCCACGCCGAACCCCACCTGCTCGAGTGCGTCGGCCACCAGCGCCGCGTGACCGTCGATGCCGGTGCCGTTCAGGACCGTGACCCGCTCGACCTGCGCCGGCGCCAAGGCATCGGGCGGCAGCCCACGGAAGACGTTGAGCGCCGGTTGGGCCTCGGCGTCGAGGACCCGCTCGACCAGCGCCCCGCCGGTGGTGGTGAACGACTCGGTGGGGATCGTGTGGGTGCGCATCGCGTCGCTGTCGAAGTCGACAAAGTGCCGCATCAGTCTCCGCAGCTCGCTCAACCCCAGGCCACGATCGAGGGTGACGCTGTCGATCCCCACGTCGAGGAGGCGGTTCATGGTCGCCGCGTCGCCGATGCCGAGCCGCGCCACCTGGTCGACCGAACGGCGGAGGAACACCTGCTGACGGCTGATGCGGCCGAGATCGCCGGTTGGGTCGGTGCGCCATCTGCCGTCGTCGTCCTGGTACTGGAGGTGCCGGGCACGGGTGAACGCCAGCGCGCTCTCGGCGTCGAGCACGTGGCAGCCGGCGTCGGGAACACGCAAGCCGGCGTTGTCGTCGCGCACCGGGGTGTCGAACCACATCGGCACGCCGCCGACCGCCGACACCAGCTCGACGAAGCCCACGAAGTCGATCTCGACGTAGTGGTGGATGGGGAAGTCGAAGTTGGACTCGATGGTGTCGATCAGCCGTTGGGGGCCTGTGCCGTAGGCGGTGTTGATGCGTTGGCTGCGCCCGGTCCCATGGATCGGAAGCCACAGGTCGCGGGGGATGGACAGCACGTCGATCGATCCTGCTTCGGGATCGATCCTGACCACGATGATGGTGTCGGACCGCTGACCCGAGCCCTCGGCCCCGTCGCCCACGAACGCGCCCTCGGCGAGGGTGGTGGGCGAATCGTCGCCGGTCAGGCTGTCGCGGCTGTCGGAGCCGACGATCAGCAGGTTCCTGGCAGCCCCCGGCTCCGGCGCCTCGCTCAGCTCGACATCGAGGTAGGCGATCTGATCGAGCTTGTAGGAGAGATAGCCGCCGACCGCCGCCGCGCCACCGGCCATCGCGGTGGCCAGCACCAGCACCGACAACAGGATCCGCTGGGGCCAGCTCCGGCGGCCACGATGCGAGCGACGACCACGTCGCCTGTTCGCGCTCCCGCGCCCGCTCCGTCGGTGCCCACCGCCGGGGTCGCGGACCAGTGCCGGATCGGGTTCGGGGAGCTGGTCGATGAGGTCGCGTGCGTGGACCCCGGTCGGGGCTGACGGCTCGGGCTCGGGCCGCTCGGGGACCGGAAAGGGGCGACGCGAGCGGGACCGGTCCGATGGCGGGGGGTCCATCGACATGGCTCGTTCAGCGTAGTGGGTCGCAACACGACCGTAATGTCAGCGGCGGGCACCAGCGGGGGGTCGACGCAGCGTCCGGTTGCCCGGCGGCAGTGGCGTTCAGCTGGCGGCGGCGGCCTTGGTACCGATGCCGACCTTGGCCTCGGGGGCGGCCCAGTCGGGCCAGCGCTCGCGGCTCTTGGTCGCCAGCTTGTTCATCAGCGAGATGGCCCCCGGGTCGCTGTCGCCGGGGCGGGCCTCGATGGCCCCGGCCGAGATCATGCGACTGATGACCTCGCGGCCGAGCTCGGTGCGCACGATGGTGAGTGTCCAGTCGTTGTTCTCCCCGATACCTCCGGTGGAGATGTCGGCGTGCTCGGCCGCGAAGTCGGGGCAGTGGGTGCACCCTTCGCGGGTCCAGGCGTGGCACTCCTTGAGCGGCACCTCGTGATAGGAACCGTCGCGCATCCAGATCTGGAACACACCCTTGATGTTCATCTTGACCATCTCGGACTTCGACAGTCCGTACTTGGCCCAGAACAACTCCTCGAAGATCGAGTCATCGAAGGTCTTCGAGCACAGCAGCCCGATGTTGAAGATGAACGGCTTCCCGGTCTTGCCGACCTTGCGGCTCCACATCACCGGCGGCACCGACGACTGGCAGCTCATCCCCACCAGTGCCAGCTTGTCGATCCCGCGCTCCTTGGCCTGCTTCATCGCCAGGGTGTTCGCCGAGTAGGTGTAGCGGCTGCCAGCGCTCTCGAGGATCTCGTCCTTGGAGGTGGCCAAGCCCGGGACGGCCTTCCAGGTGTTGGCGGTGTCCTCGCCCCGTTCGACGAACGAGGTGAGGGCGCCGTCGATGTAGCCCTCGTCGAGGGCCCAGATCAAGATCGCCGAGACGAGGCCGCCATCTTGTCCCATCTGATGGACCATGTCGTCGGAGGCCCGGGTGAGCAAGATGTCCTGGTAGATGCCCGCAGGCTCGTCGGCCTCGCGGACCCGTGCAAAGAGGTGCTCGTCGGCCTGGGGCTCCCAGGCCCGGAACCGGGGGCAGGCCCTGGTGCAGGACGTACAGCCCTTCTGGCCGTGGACGCAATCGGTGGGGCCGAGCTCGTCCTCGAGGTGGAAGGGCTTGTAGTGGCCGGCTTCGTGGTTGTAGCCGATGACCTCGTGGGGGCAGGCGATCACGCACCCCGCGCAACCGGTGCACAGCCCGGAGGTGACGACCTCCTCGTAGAGCTCCTTCCACTGGTGCGTCCAGCGTTCGCGCTTGGGCTTGGTCCCGGTCGCGGTGTCGCTCATGGACCGAACCCTAGCCGCAGGGTCCGCCGAGTCCGAACCCGCCACCACCCGCAAGGAGCCTGCCGGATCCGGGTCAGGACCGGCTCGCGCTCACCTCGCGGATGCAGTCGAGGATGATCTGCGACACGTCGTCGGGGATGTCGGACTCGCCCTGCTGGAGCCGATCCTCGACGCTGCGGAACCGTTCGAACGGCAGCTCCTCGACGGCGGTCTCGTAGGTGCACTCGCACACCTCGACCAAGTCGGGGTCGCTGCCCTCCTCGACGCACCCGGCCATGAACGCCTCGCGCGTGGAGTCGTCGTAGTCGTCGGGCCCGCTGTCGCCACAGGCTGCGAGCATCATGATCAGCCCGAACAGGCTGACGGTGAGAGTACGGAGCTGGACCACAGCCCGAACCGTAGCCTCACGCAGGGGGCTCGACGGGCGCGAGGCCGGCGAGCGCTCGTGCCCGGGCGAAGACATCGTCGAGCATCGCCTCGGTGAGGCGCCCGGTGAAGGTGTTCTGCTGGCTCACGTGATAGGAGCACAGGACCCAGCGCCGCTCGTCGACCGACACCTCGAGCCCGTGGGCGAAGCGGGGACGAGGGCGGACCCCGAGCAGGTTGGCGACCGCCTGGTAGCCGAACGAACCCAGTGCGACGAAGACCCGCGCCGAACCCAACAAGGCGAGCTCTCGTTCGATGAAGGGGCGGCAGGTGTCGCGCTCGATGGGGGTCGGCTTGTTGGCCGGAGGAGCGCACCGCACCGGTGCGGTGATCCAGGCGCCGGTCAGTTCCATGCCGTCGCCGCGGTGGAGGCTCTGTGGCTGGTTCGCGAATCCCGCCCGCCACAGGGCGCGATACAGCCACTCGCCGGACCGGTCCCCGGTGAACATCCGTCCGGTGCGGTTCGCACCGTGGGCGGCGGGGGCGAGCCCCACGATCACCACCGAGGCGTCGGGGTCTCCGAACCCCGGGACCGGACGGCCCCAGTACGACTCATCGGCAAAGGCGGCCCGCTTCTCGGTGGCCACACGTTCGCGCCACTCGACCAGGCGCGGGCAGGCCCGACAGGCCACGATCTCCTCCTCGAGCCGGGCGAGGAGCTCCCGCCGGTCGCCGGGGCTGGCAGGTTGGGCCGAATCCACGACCCGCAGGGTAGGTTGAGTCCACCACCTGTTCCCCATCCCGGAGCCGTATGCCCCGCCGCCGAACACCACCACCCGCACTCGTGCTGCTGGTGCGTCACGGCCAGACCCCATCCACCGGCACCGTGCTCCCCGGACGCACGCCCGGCCTCCACCTCTCCGACCAGGGCAGATCCCAGGCCGAAGCAGTGGCGCGACGCATCACCGCGATGAAGAAGGTGGCTGCGGTCTACGCCTCGCCGCTCGAGCGAACCCGCGAGACGGCGGCACCCATCGCCAGGGAGCTCGGGATGCGCGTCCGCCGCGACAAGGGGCTTCTCGAGTGCGATTTCGGCGACTGGACCGGCCGCGACCTGAAGGACCTGGCCAAGCTTCCCGAGTGGAAGACGGTGCAGCAGGCACCGAGCCGGTTCCGGTTCCCCGGCGGCGAGTCCTTCGCCGAGATGCAGCTTCGGGTCACCACCACCGTCCAGCGCCTCGCCGGCCTCCATCGGGGCGAGACCGTCGTGGTGGTGTCGCACGCCGATCCCATCAAGGCCGTGGTCAACGAGGCCACCGGAGCCCATCTCGATGCGTTCCAACGGCTGGTGGTGTCCCCCTGCTCGGTGACCGCGCTGCTTGTCGGCGACCGATCCACGACCGTGCTCACCGTCAACAACCTCGGCGATGACCTGACCACGATGCGACCGTCTTGACCATGTCCCGCTCGTTTCATCTCACCGATCCCACCCACTTCACCGCCGGCACCGTCGGCACACCCGGCCGGCGCACGTTCTTCCTGCAGGCCGACGACGGTGGCGAGGTGGTGACCTTCAAGGTCGAGAAGCAGCAGGTGGCGGCTCTGGCCGAGTACCTGGCCGGAGTGCTGGCGGATCTGCCGGCGGTTCCCGAACCGGTCCCAGCCGCCCCCGAGCTCATCGAGCCGGCCGAGTCCGAGTGGACCGTCGGCAGCATCGGCATCGCGGTCGACGAGGACGCCGACCGGATCATCCTCGTCGTCCACGAGCTCGACACCGACTCCGACGATGACGAACAAGAGGGATCCGACGAGGTCGCCGAGCTCCTGGCCGAGCTCACCGGCCTCGATGTCGAGGACGACGAGGACGACGACGTCGACGACCTCGACGACGTGTTCGACGAGGACTCCGACGGCGCCATCGCCCGGCTCCGGCTCACCCGAGCCCAGGTTGCCGCCTTCGTGGTTCGCGCCGGCGAACTGATGTCGGCGGGTCGGCCGCTCTGCCCGTTCTGTGGGCTGCCGTCGGATCCCGAGGGCCACTTCTGCCCGAGGGCCAACTGAGGTGGCCGACCAACGGTGACCGAACAGCCCGATGCCCTGCTCACCGAGGGCGACATCGAGGTCGTCGGCCGCATGCCCTGGTCGTCGAACGCGACCATGCTGGTCACCCTCACCGACGGCGAGCACGAGGCCAGGGCGGTCTACAAGCCAGGGCGGGGTGAACGGCCGCTGCACGACTTCCCGTCGGGCATCTTCGTGCGGGAGATCGCCGCCTACGAGCTGTCCCGGTGGCTGGGCTGGGACCTCGTGCCGGCAACGGTGCTGCGACGCGACGCCCCGCTCGGCCCCGGCTCACTGCAACGCTTCGTCGAGGCCGACTTCGAGGCGCACTACTTCACCCTCTACGAGGACGAGGACCACCACGACCAGTTGCGCCGCATGTGCCTGTTCGACCTGTTGTGCAACAACACCGACCGCAAGGGCGGCCACTGCTTGCTCGATGCCAGCAGCCACATCTGGGCCATCGACAACGGCCTGTCGTTCCACCACCAGTTCAAGCTGCGCACGGTCATCTGGGACTTCGCCGGCGAGGCGATCCCCGAGGATCTGCTCACCGACGTCGCCCGCCTGCACGAGGACGGCCCACCTCCGGCGCTGGTCCCCCTCCTCGACGCCCTCGAGCTCGACGCGCTGACGGCCCGGGCGGGAGCGATCCTCGCCGAACCCTGCTTCCCGGTCGACACGACCGGCTACCGCTATCCCTGGCCGCCGATCTGAGCATCCGGGCCCGGACACGACGGTGGGCGGCCCCGAAGGGCCGCCCGGTCTGCGGAGGGAGGGTCGGCGACCTATGGTGCCTCCATGCCACTGCACGGAGAGTACGAACCGAGCCCGGTCGGATGGGTCCGCGACCAGGTCGCCGAGTACGAGGCCTCGGGGGGCGAGCGAGCCAACACGCTCCGCGACACCGGTCTGGCGGTGATCATCCTCACCACCAGGGGCAACAAGTCCGGCAAGCTCCGAAAGTCGCCCCTGATGCGGGTCGAGCACGATGGCGAGTACGCCCTCGTGGCGTCGATGGGCGGCCGCCCCACCAACCCCGTCTGGTACCACAACCTCGTCGCCGACCCGACGGCGGCAATGATCCAGGACGGGCCCGAGCCCTTCGACGTCACGGTTCGTGAGGTGACCGGTGACGAGAAGGCCACGTGGTGGGAGCGAGCGGTCGCCGCCTTCGCGCCCTACGCGGAGTACCAGGCGAAGACCGACCGGATCATCCCCGTGCTGGTCGCGACGCCGCGGGGCTGACGGCGACCTGCCCGCCGCCGGCGGTCAACCCATGTCGTCGTCGGACATCTCGTCGTCGGACATCTCGTCGTCCATGTCCTCGTCCATCGGCTCATCGGCGTCGTCGGACATCTCGTCGTCCATGTCCTCGTCCATCGGCTCATCGGCGTCGTCGGACATCTCGTCGTCCATGTCCTCGTCCATCGGCTCATCCATGTCGTCCTCGGACATCTCGTCGTCGGACATCTCATCGTCCATCGGCTCGTCGGTGTCGGTCTCCTGACCGGTGGTGGCCGGTTCGCCGTCGTCGTCGCCGCAGGCGGCGACCACGAACGTCAACGCCAGCAGACAGGCCAGCAGTGCAGTGAACTTGCGCATGGTGTGATACCTCGTGTGGTTGTCGTCGAAGCTGCCATCGAGATCAGGCCCGAACCCGGACCTGGACCTCGTGGTAGCCGGTTGCACCGTCGGGGCGGGGTGGCCGCTCCTCGGGGGTCTGGGTGTCGCCGGAGGCGTCGGTGGCGCGGACGCGGACGGTGTGGGCGCCGGGCGTGGCGTCCCAGCGATGCACCCACTGGCGCCAGGTGTTCCCCGAGTCGGCGTCGCTCAGCTCGGCTGGGCGCCACCGACCGTCGTCGACCTGCACCTCGACCGCGGCGATGCCCTCGATCGGGGCCCACGCCACGCCGGCCACCGCCGTCGGGCCGGGATCGACCTCTGCTCCCGAGCGGGGCACGTCGATCCGCGACTGGGTCTTGATGGGTGCCTCCTTGGACCATCCGCGGGGGATCCAGTAGGCGTCGAAGTCCTCGAAGCGAGTCAGCTCGATCTCGCTCAGCCACTTGGTGGCCGAGACGTAGCCGTACAGGCCGGCGACGATGAGCCGGGCCGGATAGCCGTGAGCGGCCGGTAGCGGCTCGCCGTTCATGCCCACCGCCACCATGGCGACCCGACCATCGAGCGCGATCTCGGTGGGAAACCCGACGGTGAACCCGTCGGTGGATCGACCAACGACCTGGGTGCCCTCCGGATCGACCCCGGCTCGTTCGAGCAGCGCGCCGAGGGGCACGCCGAGCCAGCGGGCGTTGCCCACCAGGTCTCCGCCAACCTCGTTCGACACGCAGGCGATGGTGACCGTCTCCTCGACCAGGTCCATGTCGAGGATCTCCTCCAGCGTCAGCTCGTAGGGTCGGTCGACCAGTCCGTGCACCTGCAGCCGCCAGGTGTCGGCGGCCACCTGCGGGATCCCGAGTGCAGTGTCGATCCGGTAGAACGCGTCGTTCGGGGTCAGGTACGGGCTGATGCCCTCCACCTGCGTCAGGGTTCCGGTGGGGGCGGTCGTCGGCGTTGAGCGGACCGGTTCCGGGAGCTCCAGTGCCGATCGCTCGGCCTCGATCGAACCCCGGCCCCTGAGCACTCGACCCGCGACGCCGGTGACCGAGGCCGCGCCGAGCATTCCGGCCACCACCAGGAACTGACGTCGAGCAGGCGCCGTCATCGTGGGGTCGTCACCCGGACCCCACCGAGATGTCTCGCTCGTCGCGGCGGGTGAGGTCCTGTGCGCGGCCGCCAGCACACCGATCCCGGTAGCGACGGCGACGGTCGCCGATCCCAGCGCCCACCCCACGCCCGAGGATGGATCGGTGGCGAGGGAGCCGAACCCGATCACGCCGAAGCCGACGAATCCCAGCGTGGCGATCCAGAAGCGGTGGCGGGCGACGAGGCCGAGGATCGCGCCGAGCGTCAGACTGGCGACCACAACGCCGACTACCAGGGCGACCTTGTCGTTCTGTCCGAACAGCGCGACGGCGAGGTCCTTGAGCGACGCCGCGAACCGGTCGACGAACTCGTTGGCCACCGCGGCGACGAGCCCCACCCGCTGCCCGGCGATCGCAGTGGGCAGCTCGCCGACCGCCAGGGCACAGGCGGCCGCCGCGAAGCCGGCGAGGGCGGACAGCGGCCCCGAGGGGGCGGTGGGTGTCGACCGGGATGGCACGGTGTCGAACCTACGGACGAGCGAACGACCTGTCAGCGGATCGAGCCGCTTGTTTCGCGAACCGTTAGGACCCGGTCGGGTGTCCCATCGAGATGGTGAACTCACAGCCTCCGGCTCGGTTCCGCACCGAGATCTCGCCCGCGCGAGCCTCGACCAGGCCCTTGGCGATGGCCAGGCCGAGGCCTCCCCCGCCGGTTCCACGGGTGCGGCTCGTGTCGCCCCGGTACGCCGCCTCGAACACTCGATCGAGCTCGTCATCGGGGATGCCGCCGCACTCGTCGGCCACCACCAACACCGCTCGACCGCGAGCGTCGACGACCGAGACGGTCACGGTGCCGCCGGCTCCGGTGTGGCGAATGGCGTTGTCGAGCACGTTGTCGAGGGCGCGACGCAGATCGGCCGCCACGACCAGCTCGGATCCGAACCCGTCGAGTTCGGCCACCAGCACCACCCCGGCGGCTTCGGCCCGAACGCGGGCAGCGTCGACCACCTCGGGCACCAGCTCGTGCACCGGGACGAACGGGACGTCGACCGCGATCGCCCCCGCTTCGATCCGTGCCAGCTCGAACAGGTCGTCGACGAGCTGGGCGAGCCGCTCGGTCTCCTGACGGATTCCGCGGTGGTAGTCAGCGACGTCGACGGGGTCGACGACGACACCGTCCTCGAGCGCTTCGGACATGGCGCGGATGGCGCCGATCGGGCTGCGCAGATCGTGTGACACCCACGCCACCAGCTCGCGCCGGGACGACTCGAGTCGTCGCGTCCGGGCTCTGGCGTCCAGCAGCTCGCGGTGGGCCTCGGCGACCGCCCGGGACAGCGCCTGCAGCTCGCCGGTGACGAGGTCGTCTCGTGGACCCACGGGTGTGTCGCTGTCGAGCAGGGAGACCTGGTCGCTGACCGCGGCGGCGCTGGCCCGGAACGCTGCGCCCAGGAGCCAGGCCGCGGCGGCAGCGACCGCGGCCGACAGCAACAGCACCACCGCGAGCACCCCGAGATCGTGGGCGGAGAGGAACATCGCCCACGCGGCCACGCCGACGCCCGCGGCGGTTGCGGCGATGGAGGCGAGGGCGACGCCGAACACCTGGGTGGCGAGGCCGCGGCGGCGGAGCGCACGGAGCAACATGGTGCTCGCCGCAGCCACCAGCGCCGAGCCGCCCGCGGCCATGCCCACCAGGACCAGCACCTCGCTCGCGGTGGCCCCGACCATCAACGCGACGGTCACCGCGCCCACCAGTCCCACCGCCACGATGGCCGACGCCACCGCCGCCGGGGCGCGCCCGTAGTCGCGACGGGTCGTGGTCGCCGCCGTCACGGATCGAACCGGTAGCCGACGCCCCGCACCGTGACCAGGTGGCGGGGCGAGCGCGGTCGAGATTCGATCTTCTCCCTCAGGCGCTGCACGTGGACCGTGACCGTCGCGGTGTCACCGATGTCGTAGCCCCACACCGCGGTCAGCAGCTCCGGGCGGCTGAAGGCGCGTCCCGGGTTGGCCATGAAGTGGGTCAACAGGTCGAGCTCCTTGGCGGTGAGGGCGATGGCCTCACCCTCCCGGCGCGCCTCGTGGGCCACCATGTCGACCTCGATCCCCCCACCCTCGAGCACCGACGAGCCGTGGGCGGTCAGCGAGCCCTGCGCCCGGCGGAGCACCGCCCGCACCCTGGCGATCAGCTCGCGGGGCGAGAACGGTTTGGCCAGGTAGTCGTCGGCGCCGAGCTCGAGGCCGGCCACGCGATCCTCCTCCTCGCCCCGGGCGGTCAGCATCACCACCGGGATGGGTGCGACCTGACGCAGCCGCCGACACACCTCCAAGCCGTTGAGCCCGGGAAGCATCAGGTCGAGCACGACCAGATCGGGGAGCGCATCGAGCGCGTGGGCCAGCCCGTCACGCCCATCGTGTTCGACGGTGACCCGGTAGCCCTCGTGTTCGAGATAGCGGCGCACCACGTCGGCGAGGTGGCGGTCGTCCTCCACCACGAGCACCCGTCCGGGCCCGGTCACGGGCGGCTCTGCCGGGCGAACCGGCTCTGGCCGTGGTTCCACACTCCGACGCTAGATCACCGCCGCCGGTCCGGCCCCGACAGCAGACGATGTTTACCGCGTCGTTAGCGTCGCTCAGCTCGTCGCGTCGGCGAACACGAAGCGGTTGACGTCGATGAACTCGGCCTCGCTCTCGGGAACCTGATCGCCAGGGAAGATCGCATCGACGGGGCACTCCGGCATGCACGCATCACAGGAGGTGCACTCGTCGGGATTGATGTAGAGCATCGAATCGCCATGCAGGAACTGCATCTCGGGGTGCGCCTCGTGGGTGTTGGCCACGTCGCCGTCGGCTTCGAAGCGCGACACGAGCATCCCGTCCTGGATCTCGTAGATGCACTGCACCGGACACACGTCGACACACGACTTGTCCTTGGTCTCCAGGCACGGGGATGTGATCACGTAGGGCTCGGCCATCGTCGACCTCCAAGGCGTCGCGTGGCTCACCCCTACCCACCAGGTCCACACCCGAAAACAGCTGATGACCCCGGCCGGAACCGGGGTCATCGGGCACAACTCGCAGCGGCGGTGTGCTCAGCGGTTCTGCAACGCCTCGATCAGCTTGGGCAGGACCTTGTGCACGTCGCCGACGATGCCGAGGTCGGCGATGCCGTGGATCGGTGCCTCGGGATCCTTGTTGATGGCGATGATGTTCTTGGATCCCTTCATGCCCACCATGTGCTGGGTGGCTCCGGAGATGCCGGCAGCGATGTAGACGCTGGGCTTCACGACCTTGCCGGTCTGGCCGACCTGGTAGCTGAACGGCACCCAGCCGGCGTCGACGATGGCCCGGGACGCACCGGGAGCCGCCTTGAGCAGCTTGGCCAGATCCTCGATCATCTGGAACTTCTCGGCGTCGCCCAGGCCCCGACCACCCGAGACCACGATCGCCGCCTCGTCGAGCTTGGGACCCGAGGCCTCCTCGACGTAGCGGTTGGTGATGCGGGCGGTGCCGGTGGCGCCGGTGTCGGGCACCGACAGCTCGGAGACGGACGCCGCGCCCCCACCGGAGGGCTCGGCGACGAAGGACTTGGGCCGCACCAACAGGATCTTGAGACCGTCGTTGGTGGCCTTGGTCTTGACGTTGGTGGTGCCGCCGAAGATCGGCTCGGTGCCCACCAGGGCGTCACCGTCGAGCTCGAGGTCGACGACGTTGGTGACCACCGGTACGTCGAGCTTCGCCGAGAGGCGACCGGCGACGTCACGACCGTCGTAGTTGGTGCCGATCAGCAGGGCGTCGGGGCCGTTGCCGGCCTCGACCGCGGCGGCGATGGCCGAGGACACGGGAACCCCCGGCAGCGAACCACCGAGATCGCCGGTGGTGTGCACCGCGGTGGCGCCGTGTTCGCCCAGCTCGCCGGCGATGGCATCGGCGTCAGCGCCGCCGTAGACGGCCTCGACGGTGTCGGCCAGCTCGCGAGCCTTGGCCAGCAGCTCGAGGGTGATGGTCGAGACCTTCCCCTCGTCAGCCTGCGCGTAGACCCAGATCTTGGACAATGTCATCTCCAGCTCCTCCTACAGGACCTTGAGCCCGTCGAGGAACTCGACGATCTTGAGGTGTGCTTCGCCGTCGTCCTCGATGATCTCGCCGGCCTCACGCTCGGGGGCGGCGGCGATGTCGACGATCTCCTGGCGGGCGCCGTCCCACCCGATGGCGGAGGCGTCGAGACCCAGGTCGGCGACGGTCTTTTCTTCGATGGGCTTGGACTTGGCCGCCATGATCCCCTTGAACGAGGGATAGCGGGGCTCGACCACGCCGGCGGTGACCGACACCAGGGCGGGCAGCGGGCACTCGACGTCGTCGTAGCCACCCTCGGTCTGGCGCTGCACCTTCACGGTGTCGCCGTCGACCTCGATGGTCTTGGCGAAGGTGATCGACGGGCGGCCCAACAGCTCGGCGAGCTGCTGGGGCATGGTGCCGGTGTAGCCATCGCTCGACTCGGTCGCGGTGAGGACCAGGTCGGCTTCGGCGTCTGCGATGACCGCCGCGAGCACCTTCGCGGTGCCGAGGGCATCGGTACCCTGCAGCGCTGGATCGCTCACCAACGTGGCCGATGCGGCACCCATGGCCAGCGCGGTGCGCAGGCCGGAAGTCTCGCTGTTCGGAACCATCGAGACGAGGGTGACATCTCCCCCGCCGGCGTTGGTGACGAGCTGGAGGGCCATCTCGACACCGTACGAGTCGGACTCGTCGAGGATGAGCTTCCCTTCACGCTTGAGGGTCTTGGTCGAGGGATCCAACGCACCCGGGTCAGCCGGGTCCGGGATCTGCTTCACGCAGACGACGACGTTCATGGCAGAGATTGTGGGCCGAGCGGCTGCGCCTGTCCAAATCCTCGAGCCGAGGCGGTACCGTCGCCATCGTCGACCGTTTAGCCCCTTCGTCCCGGGAGTCCTCCTGAAGCTGCTCCTCCTCGTCAACTCCTCCGCATCGTCGGTCACGGCCAGGAGCCGGGTGGTCATCCAGAAGGCCCTGTCTGCAGATCACGAGCTCCAGGTGGCCGAGACCAGCCGCCGCGACCACGCGATGCGGCTCGCGCAGGGTGCCGCGGCCGAAGGCGTCGACGTGGTGGTGAGCCTCGGCGGCGACGGCACCTTGAACGAGGCGGCCAACGGCCTGGTCGGCACCGGCACCGCGCTGGCGACCCTCCCCGGTGGGTCGACCAACGTGTTCGCCCGCACCATCGGCCTCCCGAACGACCCGATCGAGGCCACCAGCGTCCTGCTCGACAGCCTGGCGGCCGGCTCGATCCGCCCGGTCGGGGTCGGCACCGCCAACGGCCGCTGCTTCCTGTTCCACGTCGGGATCGGGTACGACGCCGAGGTGGTGCACCAGGTCGAGCGTCGCGGCACCATCAAGCGCTGGGCGGGCCATCCGCTCTTCGCGTGGTGTGCGGTCGACACGTGGTTCCGCCACTACGACCGGTCACGCCCGAGGTTCGCCGTGCGGTTCCCCGGCGGCGACGTCATCGACGACGCCTACTTCGGGATCTGCCTCAACACCGATCCCTACACGTTCGTCGGCAACCGACCGTTCCATCTCGCCCCGGGTGCGACCCTCGACAACGGTCTCTCGATGGTCGCGTTGCGCACCTTGTCGGTCGGCCCGCTGCTGCGACTGATCGCCTCGTCGCTCGGCGGTCGGCAGGGGCTGCGGTCCGGACGTGTCGTCGAGGTCCGCCACGACCTCGACGAGATCGTGGTCGAAGGCCACGGGCCGTTCCCACACCAGGTCGACGGCGACTACCTGGGCGAGATCGATCGGCTCGTCCTGCGCCACGAGCCCCACTCCCTCCGGCTGGTGCTGCCACCGCGCTGAGCTCGGGACCTTTGCCCCTACTGGCCCTACCTACCGGTAGGTAGGCTCGCGGCCCATGAGCTCTCGCGCCCCCTCCACCGGTCTCCCCACGATCATCCAGGGTGGCATGGGCGTCGGTGTATCGGGGTGGCAGCTGGCCCGAGCGGTGTCGGTGACCGGACAGCTCGGCGTCGTGTCGGGGACCGCACTCGACGTGGTACACGCCCGGCGCCTGGGCGATGGCGACCCCGGCGGCGAGCTGCACCGGGCCTATGCCGCCTTCCCCGTGCCGTCGATCGCCGAGAGGGTCCTCGACCGCTGGTTCATCGACGGGGGCAAAGAGCCCGACGAGGCCTACCGACCGGTGCCGATGTTCGACACCCGGCCGGTGCGGGCCCGACAGGCGCTGACGATCCTTGCCAACTTCGCCGAGGTCTGGCTGGCCAAGGATGGCCACGGCGGCAAGGTCGGGATCAACTTCCTCGAAAAGATCCAGATCCCGACACCCCATGCGGTCTACGGAGCGATGCTGGCCGGCGTCGACGCGGTGCTCGTGGGGGCGGGGATCCCGACGGCGCTGCCGAACCTCCTCGACCGCCTGTCCAGAGGCGACCGGGTCGCCTACCGGGTCGACGTCGAAGGCGACACCGGTACCACCGAGGTCCACCTCGACCCGGCCGAGTGGGTCCCGCCCGACCCGTCCTCCGCTGTGGGTTCCCGACTCGATCGCCCCGCGTTCCTCGCCATCGTCGGCTCCCACACCTTGGCCGCCTACCTCGCCAAGGATCCCGACACCCGACCCGACGGGTTCGTCGTCGAGGCTCCCGTCGCCGGTGGCCACAACGCGCCGCCCCGCGGTCGCATGACCCTCGACGACAGCGGCCAACCGGTCTATGGCTCCCGCGACGTCGTCGACCTCGACAAGATGGCGGCGTTGGACCTTCCGTTCTGGCTCGCCGGTGGCCACGGCCGTCCCGGTGGTCTCCCCGCCGCGCTCGCCGCCGGCGCCTCCGGCATCCAGGTCGGCACGGCGTTCGCACTCTGCGCCGAGTCCGGCATGTCGCCGGCGTTGCGCGACGCCGCCGTGCGACGAGCCCTCGATGGCGAGCTCACGATCACGACCGACCCGTACGCCTCACCCAGCGGCTACCCGTTCAAGATCGCCGACATCGAGGGGACCCTCTCGGACCCCGAGCGGCACGAGGCCCGCCGGCGCGTGTGCGATCTCGGGTTCCTCCGCACCGCCTACGAGCGCCCCGACGGGTCGACCGGGTTCCGCTGCCCGAGCGAACCGGTCGAGCACTTCATCGCCAAGGGGGGCCGGCCGGGCGAACCCGAGGGTCGCATGTGCCTCTGCAACGGACTCATGGCCACCATCGGGCTTCCCCAGGTCCGCGCCGAGGGGACCGAACCCGCCCTGGTCACCCTGGGAGACGACGCGCCGGCGGTGGTGCAGGCACTCACCGCCGGGATCGGACCTCGACCGTGGCCCGCCGCCGAGGTGGTCCAGCTCCTCCTCGGCGAGGGATAGGTCCCGCCGGTTTCACCGCCGGCCGAGCGCCGCCAGCGCCACGTCGGGGACGTTGGTGACGATGCCGTCCACCCCGAGCTCGGCGACTCGCCGCATCTGGTGGGGATCGTCGACGGTCCAGGTGTTGACGAAGAGCCCAGCCTCGTGGGCGCGCTCGACCAGCGAGGCATCCACCATGGCCCAGTGGGGATGGATGCCGGCGTGGCCGTGGGCGGCCGTACGGTCGACCAGCTCGTCGGTGCGGTCCGCGCCGACCACGAGCCATGCCGTGCGCAGCCCCGGCTCCAGGGTCCGGACCCGTTCGATGGCGGCGAAGCCGAAGGAGGACACCACGACCTGCTCCACGAGCCCCATGGCGACCACGGTGTCGACGACGTGATCGGCCATCGCCTGGTCAGGATCGAAGTCGGGGTCGCCGGCAACATTCTTGATCTCGATGTTCACCTCCATGCCCGCACACGCCTCGAGCGCCTCGGGCAGTCGGGGCACTCCGGCAGGGACCTCGGCGGCATCGAGCCCGCAGATCAACCGCCCGTCGGGCAGGTGTGCATCGTGGCGGACCACCCCGATGCCGTCGCGAGTGCGGCGCACATCGAGCTCGACCGCGTCGGCGCCGAGCGACCGGGCAGCCTCGAACGCGGCGGTGGTGTTCTCGGGTCGACGGGCCGATGCCCCCCGATGAGCGATGACATCGGTCACAAACGCCGTTCTAGCATGAACTTTTGGTTGCGAGACCCTTGTGGGGACCCCACACGACCGCTACGGTTGCCACGTCCCCAATGAGTGTTCGCGCGTTCCCGGGCACTCTCATGTGAACCAAGTCACGAACGCGTGGAGGTGTCGTGGCCCTGACCAGCCCGCTCACGGTGTTGTCGCTCAACGCCGAACCCAACGAATCCGACTGGCGCAAGCTCGCCGCCTGTCGAGATACCGATCCCGATCTGTTCTTCCCGGTCGGCACCACCGGCCCGGCGATCGAACAGATCGAGAACGCCAAAGCCGTGTGCCAAACCTGCGACGCCCAGGTACCCTGCCTGGAGTTCGCACTCACCACCAACCAGGACTCAGGCGTCTGGGGTGGCACCTCCGAGGAGGAGCGCCGCAAGCTACGCCGCCAGTGGATGGCCCGTCGGCGCGCTCAGGCCGCCTCATAGGGCACCACACCCGATACCATCGTTCCCAGACCGACGGCCCGGAGCGCTCCCCCCGCACTCCGCCGTCGTGCCGGCCCCCCGCTTGCGGGGGGCCGGCTCGCGTCCGGGCCTCAGTTCGCCGACGGCTCCGCCGGTGACGGCGACGGGACCACGACGGCGGGCATCTCCCCGGTGGGACGCCGCAGCGTCTCGTCGTCGCCCGACAGCCACGCGCCGTCGAGCTGCACGGCCAGCTCGACGATCGCTCCCGGGCGGGGTGTGCCCGGCTTGGCCGTGCGGACCGTGAACGTACCCCCGAGCTCGGTCTCGACCAGCGTGCGCACGATGGTGAGGCCGAGGCCGGCGTTGGTTGCCAGGTCGAAGTCGGGCGCCAGCCCCACGCCGTCGTCGATCACCGAGACGCTCAGACGGTGGTCCTCGTTCGACAGCGTGACCTTGACGTGGCCGCCCGGAAGGCCGGCCTCGGGCGGATAGGCGTGGTCGACCGCGTTCTGCAGGAGCTCGTTGAGCACCACCGCCAACGGGGTGACGACCTGGGCGGGCAGATGGCCGGCATCACCGTCGACCCGGAAGTAGATCGGCTGCTCGGGCGAGACCATGCTCTCCTCGGCCATCCGCAGGATCGGTCGGAGGATCTCGAGGAAGGGAACGTCGTCCTCGGAATTGCGGGACAAGGTCTCGTGCACCAACGCGATCGATCGGATCCGGCGGACCGACTCCTCGATCGCGGCACGCGCCTCGACGCTCGCCAGCCGGCGGCCGTGCAAGCGCAGCAGCGACCCGATGGTCTGCAGGTTGTTCTTCACCCGGTGGTGGATCTCGCGGATGGTCGCGTCCTTCGAGACCAGCAACCGGTCCCGGCGCCGCAGATCGGAGATGTCCCGACAGACGAGCACCGCCCCTGTCACCTCGCCGCCCTCGATCAGCGGGAGGCATCGGAAGACCACCGTGGTCTCGAGGCCGCGTTCGACCTCACGGGTGACCGGCAACTTGTTGGCATAGGCCGCACGCACGATCCGCTCGTCGAACCCGTAGTCGACCAGTCGCATGCCCTCTGTGTTGCCGTGGATGCCGATCCGGTGCAGCGCGGAGATGGCGTTGGGCGAGGTGAACTCGACCCGACCACTGCGATCGAGCAGCACGACACCGTCGCCCACCCGGGGCGGCTCCTCGCTGTCGGACTCCTCGGTCCCATAGGGGTAGTCACCGACGGCGATCATCGCCGCCAACCGGTGGAAGATCGCCACGTAGGTGCGCTCGAGCTCGCCGGGCTGGCGCCCCACCAGCGGCGCTGAGTCGCGGGTCATGATGCCGATGACCTCGCCGTCACACTGCACCGGGATGCACTGGACCCGGACCCGCTCGCGGATCGAGCTCACCGTGATCTCATCCTCGATGATCTGGCCGTGGCGGGCGGTGCGGGCCACCAGCGGGCGCTCCTCGGCGGTCATCAGCTCGCCGACGAGGTCGTTGCGGTAGAGGGTCTGGCTCGTGGTGGGGCGGATGTGGCCGAGCACCACGAACCGCTGCGCCTCGCCCTCGAGCGCGACCGCGTGCTCGCCCCGATCGACCGGGGTGAACAGCAACAGATCGGCGAAGCAGAAGTCGGCCAGCAGTCCCCAACCCGCGACCAACCGCTGGAGGTGCTCGACAGCCGCGCGATCGAGGGTGGTGTGCTGGCGCGCGAGTTCGGCGAGGCTGGCCATGCCGGCAATGCTACGGCGGAGTCAGGCCCGGCCGGTCGCCGGCGCTCGAACGGGGGTGTTCAGGCGTCGATGGTCTCGGAACGGGAGGTCTCCCACTTGGCCCAGCAAGTGGGGCAGTGCTGGTACATCACCTCGTGCACCACGTCGATGCGATCGAGGTAGCCGTAGTCGCCGCAGTCGGGACAGCGGGTCGGAAAGCCCCACTCGACCTTGGGTGCCTTCTCGGCAGTGAGGTCGATGACCGCCTCGTCGTGCACGTCGGCGCTGTCGACCTTCTCCTTGGCCCTCTTGAACAGTCCCATCGTGGCTCCTCCAGCTTCCGCCGTCAGTTGTGGCTTCTGGGTGGATCGTAGCTCGATCAGCCATTCGAGGATAGGTCATTGGGCCCAGTTCTCACAGGGACCGTTCGCCCCACAGGTCGACGCCCAGCGCCAGCAACCCGGTCAGATCCGACACATCGGTCTCGAGGTAGGGCACCGCGACCACCTGCCCGGCCCGGCGGGACAGCTCCGTCCGCAACTCGGATTCGCGCCTGGCGACCGCGGCGAAGTTGGCGAAGCTCTCTCCCACCTCACCCAGCATGCGAGACAGCTGGCGTGGATCTCCCAGAGCGGGGACCTGCACGGCCAGGTGCTCCGCGACCTCTCCCCGACGCTCGGCCAGACACCGCGCCATCGCCTGGTTCTCACTCCGCAGCAGCGACTCCGGCAGGACCTTGTTGGCCACCACGCCCCCGAGCGACAGGTCGCGGGCGATGAGCTCGTCGATGAAGTACCGGGCCTCGCGTGTCGGGGCCGGTTCGAGGGTGGTGACCACCACGAACGCCGTGCGGGGGTCGCCCAACAGCCGCTCCACCGAGTTGGCCCGCTCGACGAACCCCTCGTACATCGTCTGGAAGAGGATGAAGAACTCGGCGATGTCCTCGAGGAACTGCGACCCCAGGATCCGGTCGGCGATCGTGTAGAACGGACGCGACGCAGCGGTGAGCATCCTCGACCGGGCCGGTGCGATCAACCACCGGAGCAGCCGGCTGGAGAAGAAGTCGGCCATGCGCTCGGGCGCGTCGAGGAAGTCGATGGCGTTGCGGGTCGGTGGGGTGTCGACCACCACCAGGTCGTAGCGGCCCGACCGGTGGATCTCATAGAGCCGCTCCATGGCGATGTAGTCGTGGCTCTGCACGAACCGACCGGTGATGTTCTGGTAGAGCGGGTTCTCGAGGATGGCGTCGCGGGTCTCGTCGTCGGGAGCGTGGGTGGCGACCAACTCGTCCCACGACGCCTTGGTGTCGAGCATGGCGGCCCACAGCTCGCCCCGGGGGTGCACCCCGCTGGCAGCCCACGCTTCGGCCGGCACCTGCACCTCGACGTTGCCGAGTTCTTCGAGACCGAGTGCGGTGGCCAACCGGCGGGCGGGATCGATGGTGAGCACCAGCACCCGACCACCCATCTCGGCGGCGGCCATCGCCGCCGCCGCCGCCGCGACCGTGGTCTTGCCCACCCCGCCCGAACCGCAGGTGATGACGATCTCACGTGCTGCCAGCACACCGGCGAGACCGTCGACGCCGGGATCGGTGGTGGGCGCGCCCGCGGATCGTGTCGCCATCTCAGTACCCCAGCTCGTCCTCGAGGGCGTCGGCAACCCGCGAGGTGGCCCTGGCTCCGTGGGTCCGGGTGAACAACTCGGGCACCATCAGCAGCGGGATGTCGCGGTCGAGACCCTCACGCAACGCCGTGAGATGGGTGGCCCGGGCCCGCCGCAGCTGAACAGCCAACTCGGCCGCGTCGAGCACCGCACCGACGACCGCGGCGTCGGCAGGAGGTGCCGGCGATCCACCGGTGGCTTCCACCGCCTCGGCGATGGCCTCGCGGTGTTCGGGGGTCCGCATCTGCTCGAAGCGTTCCTGCTCGCGGTGGCCGAACAGCTCGGGCAGCACCCGGTTGGCCACCACCGCCGCCAGCGCCACCTTGGTCTGGGTGCGCAGTCGCTCGGCGAGCTCGATCGTCTCGACCACCGGCATCTCCTCGGGGGTGCTGACGATCACCACGCCCGTGCGATCCGGGTCGTGCAGGATGTCCTGCATCCATCCGGTCTGCTCCCTCACCACACCGACCTTGACCAGCTCCTCGATGGCCTCGGGCGCGCCCAGCTGGGCGACGACGTGTCCGCTGGCCGACGCGTCGACCACCACCAGGTCGTAGTGGTCCTCGCGCACCTCCCAGGCGACCTTGCCCACGGTGAGGATCTCGCGGACGCCCGGAGCGGCGTTGGCGACGAAGTCGAAGCTGCGGGCCAGCGGCCCGATGCGGGCGATCAGCGGAAGGCGGACGTGCAACTTGAGGTACTCGCGCAGCGACTCCTCGGTGGTGAGGGTCATCAGGTGCAGTCGGGGCTGCACCTCGCGGGGTTCGAAGCTGGTGGGACCGGTCTCGAAGAAGCGGGCCAGATCGCCCTTGGCGTCGACCTCGCACACCAACGTTCGCTGGCCCCGGGCCGCGGCCAGCGAGGCGATGGCGGCGCTGATCGCCGTCTTGCCGACGCCACCCTTTCCGGTGACGAACAGCAGGCGACGGTCGAGCAGGTCGACGGCCACGTCAGGGACCTGCGCCACGCAGGGGGAGCGTGGGCACCGGGAACCTAGCCCCCGAACCCGATGCGGCGTGAGTCGCTGGGGCTGCCGATCTCGACGTAGGCGATCTTGGCGGTGGGCACCGCCACCTGGCGACCACGACGATCGGTGAGCCAGAGCACCGAGCCCTCCTCGGCGAGGGTCCGTTCGATGTGGGCCCGAAGCTCACCGGCATCGGTGTCCTCGGCCAGCTCGACTTCGACTTCACGGGCCTGACTGACCCCGATGCGGACGTCCACGCTTCCTCCTGTCGACGAGTCGCCGCCATCGTAGGCGGCGACGGACCACGAACCGTTCTCAGACGATCTTGAGCTCGGGATGGTGGCGGCGGGTGGGCGCCAGCGAGACCTCGATGGTCTCGGCCATGGTGGCAAACACCTGGGCCGCTTCGCTGTCGGGGGCCTCGACGACGATCGGGTGGCCGGTGTCGCTTCCTTCGCGGAGCTCGGGAACCAACGGCACCTGACCGATGAGGGGTGCGCCGAGGATCCGGGAGAGCTCGGCGCCTCCACCGGCTCCGAACAGCTCGTAGCGCTTGCCGTCGTCGCCGGTGAACCACGACATGTTCTCGATGATGCCCTTCACCTCGAGCTGCACCTTCTGGGCCATGAACGCGGCTCGCTGGGCCACCCGCTGGGCGGCGGGCTGGGGCGTGGTCACCACATAGACCTCGCCGCGGGGCAGGAACTGGGCCAGCGACAGCGAGATGTCGCCGGTGCCCGGCGGGAGATCGACGACGAGGAAGTCGGGCTCGTCCCAGAACACGTCGGTGAGGAACTGCTCGAGCGCCTTGTGGAGCATGGGGCCCCGCCAGATGACGGGCTGGTTCTCCTCGGCGAAGAAGCCCATCGAGATGCACCGCACACCATGCACCTCGGGGGGCACGAGCATGGAGTCGATGACCGTGGGCGGCCGGTCGACGCCGAGCATCTTGGGGATCGAGAACCCCCACACGTCAGCGTCCACCACCGCCACCGAGTTGCCACGATTGGCCAGCGCGATGGCGAGGTTGGTGGTGATCGAGGACTTCCCCACGCCCCCCTTGCCCGACGCGACCAGCAGGCAGCGGGTGCGCGAGCTGGGGTCGGCGAAGGGGATGGCCCGACCTTCGGCGTGTCCGTGGCCCTCGTGGGAGCCGGCGCTGGACGACGGGTCACCGTGGAGCTTCTGGCGGAGCGCGGCGCGCTCCTCGTCGGTCATGACGGTGAAGTCGATGGCGCACCGCCCGACCCCGTCGAGCGCCTCGACCGCCTCGGTGACCCGGCGGGTGATCTCATTGCGCAGCGGACACCCTTCGACCGTCAACGCGACCTGGACCATCACGTCGGGGCCTTCGATCCCCACCGATCGGACCATGTCGAGATCGACGATGCTGCGGTGCAGCTCGGGGTCCTCGACCGGGCGCAGGGCCTCGACGACGTCGGCTTCGGTGACGGCCATGCAGAACAGCTCCTCGGATTTCTCCTATACGGGTAGGTAGAATATCGACGTGGACCGCGAACCCCTCAATCCGACCGACTTCGCGTCCGCCGTCACCGCCATCACCTCGGCCTTCGGCGACCCCACCCGGCGCGCCATCTACCTGTTCGCCCACGAGGCCCCCGACGGCGTCACGGCCTCTGCCGTCGCCGAGCACTTCGACCTGCACGCCAACGTGGCACGCCACCACCTCGACAAGCTCGCAGCCGGCGGGTACCTCGAGGTCACCTCGGTGCGGGCACCCGGCACGGGTGCGGGGCGTCCGTCCAAGCGCTACCGGGCCATCGCTCCCACCATCGACCTCGACATCGCGGTCCGCCACGACGACATCATGGTCGGGTTGCTGGGCAAGGCCCTCTCGCGCCTCGGCCCCGAGGCGGCGGCCGAGATCGCCGAAGAGGTCGGCGTCGAGTACGGCCGTCACATGGCCGCCGCCATGGGCGACACCGGCGAGGGCCAGCGCTCGTTCCGAACCTCCCTGCACGCGGTGGCCGACGCGCTGTCGGCACACGGGTTCGCCGCTCACGCCGAACAGCACGGCGACCAGCTCCGCATCGTGTCCGACCACTGCCCCTTCGGCGACGCCGCCATCGAGCACCCGGTCATCTGCGCGGTCGACCGCGGGATGGTCGCCGGCATGCTCGACACCCTCTACGGCACCACCAACACCGAGATCGAGTCGTCGGTGGCGCTCGGCGGCGAGCAGTGCGTCACCGCGGTCGAGGCGTGACCCGCCACTACCTCGACCACGCCTCCACCAGTCCGCTGCGACCCGAGGCTCGGGCCGCGCTCGTCGACGCCCTCGAGATGGGGCTCGGCGACCCCGGGCGCATCCACGAAGAGGGCATGACCGCCCGGGCCATGGTCGAGCAGGCACGCGAGCAGGTGGCGGTCCTCGTCGGTGCCCGCAGCCGCGAGGTGGTGTTCACCAGCGGGGCCACCGAGTCGATCGCCGCCGCGGTGTGGGGAGGAGCGTCACGGGGAGCCCACCAAGTGGTTCCCGCCGTCGAGCACTCGGCGGTGCGCGAGCAGGCAGCCCGTACGGGCGCGACGACCGTGGTCGGCGTCGACCAGCGGGGCCGGGTCGACCCCGACGAGATGCTCGACGCCGTCGGGTCCGACACCGGCCTGGTCCACCTGCAGTGGGGCAACCACGAGGTGGCGACCCTCCAACCGGTCGCCGAGGTCGTGGCCAGATGCCGCGAGCGGGGGGTGCTCACCCACGTCGACGCCGCCCAGGCGCAGGGACACGTGCCCATCGACTTCGACGGCCTCGGAGCCGACCTCATGTCGATCAGCGCCCACAAGATGGGGGGTCCGCCGGGGGTGGGGGCCCTGCTGGTGCGTCGCGGCCTGCGCCTGCCGGCGCTGCTGGTCGGCGGAGATCAGGAACGGGCCCGTCGGGCGGGCCACGAGAACACCGCGGCGATCGTCGCCTTCGGGGCGGCGGCGGCGACCCTGTCCGACGACGACCGCCTCGGGGTCGAATCGACGTCGAATCGGCGCCAGACCCAGCGCGTGGTGGACGAGGCGGCCTGGATCGACGGGATCGAGGCCTACGGCGATCCCGACAACCGCCTGCCCCACATCGTGTGCCTCGCCATCGCGGGGGTCGAGCCCCAACCGGTGCTCATCGGTCTCGACCGGGTCGGCATCGCCGTGCACTCGGGCAGCTCGTGCGCCTCGGAGTCGCTCGAACCATCGCCGGTGCTCGAGGCGATGGGCGTCGACGCCCATCGGTCGCTCCGGGTGTCGGTCGGCTGGTCCACCACCGACTCCGACATCGACGCGCTGCTCGCCGCGCTCCCCCGCGTCATCGACGACCTGCGAAACCTGGCCGGCTGAGGTCGCTCCGGCCGAGGTCGGTTCTCAGAAGGGCACCGCGCTCACACGGGCACCGCGTAGGCGACGATGTTGTCGTCGTAGGAGTCGAGAGCCCGGTTGAACGAACCGCCACAGGTGATGAGCGCCACCTGGGGATCCCCCGAGGTGGCGAACAGGTCGTCGGGAAGCTGGTCCTTGGGGTACTGGCGTACCGCCACCACCTCGTAGGCGGCGATGCTGCCATCGTCGTAGCCGATGGTGAACTGCTGGCCGGGCTCGGCGCGGGTCAGATGCCGGAACACGCCGTCACGGCCGTTCCAGGAGATGTGGGCCGCCAGCACCGCGGACCCCGATGAACCCGGGGCCGGTCCGTGCTGGTACCACCCGACCTCGCTGGTTCCGGGGATCTCCATGTCGCCGTTGGCCTCGACACCGACCGGCATCACAGGAGCGACCGACGCACCGATCGCCTCGAAGCTCAAGGCGACCGGCATGGGACCGCCGTCGGCCTCGGGCAGGGTCGCCGCCGACCCCGCCGGCTGGATGAGCCCAGCCAGCTCGGACGTCGGCCGGGGTCCGGCCGAGTCGGCCGGCTCACCCGGCTCGGCGCCGGTGCGGGACCCCGCCTGGTCGATGGACCCCGCTTCGGTGGCGTCGGTGCCCGACCCTCCGCCACAGGCGACGAGGACGAGCGAGACCGCGACCAGGAGGGCGGCGAGACGTGGGAGCGGTGCAGGCATCGGCGTCAGGGTAGGGGTCGGGAGTTCGATGGGATGGTCGGGCACCACGATGCCCGTGGGGAGAATCGGACCCAAAGGCGAGGGCGATTCTCCCCACGGACACGTGGGGGGTCTTCTCCGGCTGCCCGGTTCGGTCAGGCCCGGTTGCGGGCGACCTCGCGGCCGCCGAGTGCGACCGCACCGACGGCGAGTGTGCCAGCGGCGATCAGCGCCCAGGGAAGGGTGCTGTCGGTGACCGGCGAGTTGCCGGTGGGCACCGCGGCAGGGGCGGCACCGAGGCCGTCGATGGTCTGGACGTACAGGTTGAACGAATCGCCCTCGAGGCTGCCGACGGCGTAGAGGATGGTGTTCACGCCGGCGGTGACCGACGGCTCGGCACCGAGGAGGTCGGCGACGCTCACGAGCACGTCGCCGCCGGCGGCGGCGATCTCAGCGGGGAGCGGGCCGGCGGGAAGGTCGGCGACGACCTCGTTGGGGTTCGACAGATCGGTGAAGGGACGATCCTCACCGACGACGATGTCGACCGCGGGCGCCTGGGCCGTGTGGCGGATGGTCACGCGACCCTCACCGGCGGCGATGGTCGAGGTGTCGTTCTCGAACGGGGTGAGCGTGGGCGTCCCCTCGGCATCGAGGTGGGCGACGACGGTCCAGTTGCCGGACGCGGGCACATCCAGCGACGGGAGCTCGATCACGGCCTCGGTCTCGGGATCGCCACCGGCGGGCACGACGGCGACGTTCTCGAGGGTCGCCCCGGCGAGGGCCGAGAGGTCCTCCATGGCGGCGGGCTCGAATCCCTCGACGACGACGTCACCGTCGACGTAGACGTCTACGGGCACTCCGGGGATGCCGTGCAGCAACATGACGGTGGCACCGGACTGGGCGCCGGCGGGAGCAGCGAAGAGCGAGATCACGAGCGCACTCGCGATCAGGGCGATGAGCTTGCGCATTTGGGGACTTCCTCCAAGGGATGAGCGGCCGGTGGGCCGCGACGGTTGTCGCCCCTGTTTCGCTCCCCTCCCCAGCGACGGATGCACCCGGTTGCCAGAACCCTCGACATCGACCTCTAGCCTTGCGGTGATGCGGATCTTCGTCGTGCGCCACGCCGAGGCCGGGTCGCGCCACGACTGGACCGGGTGCGACCGCGATCGCCCCCTGTCGTCGAAGGGCTGGGATCGGGCCAACGCGCTGGCGACCGTGCTCGGCGACCGGGGCATCGGCCGGTTGCTGTCGAGCCCCTACCTGCGCTGCACCCAGACGTTCGGACCGCTGGCTTCCACCCTCGGGCTCACGATCGAGGACCGCGACGCGCTGGCCGAAGGGGCGCCACTCGCCTCCGGGATCGACCTCATCGAACAGCTCGTCGCCGACGGCGTCCCCGCGGCAGTGTGCTCGCACGGCGACGTGATCCCCGAGCTGCTGGGCGGGCTGGCTCGTCGGGGCACGCTGGTCGACTCCAGCGGCCGGTGCCCGAAGGGGTCGGTGTGGGTCCTCACCGCGGTGGACGGCGAGGTCACCCAGGCGATCTACACGGGCAAGAGCGAGCGACCAGCGGACTGACCGAACCTCACTCGGGGGGTTCGGCCCGCTCGATCACCCCGGCGTCGGCCAGGACCGGGCACTGGTCCCAGTCGTCGGGTTCGGATTCGACCACCGGGACGGGAGCGTCGGCGACCTCGTCCACACTGCGACGCACCTCGAGCAGCTCCTCGGCCTGCCGGCGCAACCCGCGACCCTCGATGAGCGTCTCCATCTCGGCCAGCGGATCCGAGTCGTCGAAGGCGTCGAGCTCGGCGATGGTCTCCTCGGGGCGGCACCACCAGTTCAACACGATGGCCCGGAAGGCGCGCAGGTCGGAGTACCCGGGATCGATCAGCAACGCGTCCTCGAAGTAGGGCCAGCCCAGGTCGGGGAGCCCCGAGATCGCCAGGGTCCACCCCTTGCTGGTGATGGCCTCGGCGTTGGCGGGGTGCTGCTCGAGCACCTCGTCGTAGCACACGAGCGCGTCGCGTATCTCGGTCTGGGCCCGCAACTCGTCGCATCGGAACAGCATCTGCCCGACCGTGGCCCGGACATCGCCGGTGAGCCCGTCGGAGGAGGTGCGATCCCCCGCCGCCCGGGCGACGCCGAACCCGGCCAGGAGCGCGAAGACGACCACCCCGGCGATGCCGGCGACGGTCCGGCCCGGGCGCCGCGGGGCGACGGCGTCGGTTCTGGCGGCGCGGCGCTGCTCGATGGCCCGCAGCGTCGACGCCGCCCGGTGGGTGTAGTCGTCGCGGAGGGTGCGGTAGTCACCCTCGTCGATGTCGCCGGCGTCGTACTCTCGGTCGAGGTCGCGCAACGACGCCAGGAGGAAGTCGCGCTCCTCCTCCAGGGCGGCGAGAGCGTCGGGATCGAGCGCGTGATCGCGTGGCATCAGGAGTCGGGGTCCCCGGCTCGCATCGCCCGCTCGACCGCGGCGCGCTCGTCGTCGGTGACCTCGCCACGGGTGGGGCGCCATCGCCAGAACGCCGCCGCAAGACCCGCGACGGCCAGCACCGCCAAGAACACCGGTAGCGCCCACGCCAGGCTGGCTGCACCCGATGCCGACGGGGTGAGGAGGTACTCGGGACCGTAGGCCTGCACCAGCTCGCTCAGGATCTGGTCGTCGGTCTTGCCCTCCTCGACCCCCTGGGCGATCACGACGCGGATCTGGGTGGAGATCCCGGCGTCGCTGTAGCGGACCGACTGACCGGCACAGGTGGGACAGGCGAACTGCTCCGACAGGTGCAGGACACGCTCGGCCGGTGTCGGCTCGGGGCTGGACATCGTTCCGATGGCCAGCGCCACGACGACCACGGCCCCCAGCAGCCCCCACGACAAGGCCAGGGCGCGACGGCGGGTCATGAGCCGTCCCCCTGGGGAATGCCCCGGGCCTGGGAGAGGATCGATTGCAGGCCCTCGTAGGTCACGCCGCCGGTGAACTTGTGGACCACGACCCCGTCGGGTGCGACCAGGAACGACTCGGGCAGCGCGGTGACACCCCACGACACCGCGACCGAGCTCACACCCTCGGCCAGCACCGGCCACTCACCTCCCTGTTCCTCGAAGAACGCCTCGATCTCATCGACCGAGTCCTGGAAGGCGACGCTCACCACCTCGACGTCGCCCGAGTCGGCGTGGGCCTCGTGGAACGAGACCAGCTCAGGGTGCTCGACGATGCACGGTGGGCACCAGGTGGCGAAGAAGTTGACCAGCACCCATCGACCGCGAAGCTCGTCGAGGTCGAAGGTCGCGCCGTCGAGAGTGGTGCCGGCGACCGCGGGCGCGGGCCCTCCGATGAGGGGACTGCGTCCTTCGCGCTCGCCGCTGTCGCGGGTGGCCAGGAGGGCGACGAAGGCGACGAGGACGACCCCGACGATCGACGCCGAGACGAGCGCCGTGTGGCCGCGCCGGTGGGGGGCGAGGTCGTCGCTCATGGGCCGGCCTGGCGAGACACGGTATCCGGCAGCGGGGCCGACACCGGGTCGGTGGGCCGACGCCGACGTCCGGGGAACGCGGCGAGGCCGGTGCCGACGACCATCAATGCGCCCCCGGTCCAGATCCAGGCGATGAGCGGTTGGTAGACGGCGCGGATGCCGACGGGGTCGTCGAGCGACTCGACCGGGAAGATCGACAAGGCGATGTCGTTGGTCCAGGTGGTCCGCACCGAGGGAGTCGGCACCGCGCGCCCGGATGCCCGGAACAGGTTCATGGCGGGCTCGTGGATCTCACCGCCGTCGACCTGGATGCGGGCAACGGTGCGAAGCCTGCGGGGCAGGTCCTCCTCGTACACCCCGACCAGGGTGAGGGTGTGGCCCTCGACCACCGCCGTCTCGCCGACCTCGAGCCGCAGCTCTCGGCTGACGACGTTGGCGTTGGAGGCGATGATGCCGACGGCGAGGAGGATGACGCCGAGATGCACGATCATGCCGCCGTTGGCCCGGCCGACCAGACCCCGCCAACCCTGGCGGCGGGTGGCGAGCACGATCTGGCGGACCGCTGCTCCGGCGGCGAAACCGGCGAGCCCGTAGCCGGCGAGGGTGCCGAGGCCGCGTTCGCCCAGCACCAGCGCGAGCAGCAGGCAGCCGGTCCCGAACCAGGCCGGCCACTGCAACCGTGAGGCAAGGGTCTCGACGTTGGTCTTGCGCCACGGAAGCGCGGGAGCGATGGCCATCATGGTGAGCAGCGCCAAGGCGATGGGCACGCTCATACGTTCGAAGAACGGTTCTCCGACCCGCAGCTGGTCGCCGTTCCACGCCTCGACCACCAGCGGGAACACGGTGCCGAGCAGGACCACGAACGCGAACCCGCCGAAGAGCACGTTGTTGGCGAGGAACGCCCCTTCGCGCGACAACGGCGAGTCGATCGAACCGGGCGACCGCAGGCGGTCGCCTCGCCAGCCGATCAGCCCGACCGAGGCGACGACGATGACCCCGAAGAAGCCGAGCAGCAGGGGCCCGATCGCCGAGGTCGTGAAGGCGTGGACCGACTCGATGACCCCGGAACGGGTGAGGAACGTGCCGAGGATGGTGAGCGAGAAGGTGGCGCACAGCAGCGACAGGTTCCAGACCCGCAGCATCCCGCGCCGCTCCTGGACCATGACCGAGTGCAGGTAGGCGGTGCCGGTGAGCCACGGCAGCAGCGAGGCGTTCTCGACCGGATCCCACCCCCAGTAGCCGCCCCAGCCCAGCACCTCGTAGGCCCACCAGGCACCGAGGATGATGCCGGCGGTGAGAAACCCCCAGGCGAAGAGGGTCCAGCGCCGGGTCTCGAGCAACCATCCCTCGCCCACCCGGCCCGTGACCAGCGCGGCGATCGCGAACGCGAACGGCACGGTGAAGCCCACATAGCCCAGATAGAGCATGGGCGGGTGGACCACCATCAGCGGGTGGTTCTGCAGCAACGGGTCGGGGCCGGGTCCGTCGAAGCCGACCGGCGGGGTCCAGGTGGTGAAGGGGTTCGCAGGGCCCATCATCAGCCCGAAGAAGAAGAGCGCCACGAGGAACATCGTGAACAGCGCCCACCCGACGAGGGGATCGGTGAGCCGGGCACGGAACTTCCACGCCACCGCCATCGTGTATCCACCGAGCACCAACGCCCAGAGGAGGATCGAGCCCTCGAGCGCTCCCCACAGGCTGGCGAAGTTGTAGAGCGGCGGGGTGAGGCTGCTGCCCACCTGGGCGACGTACTCCAGGGTGAAGTCGCGGGTGATCAGCGCCCGCTCCATGGCGACGAAGGCCACCAACGCTCCCGCGAGGATCAGGGCGGCATAGGTGATCCCCTGACGAAGCAGCGTCGGCCGGCGGTTGGCGAGCCCGACCGCCAGGGTCAACGCACCCATCCCCGAGGCCACGAACCCCAGGATGACCCCTGCCGAACCGATCGCGGCGTTCATCGGCCGGGACCGGCCTCGCTCCCCCCGCGTTCACCCTCGTAGCCGTCGGTGCGCTCCGGATGCTCCTCGGCGTAGACCTCGGTGTGTTTCACGAAGAAGCGGTCGCTGGCGAAGTACCAGCCGTCGTCGGTGGGCAGGGCGTCGACCGGCGCGACCAGGTCAGGGGCGTCGACGCGGGCCCAACGCCCTTCGAGCACCACGGGGATGCCGGGCTGGAACAGATCGGGCGGATCGCCCTCGTGGGCGACGGTGACCTCGACACCGTTGTGGGTGATGACGAAGTCGACACCGCGGGTGGTGTCGGTGACGGTGTCGCCGTCGACCAGGCCCTGGATCCGGAAGCGGCGGTCGCCGAGCTCGGCGCGCTGGGCCACCGCCTCGTCGGCGTTGCGGAAGAACACGGCGGCATCGCCCAACCCCATCATCACCACGGCGACGAGGGCGACGACGATGAGCACCAGCGACGCCAGGGCGAAGGGGTTGCGGCGCCGGCTGCGGGCCGCGGGCGGGACGCGGGGCGCCAGCCGCGACGCGGCGTCGTCGCCGGCGGGCTCGCCGACCGGATCGGGGGCGTCGGGGCTCAGCTCGTCCACCGGCGGCGCTCCGCGGGAACGTGGCGGCTGAGGCGGCGGCCCCGCACCACGAGGCTGAACGAGTAGATCCCGAGCGTGGCCAGGGTGATCCCCCACCCCGCGAGGATGTAGCCCATGTCTGCGCTCATGGTGTGCCTCCCTCGGGCGTCGAGGCGACCGGTTCCGGCTCGGTGTCGGCCTCGGTCTCAGCCTCGGATCGGCGCGCCTCGATGGCGGCATCGAGCCAGAGCTCGTCGGCCTGCAGCGCGAGCCACCCGACCCGGAACCGGTGGATCAGCAACCAGGTGAACACCAGGGTCATCACCACCACGCTGTAGACGAGGGTGAACATGAACAGGTCGCTGGTGGCGAAGTCGAAGTCGCGGCGGGCCAGGGTCGGGTCCTGGTGCAGGGTCCGCCACCACTCGACCGACTGGTGCACCAGCACCACGTTGGGCACCAGCAGGACACCGACGACCGCGGCCCGACGGGACCGGACCTCGGGAGCGGCATCGATGCGGTGCAGGGCGAGGTACCCCAACAGCAACAGCAACAACATGGCGGTGCTGGTGAGACGGGCGTCCCACACCCAGTAGACGCCCCAGGTGGGACGGCCCCAGATCGAGCCGGTGGCGAGGGTGAGCGCGGTGAGCACAGCACCAACCTCGACCGCAGAGTGGGCGAGCACGTCGGAGGCCTCGGTGCGCTTCGCCAGGTGCCAGATGCTCGCACCGAAGGCCACGAAGCAGGCCAGGTACGCGGTCCACGCCAGCGCGGGATGGATGTAGAGGAGCCGGACCAGATCGCCCTGCACCGCGTCGCGAGGGCTGGCCACGAAGGCGAGGAACACCAGCAGGGCCATGGCCGCGAGGCACACGATGCCGAGGGTGCGGGTGGCAGCCGAACCGGTCGAGGAGGGACCGGTCGAGGAGAGGGAGGAGTGGGGGGTGGTCACGAGTCCTCCAGCAGGGGACCGAAGGCGAGGATCCCGAAGCCGGTGTAGGTGAGAGCGAACACTGCGAGCAAGTTGAACCAGGGCCAACCGTCGGATGGCACACCGTCGAGCGCGGTCTCGAACGCCCGGGTAGCGGCGATCAACACCGGTGCCAGCACCGGTAGCAACAACAGCGGGAGGAGCGTCTCCCGCACCCGCAGACCGGCGGCGAGCACGCCGTAGAGGGTACCGGCCGCGGCGATCCCCGCAGTCGCGGCCACCGCGGTGGCGACCAGCAGCAGATGGCCGGCCAGCTCGCGCCCGAACAACACCATCACCCCGGCCAGCAGCACCACCTGCACGGCGGCCAGCTGCACCGCCAGGGCGGCGAGCTTGCCGAGGAAGATGCCACCAGGGTGCAGCCCGCTCAGGCGGAGCGCGTCGCGCACCCCGTCGGCGGCTTCGAGGGAGAACGACCGCTCGACCGCCATCACCGTCACGAACAGCACCGTCACCCAGAACAACCCCGGCGTGGCCCGGGTGAGCACCGGCGAGTCCGGATCGAGGGCGAACCCGAACAGCAACAGGATGAGCACCGCCACCGGCAGGATCTGGTTGAGCGCGACCCGCGATCGCAGCTCGATGCGAAGGTCCTTTCCGGCCATCAGCGCGGCGTCACGGAACACGGTGGGCCTCCCCGGGCAGGGGGTCCATGACCTCGTCGGCGGTCACGACGCCCCCCGCGAGGGTCACGATGCGCTGGGCCACCGAGTGGGCACGGTCGAGCTCGTGGGAGGCGAACAGGACGGTCGCGCCCGCTCGGGCCGCCTCCACCACCAGACCGTCGAGCAGGTCCCGTCCGTCGGCATCGAGTCCGGCATGGGGCTCGTCGAGGAGCCACAGCTCGGGGCGGCGGGCCAGCAACACCGCGATCGCGACCCGTCGACGTTGACCGGCCGACAGGCGCGACACGCTCACGTCCCGGAGCCGGCCGGCCAGACCCATGCGTGCCATGGCGTGATGCGCATCGTCGAGGTCGGCCCGCGCCGCTCGGGCCCAGAACGCGACGTTGTCGGCCACCGTGAGCTCGTCGTAGAGGAACGTGGCGTGGCCGAGCAGCCCCACGCGACCACGGATCGAGTGACGGTCCTCGACCAGATCGAACCCGAGGACGCGCGCATCGCCGGACGAGACCGGGGCCAGGCCCGCACACACCTTCAACAAGGTGGACTTGCCGGCACCGTTGGGTCCGCGGAGGAGCACGATCTCGCCGGGTTCGACCGCCAGATCGACGCCGGCCAGCGCCGGGAACCGACCGAGGAGCGACACCGCCGAGCGGAAGTGGATGACCGGCTCCATGGAGGTCAACAGGCTACCGGTGAGTCTCCTCGGCGACCAAGACGCGGTGCCCGCCTGACGGTTGCTCCCCGTCGGCGGCTTGTAGCCTCGGTGTCCGTGACCGTCCGCCTGAGCCACCGCACCGCCCGCGTCCTCGGTGCGACCGGTCGCACCCTGATCGGCTTCGGGATCATCACCTTGCTCTTCGTCGCCTACCAGCTGTGGGGCACCGGGCTCCAGCACTCACGTGCCCAGGACCAGCTCGAGTCGGACTTCGCCGCCCAGCTCGAGAGCTCCGGCACCGCCCGCCCCACGACCACCACCACCGAGCCGCGTCCCGAGCGGGGTCTCGGTTCCAGCGGCCCGGTCCAGTTCCCGGGCGTCACCACCACCACGACCGAGCCCGAACCGGTCGATCCCGAGGTCCTCGCGTCCTTGGCTCCCACCCGAGGCGAGCCGGTGGCCCAGCTGCGGATCCCCTCCATCGGCGTCGATGAGACGATGGTCTACGGGGTACGCGTGCCCGATCTCCGCAAGGGGCCGGGCGTGTTCCCGAGCAACCCGATGCCGGGGACTCCCGGCAACGCGGCGGTCGCCGGCCATCGCACGACCTACGGCGCCCCGTTCTGGTCGATCAACGAGATCGCCCCCGGCGACGAGATCGTCGTCACCACGCTGCGGGGCGAGTTCACCTACGTGGCCCAGTCCCACACCAACGACGAGGGCGACGAGGTCGGACACTTCATCGTCCCGGCCAGCGGGGTGTATGTCCTCGACGACTTCGGCGACAACCGCATCACGCTCATCGCCTGTCATCCGAGAGGTAGCGCCCGCCAGCGGATCATCGTCACGGGCATCCTCGAAGAGGAGCCGGTCGAGCCACCGCCCGAGCCCGAGCCTCGACCCGACGAGGACGGCGACGAACAGGGCGACGGGGGCGCCGAGCTCCCCGCCGAGCCGACCACCGAACCCGGGCCGCCTGCCGACGAGGGCTGGGGCGAGGGTCTCAACGGCGACCGCAGCGCCCTGGTGCCGACCTTGATGTGGGGAGGCTTGTTCGGGCTCGGCCTCGCCGGCGCCGTCGTCGGTGGGCGCCTGTGGCGTCGCTGGTCCGTCTACCTGCTGTCGACGCCGCTGCTCGCCTGGCTGCTGTGGAACGGGTTCTTCTACCTCGACCGGCTCCTTCCATCGTACTGAGATGGATCGACACCGATTGCTCTGGCCCCTGCTGGTCACCCTCGCGCTGGTCGCGGGATGCAGCGCCGATGACGACGATCAGGCCGAGCCGCCGACCTCGCAGCGCCAGCCCGACCCCGAGACATCGACGACCACGACCACCACCGAGGCCCCGGCGGCACCACCCCGCGCCATGAACACCCTCGATCCACCCCTCGCCAACGCGGCGGCGACCAATGACCCAGCAGTCGACGAACTGGACGACGGCCGGGTCCCACTGGGCGCCCTGCAGGTCGGCGACTGCGTCGATCTGCCCGATCTCGACGGTCTGGCCGAGCTGGACGGTCCTGACGGTGTCGAGGTCGTCGACGCCACGCCGCGTCGCTGTGACGAGCCCCACGACGCCGAGGCCTTCGCCCGGATGTCGCTCAACGAGAACCCCGACGCCCCCTTTCCGGGCGACGAGCACGTGCTGGCCGCCGCCGACCGGAAGTGCCTCGAGGCCTTCGGTGGGTACATGGGCGTCGGGTACGTCGACAGCGAGCTCGAGATCGTGCACATCCGTCCGAACGCAGCCGCCTGGACCCGTGGCGACCGGGTGCTGGTGTGCGCGGCGGCGTCGGTCGACTCGGAGCCACTCGTCGGCTCCGTGGCCGGTTCCCCGTGAAGATCGCTGCTCCCCGGCGCCGGTGGGCGATGGTCGCCTTGGTCGTCCTGGCGTCCGGGGCGTGCGGCGACTACGTGGGCGACGACCTGCGGGCCGGCGAGTACGCGCCGCGCGACGCGGTGGTGTTCGGCGACGCCGACGGGCGGACCATGGACGACTCCGCGGCGGGATCGGTCGAACCCCAACCGGCCGAGCCTGCCCAGCTCGAGAGCGGTGCGTGCTTCGAGGATCTCGACGATCCGCCGCTGCAGGCCTTCGAGCGGGGCGAGCCGGTGGGAATCGTGCCCTGCGATGCACCCCACCGCTACGAGCTGTACGCCGAGGTTCCGCTCCCCGCCGAGACGGGCGAGCCCTGGCCGGGCGAGGCAGCCGCCGAGGAGCGGGCTCGCCTGGCCTGTGCCGAGGCGTTCGAGCGCTTCGTCGAAATCGAATGGGAGGAGTCGAGCCTCGACTACCTCGCCCTCGCCCCCAGCGCCTCGCAGTGGGACCACGGCGAGGCCATGGCCTCGTGCGCGCTGTTCGACCTCGGGCTCACCCCGCTGGTCGGCTCCATGGCCGGCAGCGGCTTGTGACCCTGCGGCCTGCGAACCCCTGACCTTGTGACCTTGTGACCATCCGCGAACCGGGGCACGCCCGCCTCTAGCGTCGCGGTCGATGCTCCTCAGTGCTGCTGTGGTCACGGCCGGGTTCGTGCTCGGTGCGATCAACGGGGGAACGCTGCACAGCCTGGTCCGCACCCGCGGACGGTTCGCGCCCGTCGCCGCCGGGGCGCTCGTGGTTCTGGGCGTGACGCGCCTGGGGCTCCTGGCCGATGCGGGTGCCGTGCTCGCCATCGCCCTCATCGTCCTCGTGGCGGTCGCTCTGGCCAACCTGCACCTGCCGGGGACAGGGGTCCTCGCCGTGGGCATCGGCGCCAACGCCGTGCCGGTGCTGCTCCATGGCGGGACACCGGTCGATCCACGGGCGCTGCACGCGGTCGGCCTCGGCTCCGATCTGGCCCAGCAACAGGTCCTCACCCCCACCCAGCACCTGGCCGGACCGGACACGATCTGGGTGCTGCTGGGCAGCGCGGTGCCGGTACCGGTGGTCGAGGTGGTCGTGTCCTTCGGCGACCTCATCGTCGCCGCCGGGTTGATGGCACTGGTGGCCCACGCCATGGCGCAGCCGGTCCGTGCCGGGATCCCCGTTCGTCAGATCCTCGAGGACGGACCCTTCACCATCGACCTCACCGATGCGCCGGCCCCGACCGAGCGGCCGGCCGGCGGGAGCGGGTCCGCAGAGGCGGGTACGGTGCCGGCGTGTCGACCTGTGCCATCGTCTCGTTCCGCCTCGGACTGACCGATGGTGTGTCGATCGTGGCCGGGACCTGGCAGCGAGCGCTCACCAGCCTCGGCTTCGAGCCCTACACCGTGGCCGGCGAGGGCCCGGTCGATCTCACCGTTGCCGGGCTGGCGATCGACGCCACGGAACCGCCGAGCACCAGCGAGCTGGACGCGGCGCTGGCCGACGCCGACCTGGTCGTGGTCGAGAACCTCCTGACCATCCCCCTGAACCTGCCGGCGTCGCGCGCCCTGGCGTCGGTGCTCCGTGGCCGACCAACGGTGGTGCACCACCACGATCCGCCCTGGCAACGGGACCGCTTCGCCGGCATCGACGAGCTCCCGGCGACCGATCCGGCATGGCGACACGTGACGATCAACCTGTTGACCCGACAGCAGATGGCCGAACGGGGCATCGAGGCGACCACCATCTACAACGGGTTCGACCCCGATCCAGCTCCCGGCGACCGGTTCCGCACGCGGAAGCGCCTCGATGTCGCCGACGGCGAGGTGCTGGTGGTCCACCCCGTACGGGCCATCGCCCGCAAGCAGATCCCGGTGGCGGTCGACCTCTGCGAGCAGCTCGGCGCCACCTACTGGTTGGTCGGTCCGCCCGAGGAGGGCTATGCCCAGGAGCTGGAGCGGGTGCTCGCCGGCGCCCGCTGCCGGGTGATCCGCGAGCAGACGATCGACGCACCCGACTTCTACGCCGCTGCCGACGCGGTGGTGTTCCCCTCCACCTGGGAGGGCTTCGGCAACCCACCCGTCGAAGCGGCGACCCACCGGCGACCAGCCGCGGTCGGCGACTACCCGGTGGCCGCCGAGCTGTCGGACCTCGGGTTCCGGTGGTTCGGGTGCGACGACCCCGAACCCCTGCGGTCCTTTCTCGCCTCGCCCGACCCGCAGCTGCTCGACCACAATCGCGAGGTGGCCAGGACCCACCTGTCGATCGACGTGATGACCCAGCGCCTCGCAGAACTGCTGTCCGGCGCGGGATGGCTCCCGTGACCGGCGAGGACGATCCGGTCCTGGTCCGGCGGGCGAAGGTGGCCCGCCTGGTCGAGCTGGGCCAGCGCACCGGGTACGGCCTGTTCGGGCTGGCCATCGCGGGATTCGTCTGGGGGTGGGTGCAGGGCTACACCGACACCCTCACCACGCTGATCGTGGCCGCGCTGCTGGTGGGCTCGGCCATCCTCGCCCCCGCGATCGTGTTCGGCTACGCGGTCAAGGCGGCCGACCGCGAGGACCGTGAGCAGGGCCGGCTGCCACCCGACCGGGAGTAGCAGTGCCCGTACGTTGTACAGTCCTGTCCACCAGTACATGATCCACTCGAACGGGGGACCCCTCACCATGACCGACAGCGCCGCACCCACCGGCTCGGCCAAGGCCGCAGTGCTCAACGAGGTCGACACACCGCTGCAGATCCGCGATGACGTCACCGTCGCCGCTCCTCAGGAGGGCGAGGTCAGGATCAAGATGGTCGCCTCCGGCGTCTGCCACTCGGACCTATCGGTCCAGAACGGCACGATCCCGCTGGCCACACCGCTGGTGCTCGGCCACGAAGGCGCCGGCATCGTCAGCGAGGTCGGGCCCGGCGTGGCCGACCGCGAGGTCGGCGACCACGTCGTGCTGTCGTGGGTCCCCCAGTGCGGCGAGTGCTACTTCTGCCAGCGCGACCAGGGCTTCCTGTGCGAGAAGAACGCAGCGGTGAGCCTCGCCGGGATGCTCGACGGCACCAAGCGCTTCTCCACCCCCGACGGCGAGCTCGGCCAGATGGCCTACTGCGGCACCTTCGCCAGCGAAGCCATCGTGCCCTCCATCTCCACGGTCAAGATCCCCAAGGACGTGTCGCTCAACGCCGCCGCCCTCATCGGCTGCGGGGTACTCACCGGCGTGGGCGCGGCGATCAACACCGCAGACATCCACGAAGGAGACGCGGTGGCCGTCATCGGCTGCGGCGGGGTCGGCCTCAACGTCATCCAGGGCGCCCGCATCGCCGGCGCGGGCACGATCATCGCCGTCGACATGTTCGACTCCAAGCTCGAACTGGCCCGCGAGTTCGGGGCAACCGATGTGGTCAACGCGAGCGACGGCGACCCCGTCGCCAAGGTCCAGGAGCTGACCGGTGGACGCGGAGCCGACGTCTCCTTCGAGGTCATCGGTCTCGGTCCCACCATCGACCAGGCCATCAACATGGCCCGCACCGGTGGCGAGGTCGTGCTCGTGGGCGTGCCCCGCCTCGACGTGATGATGAACCTCAACGCCGCGTTCACCTTCCTCTACACCGCCAAGACCATCAAGGGCTGCTGGTACGGATCGGCCAACGTCGACCGCGACGTCCCCAAGATGATCGAGTGGTACCAGAAGGGCGAGCTCAAGCTCGACGAGCTCATCTCCCGCGAGATCTCGGTCGACGAGGTGAACGAGGCGTTCGAGGCGATGGGTTCGGGCGAGGTCGCTCGCTCCGTGATCGTCCACTGAGAGCGTCCGCCGACCACCTCGTGGACACCACCACCGGTTCCTGCCACTGCTCCGCTGATAAGCTCCGCCCGTGACGCAGACTCAGGTCGCGGCGCCCGGGCGTCGCATGCGGGCGGCAGATCGGCGCGAGCAGCTCCTCCGAGTAGCCGCCAGGATGCTGTCCGATCCCGCCACCTCCAGTGCATCCATGGACGACATCGCGGCCGCGGCCGGAGTGACCAAGCCCGTCCTCTACCGGCACTTTCCATCCAAGCGGGCGCTGGTGCAGCAGGTACTCGGCGACGGCATCGAACGGCTGCGCAAGACGCTGTCCGAGGCGGTCGCCGACGCCTCGACGCCCCGCGAACAGGTCGAGCTGGGCTTCGTTGCGTTCTTCCGGTTCATCGAGGCCGAGCCCGGTTCACACGACCTGCTGTTCTCGGGCAACGTCTGGACCCAGTCCGGGTTCGCCCAGGAGCTCGCCGACTTCAAAACCAGCGTCGCCGAGGGCGTGAGTCCCATGATCGACGTTCCCGGCATCGACGGCACCCTTCGACGCTTCTTCGGCGCGGCCATCGTCGGCATGTGCGACCAAGCGGCGCGGCAGTGGGTCCAGGACGGCTGTGTCCCCAGCGCCGAGGAGGCCGCGGCCGATCTCACCGAGCTGGCCTGGAGCGGGCTGCGGGGTCTCGCGCCCCGCACCTGAAGCCGTTCAGGCTGGCGCAGTTCAGCTGACGCGGTTCAGCCTGCCGTTCAGGAGAGGCCGTTCAGGCCGGCGGGCAGGTGTCCTCGTGGGCCAGCACCGGCCGAGCCACCACCGAGAACACCTGGTCACCCTCGGTGAAGCGGGTCAACTGGTCGGCGTCGGCGAGCAGCTCGGCGAGTCGCGAGGCCACATCGCCCTCGACCACCAGGCACTCCGAGGCTTCCAGGTCCACACCGTCGACGGTCCACTCGACCTCATCAGGAGCAGGCTCGTCCTCGGGAGCGTCCATCGGCTGATCGAGCTCATCGGCGGGACGGACCCACAACCGGAAGCGCTCGATATCGACGGGGGTCTCCTCGCCCAGCTCCTCCGGACCCACCAGACCCCCAAGGTTGGTGACCCCGTCGACGAAAGCCTGGAGGCGGTCGCGGGCGTCACGCTGCTCGGCGGTCAGCCCCAACTCGTCCGGACCGTCGCCACCCTCGTCCGGTCCCTCAGCAGGGCCGCCGAGACCACCCGCTGGACCAGCCATGCCGAGGGCCTCGGCCCGATGCTCATAGGTCTCCCCGTCGACACGCACCTGCACCACGGTCTGGCCGGCATCGGCCACCGGAGGCTGTCCGTAGTCGACCCCGTGGATGTCGAGACCGGCATCGGCGATGGCCGACCGCAGGGTCACCAAACCGTCGTCGGTCAACTGCGATTCGAACAGCGGTGGCAACGCCGGAGCGGGGTAGACCATGGCCTGGGCCCCGGAGGTGACGACCCGACCGTCGGCGTAGACCACGAGTTGGGGCATCTGGGTGTAGTGCACCTCGGGGGTGGTGAACCCGCCCTCGTGGCCGAGCTCGAGAATGGCGACATCGGGATCGGCCGAGCCGGTGGACACCGGTGTGGTGCCATCGTCGCCGCAAGCAGCGGCGAGAATGCCTGCGGCAGCCACGATCGCCACGAGGACGGGCAGGCGGCGGGGGGTCGACATCGGGCTCTCCAGTGGTCGTCGAGAACGAGCTGGTTCTCAGACGACGCAGCTGGCCATCCGGTTCCCGACGCCGGGACGCCGACCGTAGGCTGAGAGGGTGAGCCTGGCCCCGACCACCGCGTCCCGTGGCAACCCGCTGCCGTCGGGCCCCTTCGAAGCGGTCCGACACCACCTCGGCTGCGAGTGGACGCCGACCGAGGTCGCGCTCGCACTCGGGGACGAGCCTCACGCGTTCGCGCTCGTCGGCTCCTGGCTCGACAGCGGGGCGGTGCTGGGGTCGCGTCCCGCCCTGGTCCTCGACCCCACCAGCGGACTCGATCCGTTCACCGTGCTCGACCAGGTGGAGACGACCGACGCCGGACCCGGGGTCTTCGGGGGCTGGGTCGGATACCTCGGCTACCAGGCCGGCCGACTGGTCGAACGGCTCCCCGGCTCACCGCCCCGACCGCACCCACTCCCCGACTGGTGGCTGGCCTGGCACGACCACGTGCTGCGCTTCGATCCCGACAGCGGCTGGTGGTTCGAAGCCCTGGTCAGCCCGTCACGGTCGCCGGTGATCGAACGCCGCCACGACCACCTGCGCGCCGTCCTGCGGGGGAACCCGCCACCGAGCCGTCCGGTCCGGTGCGCGCCGTTTCGACCCACCCCCACCGGCAACGACCACCGCAAGGCGGTGCGTCGGGCCCTCGAGCTCATCGGCGCGGGCGACATCTACCAGGCCAACGTGTGCCTCCGCCTGTCCTCCCAACTGCTCGAGGGCGACCCGCTCGACGCGTTCGCCGCCGGGTCGTCTCAGCTGGCCCCGCGGCAGGCGGCCCACCTCGACCTCGGCGGGGCCCGGACGGTCACCAGTCTCTCGCCCGAGCAGTTCCTCCGGCGCCGCGGCGATCAGGTCACCACGTCGCCCATCAAGGGCACCAGGCGCCGCGACCCGAGCCTCGGTGCCACCGATCCTGCACGCCACGAGCTGACGGCGTCGGCCAAGGACAGGGCCGAGAACGTGATGATCGTCGACCTCATGCGCAACGACCTCGGCCGGGTGTGCCGACCGGGATCGATCAAGGTGCCACGGCTGCTCGACATCGAGGCCCACCCCGGCCTGTGGCACCTCGTGTCGGAGGTGACCGGCCACCTGTCGGAGGGGGTCGGCGACGGCGCACTGATGCGGGCGACGTTCCCACCCGGCTCGGTCACCGGGGCGCCCAAGGTACGGGCGATGGAGGTCATCGCCGAGGTCGAGGCGACCGGACGCGAGGTCTACACCGGCGCCATCGGCATGGTCAGCCCGGTCGCCGGCGCCGAGTGGAGCGTGGCGATCCGAACGTTCGAACACTCCGGCGACGACATCTGGCTGGGGGTCGGCGGCGGCATCGTGGCCGAGTCGGACCCCGACGCCGAGCTGGCCGAGTGCATCAGCAAGGCCAGCCCGCTCGTCGAGGCGCTGGGCGGCTCGGTCGACCCGGGCCGCCACGGCTGATTCAGTCGCGCTGACTCAGTCCCCTCGAGTCAGTCACGCAACGCCTGCCACCGCCGCCTGGCGGCGAACCCTCAGCGCTGCTCGTCGGGGCTGGCCGGCTCGTCGCTGCGGATCCGTACGCGCTCGATGCGCGCGAGGAGCAACCCCACACAGATACCCGCCATCAAGATCAGACCGATCACCCACCACGACACCGTGGCTCACCAACTCTCTCGCCCGCTCGGACTGCTCTGGAGATTGCTCGACGATGAGACATGCCCGTGCACACTCCAGGGTAGCGGCAGGTGCCTCCGCCATCGCGTCACCTGCCACCGAGTCGTGCCGACAACCGGTGCCGGGCAGACTGCGCCCATGGACTTCCGCGAGATGATGGCCCTCGAACCCCACGGCATGGACACCTACGTGGGGACCGGCCCGAGCTATCCGTGGGGCGGCCTCTATGGAGGACAGATCGTCGCCCAGGCGCTGTGGGCCTGCGGCGACACCGTCGAGGAGCGCTTCCTCCCCCACTCGTTGCACGCCTACTTCATCCGCTCCGGCGACACGAACGAGCCGACCCGGTTCGAGGTCGACCGGCTGCGCAACGGCCGCTCCTTCGCCACTCGACAGGTGGTGGCCCGCCAGTCGGGGGGTGCCATCCTCACCATGATCGCCAGCTTCCACGCCGCCGAGGACGAAGTGTCCGTCCAGGCCAAGCCGATGCCCGACGCTCCCCTCCCGGACCAGCTCGAGCTCGATTCGTGGTCGGACATGTTCGACCGGACCGTCGTCGCACCCGAGCCGTCCGGCACGCGCCGACGCGCCTGGCTGCGGATCGTCGGCGATCTGGGAGAGGACCCACTGTTGCACGCCTGTGGCCTCGCCTACGTCTCCGACGACCTCCCCACCGAGTCCCTGATCGCCCTGCACCCGGCATGGAACCCCGACCGCGAGTCCGAGTCGGACAGCGACTGGGGATTCATGAACGCGAGCCTCGACCACTCCATCTGGTTCCACCGCCCGGCGCGGGCCGACGACTGGCACCTGGAGGACTTCACGCCTGGGGGACTCGACGGCGCACGGGGACTCACCACCGGCGAGCTGTTCGCCCACGACGGCACCCACATCGCCACCGTCGCCCAGGAGGTGCTGCTCCGCGAGCGGCGGAAACGCTAGCGCCGCGTCCGGCAACGCTCGCGACCCGCTCTGCCGGGTTGGGACTCTGCCGGGTTGGGACTCTGCCGGCAAGATGTGCCTTCCTGGGGCGCTCTGTGCCGGCAGAGTGGGTTCACCGGGGGTCACCAGTCGCCCACGCGGGACTACTCGATGCGCATGCCCGAGATCGCTCGGCTGATCACGAGCTGCTGGATCTGCTCGGTGCCCTCGAAGATGTCGTAGATCTTGGCGTCGCGGTGGAACCGCTCGACCGGGTAGTCGGTGACGTACCCGTAGCCACCCAGGATCTGCATGGCCCGCTCGGTGGACCACACCGCGACCCGGCCGGCCTTGAGCTTGGCCATCGAACCTTCGGCGTTCTTGAACTGACGCTGCTTGCCCAGCCAGGCGGCGCGCCACACGAGCAGACGAGCAGCGTCGATCTCGGTGGCCATGTCGGCCAGCATGAACGCGATCGACTGGTTCTGGATGATCGGACGGCCGAACTGCACCCGCTCCTTGGCGTAGTCGAGCGAGAACTCGTAGGCCGCCCGAGCGATTCCGATGGCCTGGGCACCGACCGCGGGTCGGGTGGCCTCGAAGGTCTGCATGGCAGCCTGGGCATTGCCCGGCTTGCCCTCGCGCACCCGAGCCAGGCGCTCGTCGAGCTTCTCCTTGCCGCCGAGCAGGCAGGCGCCCGGAACCCGCACGTCGTCGAGGATCACCTCGGCGGTGTGGCTGGCCCGAATGCCGTGCTTGGCGAACTTCTGGCCCTGGGACAGACCCGGCGTGCCCGGAGGAACGACGAAGCTGGCATGGCCCTTCGACCCGAGCTCGGGGTCGACCACCGCTACCACGACGTGCACATCGGCGATGCCGCCGTTGGTGATCCAGGTCTTGGTGCCGTTGAGGACCCATTCGTCCTTGGCCTCGTCGTAGACGGCGCGGGTGCGCATGGCGGCGACGTCGGAGCCGGCGTCGGGCTCGGTGGAGCAGAACGCCCCGAGCTTGACGTCGTCGGCATCGCCGTAGCACTGCGGCACCCACTCGCCGAGCTGCTCGCCGGTACCGGATGCGGCGATCCCGGCCGCGGCGAGGGCGCTGCCCATGATCGACAGCCCGATGCCGGCGTCGCCCCAGAACAGCTCCTCGAGCGCGACCGGCATGGTGAGGCCCGTGTCGTCGCCCATCATTGCCTGGGCCATGAAGTCCCAGCCATAGAGCCCGATCTTGGCGGCTTCCTGCACGACCGGCCACGGGAACTCCTCGCGCTCGTCCCACTCGGGCGCCGCCGGGCGGATGACGTCGCGGGAGAAGTCGTGCACCCACTGCTGGATCTGCAACTGGTCGTCGTTGAGGGCGAAGGACGGGTCAGACATGGCGACCGCTTTCTGGTCGAGAGAGTGAGGTGTTACCGGTCGGTACTTGGGCCCATCCTATCGGCGGTGTGGGTCTCAACCCCGACGGATCGTGGTGCCGGAGGGGCCGTCGTCGAGCACCCAGCCCGCTGCCTGGACCTCGTCACGCAGCGCGTCGGCGGTGGCGAAGTCCTTCGCCGCGCGGGCCTCCTCGCGCTGTTCGGCCTTGGCGATGATCTCCTCGGGCACCTCGTCGGGCTCCTCGGAGAGCCCGAGCCCGACCGCCGCACACATCGACCCCACCGCTGCCGCCAACGGCTCGGCGGTGGTCTCGTCGTCCATGTCGAGCGCCTGATGGACCGCACGCACGGTCCGGAACACCACGTCGAGCGCTCCCGCGGTGTTGAGGTCGTCGTCCATCAGGGCGCGGAACTGCTCGATCGTGGCAGGGTCGGGACCGACCTTGGCCAGATCGGCGGTGCGGCGAGCGAAGGCGTCGAGGCGCTGGACCGCCTGGCGGGCGTCGGCGATCGAGTCCTTGGTGACCTCCATCGGCGAGCGGTAGTGCGACCGCAGCACCAGCATCCGGTAGGCGCGCGGGTCGGTGCTGGCCACCAGGTCGGGCAGGTTGACGAAGTTGCCGAGCGACTTCGACATCTTCTCGCCGTCGACCTCGACGAACCCGTTGTGCACCCAGTGCCGGGCAAAGGGGCGGCCCAGAGCCACGGCCTGGGCCCGCTCGTTCTCGTGGTGGGGGAAGCGCAGGTCGATGCCGCCGCCGTGCAGGTCGAAGCCCTCGCCCAACAGCCCCAGCGACATCACCACGCACTCGGTGTGCCATCCGGGCCGGCCATCGCCCCACGGCGACGGCCAGCTCGGCTCATCGGGTTTCGACTTCTTCCACAGGACGAAGTCGACCGGGGAGCGCTTCTCGTCGTTGGCCTCGACCCGGGCGCCCGCCTGCAACGAATCGAGGTCCTGGCGGGCGAGCTGGCCGTAGCCCTCGACGGTGGACACCTCGAGGTACACGCCGTCGGAGATCTCATAGGCGTGACCCGACTCGACGAGCCCGCCGATGAGCTCGACCATCTGATCGACCCACTCGGTGGCGTGAGGACTGTGGTGGGGACGAGCCACCCCGATGGCGTCCATGGCGGCGAACCACTCGCGCTCGTACTGCTCGGCCACCGCCGTGGTGGACCGGCCCTCCTCGTTGGCCTTGTTGATGATCTGGTCGTCGATATCGGTGATGTTCGAGGCGTGGTCCACCTCGAGCCCCGACCACTCGAGATAGCGACGCAACACGTCGAACACCAACGTCATGCGGCCGTGGCCGACGTGGGCCGGGCCATACACCGTGGGACCACAGACATACATCGACACCTTGCCGGGGTCCCTGGGTTCGAGCGGCACGACCGTGCCGGTGGCGGTGTCGTAGAGGCGAATCACGAGGTCCACGCTAACCCGCTTCGGAGCCCCGGTCGGCCGACTTGTAGCCTGTCGCGTCGTGAGCACCCCGACCCCGCGCCGCATCCCCGACACACCCACCCTCGACGGCCTCGAGGAGCGGTGGGACACGGTATGGGACGACCAGCACACCTACCGCTTCGACCGCACCAAGAGCCGCGAGCAGGTCTTCGCCATCGACACGCCGCCTCCAACGGTCAGCGGCTCGCTGCACGTCGGTCACGTGTTCAGCTACACCCACACCGACACCATCGCCCGCTACCAGCGGATGCGCGGGCGTGAGGTCTTCTACCCCATGGGCTGGGACGACAACGGTCTGCCCACCGAGCGACGGGTCCAGAACTACTTCGGGGTGCGCTGCGATCCGTCGCTGCACCACGATCCCGACTTCGAACCGCCCGAGCACCCGGGCAAGGACCAGATCGCGGTGTCGCGGCCCAACTTCGTCGAGCTGTGCCACCGGCTCACCGTCGAGGACGAGCGAGCGTTCGAGAACCTCTGGCGCCACTTGGGCCTCTCGGTCGACTGGCACCTCACCTACGCCACGATCGACGACCGTTCCCAGCGCGCCGCCCAGCGGGCGTTCCTCCGCAACCTGTCGAGGGGCGAGGCCTACCAGACCGAGGCACCGTGCCTGTGGGACGTCACCTTCCGCACGGCGGTCGCCCAAGCCGAGCTCGAGGACCGCGAGCGTCCCGGCGCCTACCACTCGTTGACCTTCCACCGCCACGACGGCGGCGACGTCGTCATCGAGACCACCCGCCCCGAGCTGCTCCCGGCCTGCGTCGCCCTCGTCGCCCATCCCGATGACGAGCGCTATCAACCGCTGTTCGGCTCGACGGTCACCACGCCCCTGTTCGGGGTCGAGGTGCCGGTCATGGCCCACGAGCTGGCCGACCCGGAGAAGGGCTCGGGCATCGCCATGATCTGCACGTTCGGCGACACCACCGACGTCACCTGGTGGCGCGAGCTCGACCTGCCGGTCCGTGCCGTCATCGGTTGGGACGGCCGGTTCCACCACGAGCCGCCCCCCGGCATCGAGGGCTCCGGCGCCCACGTCTACGCCGAACTGGCCGGCAAGACCGTGTTCTCGGCCCAGAAGCGCATCGTCGAGCTGTTGGACGAGTCGGGCGAGCTGGTCGGCGAACCCCGCCCGATCACCCACGCGGTGAAGTTCTTCGAGAAGGGCGACAAACCACTCGAGATCGTCACCACCCGCCAGTGGTACATCCGCAACGGCGGCCGCGACCAGGACCTCCGCGAGGCGCTGCTCGCCCGCGGGACCGAGATCACCTGGCACCCGCCGTACATGCGCTCACGCTACGAGTCCTGGGTCAACGGGCTCAACGGCGACTGGTTGGTCAGCCGCCAACGCTTCTTCGGGGTGCCCATCCCGGTCTGGTACCGCCTCGACGAGCACGGCGAGCCCCGCTTCGACGACCCCATCGTCCCCGACGAAGCCGCCCTGCCGATCGATCCGTCCGACGACGTGCCCGCCGGCTACACCGAAGACCAGCGAGACGTCCCCAGCGGATTCACCAGCGACCCCGACGTCATGGACACCTGGGCCACCTCCTCGCTGACCCCATTGCTCGCCACCGGCTGGGAAGAGGACCCCGACCTCTTCGAGCGCACCTACCCGATGGACCTCCGACCCCAGGCCCACGACATCATCCGCACCTGGCTGTTCTCCACAGTGGTGCGATCGCACCTCGAGCTGAACGAGGTGCCGTGGTCCAACGCCGCCATCTCGGGGTGGGTGCTCGACCCCGACCGCAAGAAGATGTCCAAGTCGAAGGGCAACGTCGTCACGCCCCTCGACCTGTTGGAGCAGTACGGCTCCGACGCCGTCCGCTACTGGGCCGCGTCGGGCCGGCCGGGCACCGACACCGCCTTCGACGACGGCCAGATGAAGGTCGGCCGACGCCTCGCCATCAAGATCCTCAACGCCAGTCGCTTCGCGCTGGGACTTGGCGGAGAACGCGACCTCGGCGCCAGCACGGATCCGGCGGCGGTCACCGAACCGCTCGACCGGGCGATGCTGGTGCGGCTGGGGGCGCTGATCGACGAGGCCACGAGGGCGTTCGACGACTTCGACTACGCCCGGGCCCTCGAGCGCACCGAGACCTTCTTCTGGAGCTTCTGCGACGACTACCTCGAGCTGGTGAAGGGACGGGCCTACGGCGCCTTCGGCGACGACGCTGCCCGGTCGGCACAGACCGCGCTCGAACTGGCGCTGTCGGCACTGCTGCGCCTGTTCGCCCCGTTCCTGCCCTTCGTGACCGAGGAGGTCTGGTCGTGGTGGCAGCCGGGTTCGGTGCACCGCGCGGCCTGGCCGACCGTGTCCGAGCTGGGCGACCACGCCGACGCCGACCCGGCGCTGCTCGACGTGGCCGCCACCGTGCTCGGCGAGATCCGGCGGTCCAAGACCGAGGCCAAGCGCTCGTTGCGCACCGCGGTCGAACGGGCCGAGGTCACCGCACCCGAGGCCGCGCTCGCGGCGTTCGAGCTGGTGCGGCGCGACGTGTGCGAGGCGGGCAACGTGGCCGAGGTGACGGGCGTGGTCGACGAGTCGACAGCAACACCCCAGGTCGAGGTCAGCCTCGAACCGGCCTGATCCGACGCCGGGTCATTCGCCGCCTTCGGCCCGGTCGCCCTTGGCGGTGTGGGCCTCGGGATGGGTCGCCTCGGACGAGGGCTCCGGCGGCGGCGACGCCTGCTCTGCCCCCTCGCCACCGGACCCCTCGCCCCCGGACTCGTCGCGGAACCACACGGTGCGCTGTGGGAACGGGATCTCGATCCCTTCGCGGTCGAAGGTGTCCTTGATGCGTCCCCGCAGCTCGCGCTGCAGGCCCCACTGCTCGCCCGGCTTGGTGGTGACCACCAGCCGGATGGCCACGCCGTCGGCACCGAGCGACTCGATCCCCCAGATCTCGGGGGGTTCGAGGATCAGCTCGGCCCAGGCGGGATCGCGCTGAACCTCGAGCGCGACCGTGAGGATGACCTCGCGGGCGAGGGTGAGGTCGGTGCCGTAGGCGACCTCGATGTCGAGCAGCGCCCGCGACCACTCCTGGGAGAGGTTGCCGACCCTGGCGATCCCACCGTTGGGAACGTGCCACACCGAACCGTCGAGCCCCCGGATCCTGGTGGTGCGCAATGTGACCCCCTCGACGACCCCGATCGCCTCCCCCACGTCGATCACGTCACCCACCCCGTACTGGTCCTCGATGAGCATGAAGATGCCGCTCAGGAAGTCCTTCACCAGGCTCTGCGCGCCGAAGCCGATCGCGACCCCAGCGACACCGGCACCGGCGATCAGTGGACCGAGGTTGATGTCCAGCTGCCCGAGGGCCATCAGCCCGGCGAAGACCCAGATGACAGCAGTGCTCAGACTGCGCAGCACGCTGTCGAGGGTCTCGGCCCGGGCGGCGGCGCGGAGGTCGACCTCGGTCGGAGGGGCGAACACCGAAGGGGTGAATCGGCTGAAGGCCCCGAGGCTGCGCACGTCGGGCTCGGCCAGGTGCTGGGTGAACCTTCGGATGGCCCGGCGCACCAACCGGTTGAGGATCCAGGCCACCACGAGGATGACCAGGATCTTGGCGGGGCGGGCCAGCAGGAAGTCGGCGGCGGTGGCCAGCGACGAGCTCTCGGTGTTCTCGAGCACCCAGCGGCACACCCAGCTGGGTTCCTCGCCACAGGCATCCACGACATCGGGTTCCACGACCTGGGTCAGCATCACGATCGACCACCCTAGCGACGGTCGTCCGACCCGCCGGAGACCCGCACCGCCGATGTTTGAGATCTTGTCTCATGACGTAGCCATAGGGGCACCAGTGGACACGACCAGACCGCGTACGACATCGCGGACCCGATCGTGCCAGGATGCGGACACCGCGAAGGAGGAGATGCCTGTGGCCAGCGAGGGGTATCACGAACCGATCGAGCGTCTACGAGCCGAGACGATGGACCACCACCGGGCGATCACCTCGCTCATGGAGGAGCTCGAGGCGGTCGACTGGTACGACCAGCGGGTCGACGCCACCGACGACGACGAGTTGCGGGCCATCCTCGCCCACAACCGCGACGAGGAGAAGGAGCATGCGGCGATGATCCTGGAGTGGCTGCGCCGCAACGACCCCACCTTCGACGAGCAGCTGCGCACCTACCTGTACTCCGAGGGACCGATCACCGAGGCCGAGGCCGAAGCCATGTCCGACGCCGAATCCCCTGAGCGCCCCTCCGCGACCGCCGCCGATTCGCTCGGGATGGGCAACCTGCGAGGAGAAGAGCTGCAATGAACCACCTGATGCGACACCTGGCACCGATCCCCGACCAGGCCTGGGACGCGATCACCGACGAAGCCGCCTCGGTGCTGCGGCAGTTCCTCGCTGCCCGAAAGCTGGTGGAGTTCTCCGGTCCCGAGGGCTGGGCGCACTCAGCCGAGGTCACGGGCCGCGTCGACCGACTGGCCGAGTCGCCGCACGAGAACGTCGACGCTGCCCTCCGGCAGCTGCAGCCCCTGGTCGAGGTCCGCACCGATCTCGAACTCGATCGCACCGAGCTCGACGCGGTCGAGCGGGGGGCTCCCGATCCCGACCTCGACCCGGTCGCGCAGGCGGCGCGCCGCCTGGCGCTGGCCGAGGACGCCGCGGTGTTCGACGGGTACCCCGCGGCCGGCATCGTCGGCATCGCCGAGGCATCGCCCCACGAGAGCATTCCCATCAGCTCCGACTACGAGGAGTACCCACACTCGGTCGCCAAGGCCGTCTCGCGACTCCGTCTCGACGGGGTCGAGGGCCCCTACGGCATCGCCCTGGGCCCCCGCTGCTACCAAGGCGTCATGGAGACCACCCAGCGGGGTGGCTATCCGGTGCTGCAGCACGTGCGTGAGATCCTCGGCGGTCCCGTCGTGTGGGCCCCATCGGTGAACGGCGCCATCGTCGTCAGCCTGCGGGGCGGCGACTTCGAGTTGGTCGTGGGCCAGGACACCTCGATCGGCTATCGGTCCCACACCGAGTCGACGGTGGCGCTCTACCTCGAGGAGAGCTTCACCTTCCGTGCCGTCGGACCCGAAGCCGGCATCGCCCTCCGCTACCACTGATCCCGATCAGGACCGCTCGCTCGCGGGGATCCTGACCCGAACTTCGCGCACCGCCACCCCGTCGACCGACACCACCTCGAAGGTGGAATCGGAGATCTGTACCCGGTCGCCGGGGCTCGGGACCCGTCCGAGCTCGGCGGTGAGGAATCCGGCAACGGTGTCCCACTGACCGTCGGGAAGACGGACCCCGGTGCTGGCCTCCAGCTCGTCGGGGCGCAGCGAACCGTCGAGCTCGTAGGTGCCATCGGCCCGTCGCTGCACCTTGGTCTCGTCGGTGTCCGACTCGTCCTCGAACTCGCCGATGAGCTCCTCGAGCACGTCCTCCATGGTGATCAGCCCGAGCACCACCCCGTGCTCGTCAACCACCAGGGCCAGGTGGCGTCGCTGGTCGCGCATGTGCAGGAAGAGCTCCTCGAGCGCGAGATGATCGGGCGTGACCATCACCGGCGCTGCCAGATCGCCGGCGACCGTCGCGTGGGGCACACCGTCGTGGGTGAGCAGGTCACGCACATGCACCACGCCGACAGGGTGGTCGAGGTCGCCGTCGTAGACCACGATGCGCGACCGCCCGGTGCGCACCGCCACCTGTTCCACCTCGACCAGTGGGGTCGCCCGATCGACCGCGACGACCGACGGACGTGGAGTCATGGCCGCGGTCGCGACCAGACCGGAGAGTTCGATCGAGCGGGACAGCAGCTCGTGCTCGTGATGCTCCAGCGAACCTTCGTCGGCCGCCTCGTTGAGCAACAAGATGAGATCGGCCGACGAGTGGGCCATGGCCAGCTCGTCCTGGGGTTGGACCCCTGCTGCCCGCACCACCAGGTTGGCCGAACGGTTGAGGAACCAGATCACCGGCCGGAACACCACCGCGAACGCCCGGAACGGTCGCGCCAAGGTCAACGCCGACTTCTCGGGGTGGGAGATGGCCCAGGACTTGGGGGCCATCTCCCCCACCACCATGTGGAGGAAGACCACGATCGTCAGCGCCACGATGAACGCGATGGCGTGGCTGGTGCCGGAGGGGAGATCGATGCCGAGACCAGCGATTCCGGACTCGATGAGCCGGGCCACCGCCGGCTCGGCGATGATGCCGAGCCCCAGCGAACACATGGTGATCCCGAGCTGGGCACCGGCGAGCATGAGCGAGAGCTCGCTGAGCCCGGCGCGAGCGTGACGCGCGCGGCGATCGCCCTCAGCTGCGAGCTGCTCGATGCGGGACCGGCGCGCCGCCAGCAGCGCGAACTCGGCGGCGACGAAGAACCCGTTGGCGCCCAGCAACCCGACAGCCGCAGCGATGGCCAGCGGCGTGCTCATGTCGTCTGGTCCTCCTCGTCGGGCACCGGACGCTCGTGCACCTGAAGCTCGACGGTGACCACCCGGCGGCGGTCCATCGCCACGATGCGCAGCTCGGTTCCGGAGACGTGCACCCGGTCACCGACGACCGGGATCCGACCCAGGCGGTCCATGATCAAGCCCGCGACGGTGTCATAGGGGCCCTCGGGGAGCACCAGATCGGTCTCGCGCCCGACCTCGTGGAGGCGCAGGTCGCCGGGGAGCAGCCATCGATCGTGCCCGAGGTCCACAATGGACTCTGGCGTATCGACATCGAACTCGTCCTCGATATCGCCCACCAGCTCCTCGAGCAGGTCCTCGATGGTGAGCACCCCGGCAGTGCCTCCGTGCTCGTCGACGACGATCGCGAGCGGGCTCGAGGACGATCGCAGCTCGGCGAGAACCCGGTGCAACCCCGCCGACTCGGGCACGGCGAGCACGGGGCGACTGAGGTCGCCCACCGATGCCACCGCTCGGCGATCCGCGGGCACGCCCAGCAGGTCCTTCGCGTGCACCATCCCGAGGACTTCCTCCCACTCGTCGACCACCGGGAACCGCATGTGCCTGGTCGTGGCCAAGAGGTGCTGCAGGTCGGCGCCTACGGCATCGACCGGGATCGACACCACCCGGTTCCACGGCACCATCACCTCACCGGCGTCACGCTCTCTGAAGTCGAGTGCTCGTCGCAGCAGCTCGGCCTGGGACCCGCTGAGCGAACCCGCCTCGGACGACGCGTCGACGATGTGTGGCAGCTCGTCAGGGTCGACGGTGCCGTTCACCTCCTCGACCGGCTCGATTCCGAGCACCCGGAGCAGTCGGTTCGCCGAACCGTCGAAGAGGGTGATGACGGGTCCGCCGAGGCGAAGGAACGCCAGCGTGCTGGGAGCGAGCCAGCGCGCCACCGGCTCCGGCTTGGCGATGGCCAGGTTCTTCGGAGCCAGCTCGCCGAAGACCATCTGGCTGGCTGTCGCCAGCACGAACCCGACCGACAGGGCGACGCCGGCCGCGGCGTTGTCGGGCACCCCGATCGTTCTCATCACCGGTTGCAGGGCACGCCCGAGGGTGGGCTCGGCGATGAAGCCGACAAGCAGCGAGGTCACGGTGATCCCGAGCTGCGCCCCCGACAGCATGAACGACAACCGCCCCACCACGTCGAGGGCTCGCCCCGACCGCTGGTCGCCGGTCTGGAACGCATCGGCGAGGCGGGTACGTCGGGCCGCGACGAAGCTGAACTCGGCCGCGACGAAATAGCCGTTGCCCGCGATCAGCGCAACGACGAGAAGCAGTCCGAGCGCGACCAGCCATGGCGGTGCAGAGGTGCCGACCTCGGCAGCCGCTGCCTGGTCCAGCGTGGCCAGACCGATCAATCGCCCTCCAGCGCAGGGGGACGGGTCAGGTGCACGCGGGCAACGGTAGCCGACCCGCGCCAGGTTCCCGGCAGAAGGACGAGTAGCGTCGAGTCGATGGACGAGGCCGCCCGTGACAGCGACCCGCATCTGGCCGAGTCCCTCGCCACGATCCCACCGCCCAGCCGCCGCAGCATCGCCGGCCGGGTGGCGCTCATCTCGCTGGCGGGACTCTCGCTCTACGTCTTTGCTCCGAGCCTGGTCGATGTGTACTCGTCCTGGGACGAGGTCGTCACCCTGCAGCCCCTGTGGCTCATCGCCATCCTCGGGTTCCAAGTCGCCAGCTTCTCGTGCATGTGGTTCCTCCAGCGCCTGGCCCTGCGCACCGACGCCTGGTTCGGCGTGATCACCTCGCAGCTCGCGGGCAACGCCTTCAGCCGGGTGGTGCCAGGGGGAGCTGCGGCCGGAGTCGCCATGCAGATGCGGATGCTGACCAGAGCCGGGATCCGGATCGCCACCGCCGCCTCGTCGCTCACCGCGGTGTCGCTGCTCACCACCGGCATCATCTTCGCCCTGCCCGTGCTCGCCCTGCCGGCCATGATCGCCGGGACCCCCGTTCGGGGGCCGCTGCTGACCGCCGTGCTGGTGGGGCTCGGCGCGTTCGTCCTCCTGGCGGCAGCCGGCATCTGGCTGCTCCAGTCCGACCGCCCCCTCGTCACCATCGGCCGTCTCGTCCAGGGCATCCGCAACCGGGTGCGCCGCCACGAGGAACCCACGACCGACCTGCCCGACCGGCTGGTGCACGAACGGGTGATGGTGCGCCAGACCCTCGGCGAGCGACGCACCGACGCGCTCCTGGCAGCGATCGGCCGCTCGATGTTCGACTACCTGTCCCTGCTGGCCGCGCTGGCCGCGGTGGGGGCTCGACCAAACCCGTCGCTGGTGCTGCTCGCCTTCGTCACCTCCCTGGTGCTCGGCATGATCCCCATCACCCCCGGTGGCCTGGGCTTCGTGGAAGCCGGGCTCACCGCCACCTTGACCCTGGCCGGCATCGGAGCCGCCGACGCCGTGGTCGCCACCGCCACCTACCGCTTCGCCGCCTTCTGGCTCCCGCTTCCGGCCGGACTGGTCGCCTACCTGGTGTTCCGGCTGCGGATCGGCCAACTCGTCACCTGACCGAGGGGCTCCGGTTCGATCGGCGACCGTGTCGGCTTCTACGATCTCGCAGGTCACCGAGCTCCAGGGGGAGTGCGCATGTCGTCAGTCAGCTGGGACGAAGCAGTTGAACAGGTCTGCGGGGAAGGTGCCCCCTTCCACTTCCACGAAGAGATCATCAACGGGGTACCGACCAAGGTCTTCGACACCGCCCCACCGGTGCTGCGAAACCTCTTCGATCTGGCCCGCGGGCGCGGCGACGAGCTCTACATCGTCTACGAGGACGAGCAGTACACCTTCGCCGAGGTGATGGCCCAGGTCGACGCCATCGGCGCGATGCTCGTCGACCGCTACGGCATCGCCAAGGGCGACCGGGTGGCGATCGCCATGCGCAACTACCCCGAGTGGATCACCTCGTTCGCCGCGATCACCTCGATCGGAGCGGTGGCCGTCCCGCTCAACGCCTGGTGGACCCCCGACGAGTTGCAGTTCGGACTCACCGACTCGGAAGCCAAGGTCCTCATCGCCGACCAGGAACGGGTCGAGCGACTGGTGCCGGTCCTCGGTGATCTCGACGTCGCCGTGGTGGGCGTCCGCCTTCCCGACGACGCACCGGAGGGCGTCGACCGGTTCGAGGAGGTGCTGCCCGTCGGGGCACCGCTGCCCGAGGTCGAGGTCGACACCGACGACGACGCCACGATCCTCTACACCTCGGGCACCACCGGCAATCCGAAGGGTGCCGTGTCCACCCATCGAGCCATCATCTCCGCCCTGCTGTCGTTCGCCTGCCGCGCCGCCATCAACCGGGCCCGCGGCGAGGGCCAAGCGGGATCCAAGGAGGCCGAGGGCCCCGCGTACCGGCCGTGTTCGATCCTGACCGTGCCGCTGTTCCACGTCACCGGCTGCGTTCCGGTCATGCTGGGCTCGTTCATCTCCGGCTCGAAACTGGTGATCATGTACAAGTGGGATCCGGAGCGAGCCCTACAGCTCGTCGAGCGTGAGCGGGTCACCCAGTTCGTGGGTGTGCCAACCATGTCGTGGGACATGCTCGAGCATCCCGACTTCGCCAAGTACGACACCTCGAGCCTGCAGGCGGTCGGCGGCGGCGGCGCCCCGGCACCGCCCGAGCTGGTCAAACGGATCGAGGGCAACTTCAGCCGGGGCCGGCCCACCATCGGCTACGGGATGACCGAGACCAACGCCTATGGGCCCGGCAACGCCGGTGACGACTACGTGAGCCACCCCACCAGCACCGGCAGGGTGGTCCCCGTCGTCGACCTCAAGGTCACCGATCCCGACGGCAACGATCTGCCCCCCGGCGAGGTCGGCGAGATCTGGTTCCGCGGCCCTCACCTCATCCGGGGCTACTGGAACCGTCCGCAGGAGACCGCCGAGACCATCGTCGACGGGTGGCTGCGCAGCGGCGACATCGGGCGCGTCGACGAGGAAGGTTTCGTCTACGTGGTCGACCGGGCCAAGGACATGGTCCTGCGCGGTGGCGAGAACGTCTACTGCGCCGAGGTCGAGGCGGCGATCTACGAGCATCCCGACGTGCACGAAGCGGCCGTGTTCGGGCTGCCCCACGAACGGCTGGGCGAAGAGGTCGCGGCCGCGATCATGCCCAAGCCCGGCCACACGATCGACCCCGACGAGCTCAAGGCCCACGTCGGTCAGCACCTGGCACCGTTCAAGGTCCCGAGCCAGATCTTCGTCCACGACGAGCCGCTGCCACGCAACGCCGCCGGCAAGATCCTCAAGCGCGAGCTGCGCGACAGCATCGTCGCCGGCGAAGGGTCCTGATCGCCGACCCGGTCGCCCACCGCCACCCCCGCGGGCGGCGGGGGACCTCCGGCGCTTGGCTGGTCAGGTAGCGTCGACGACACAGAGGGGGGAATCAGATGGGATCCATGGAAGGCAAGGTCGCTCTCGTCACCGGAGCGAGCCGGGGGATCGGCGAGGCCATCGCCCAGAGGTTCGCGGCCGAGGGCGCGGCGGTGGCGGTGTCGGCCCGCACGGTCGAGGACGGAGACCACGTGCTCCCGGGCAGCATTTCGGGCACGGTGGCGTCCATCGTCGACACCGGCGGCACCGCGGTCGCGATCGCAGCCGACCTCTCCAAGCAGGAGGACCGGTCCCGACTGGTGGCCGAGACCGAACGCCAGCTCGGCCCGGTCGACATCCTGGTGAACAACGCGGCGATCACCTACTTCGAACCGGTGGTCGACTTCGACGAGGGCCACTGGCGGCTGATGTTCGAGGTGCAGGTGCGAGCACCGTTCGAACTGGCCCAAGCCGTGCTGCCGGGCATGCGTGAGCGCGGGACAGGGTGGATCCTCAACATCTCATCCGGGGCGGGGCGTCATCCCGTCGGCCCGCCCTACACGGGGGGCACCGGGGGAACGGTCTATGGCATGTGCAAGGCAGCGCTCGAACGCTTCACCACCGGCCTGGCCGCCGAGGTCTACTCCGAGGGCATCGCGGTCAACGTGGTGTCGCCATCGGGTCTGGTGGTCACCCCGGGTGTGGTGCACCACAAGTTGCACGAACGCGTTCCCGAGTCGGGCCACGAGCCGGTGTCCTACATGGCCGAGGCGGCTCACGCGTTGTGCACGGGCGACCCCGGCACCGTCACCGGCAACGTGACCTATGCCCGTCCGATCCTCGAGGAGCTCGGGGTGCCACGGCCGGAGTGATCCGGGTAGGCGACCGGGGTAGGTAGGGTCTGAACGGCGGCCGACTGCTGTACCAACCTCGCGGCCGACCAGGAAGGACCCGATGCAACTCAGCACCCGTCGTCGCGTGGCGGCGCTGGTCACCCTCGCCGCCGTGCTCGCAGGGGCGTGCAGCGACGATGCCGGAACCGACACCCCGACGACGCCCACCGGAAACGAACCGCTCCTGGCCACCGTCGATCCCGATCGCTGCGAGGCGAACCGGGCCGCCGGCGAGATCGTCTTCTCGACCGGGTTCGACTTCGGTGCTGCGGTATCGATCCTCGACGTGACGGTGGCCGACGCCGAGGGGTACTACCGCGACCTGTGCCTCGACGTGACCGTGCAGCCGGGCTTCTCGGTGTCCAACATCGGGCTGCTGTCGGCCAACCAGGTGCAGCTCGCAGGTGTTGGCTCGTTCAGCGAGGTGGCCGTGGCCAACGCATCCGACGCCGGGATCATCGCGGTGATCGTGTTCGGCAAGACCTCGATCGAGGCGCTGCTCGTGGAAGCCGCATCCGACATCACCGAGCTGAGCGACCTGCCGTCGGCGCCGATGGGGGTCAAGGGTGGGATCCCCTACGCGGTGCGGGCGATGCTGGCCGAGGAGGGCGTCGACGAGGACGACCTCACCCTGATCGAGGTCGACTTCAACCCCGTGCTGCTCTTCGAGACCGAGATCGAGTCGCTGCCGGTCTACAAGTCGAACGAGCCCCGCCAGCTCGACGATCAGGGCTATGAGTACCGCGTGTTCGATCCCGCGGACCACGAGGTGCCCGCCACGTTCGGGGCAATCGCCGCCAATCGGGAGTTCGCCGAGGACCACCCCACCGCCACCGCCGACTTCGTGCGGGCCACGGTGCGCGGCTTCTGGCACGGCGTCGACGACCCCGAAGCCGCCGTGGCGACCTCGCTCGAGCGCTCGGACCCCGACCTGTTCTTCTCCCCCGAGTCCGAGCAGTTCCGGTGGAGCACCGAGCGCGACCTGGTGTTGGCCTCGACACCCGAGGGCGAACCGGTGGGCGCCATGACCCTCGAGCGGCTCTCGGCCGAGGTGGCGAACCTGGAACGGCTCGGGGTGCTCGAACCAGGCGAGGTCGATGTCGCCCAGTCGTTCGACAACTCGTTCATCGCCGAGGTCCACGACGGAGCCGACCTCATCTGGCCCGGCGGATGAACCCACGCGACTGAACCCACCCGCACCAACCGACGCGCGGCGAGGGCCGGCCTGGTGAGGCCGGCCCTCGCCGGGTTCGGGGATGGCTCGCCGATCAGGTGTTCTTGGGCAGGTCCTTGAACGGCTTGACCTTGTCGTCGTTCGGCTCCTTGGGCAGGCCGAGCACCCGCTCGCCGATGATGTTGCGCTGGATCTGGTCGGTGCCGCCGTAGATGGGAGGACCCTGGGCGAACAGCGCCGACTCGGTGATGAAGGACTGGAACGGATCGCCCGTGGCGTCGTCGAGCACCTTCTTCGCCTCGGGGTCGTAGGCGTGCAAGGTGCCGTGCATCCCGAGCACCGCCATGCCGACGTCGCGCTGGGTCCGGACCATGTCGCTCATGCTGAGCTTGGAGATGTTGCCCAGGCCCGGCACGTCCTTGCCGACGGCGCGGCCCGCCTTGGCCCGCAGGTTGTTGAACCGGGCGATCTCGTTGAGGACGTGGAGCTGCACGAGGCCCTGGCGGATGTTGGGGTCGGTGTGCTTGCCCTTGGCCTTGGCCATGTCGATGTACATGTTGCCGCGCGAGCCGCGACCCCCACCGCCCCCGCTGTCGGTTCCGGGGACGGAGGCACGACGCCCCCGACCCTCGCTCACGAAGTCGCCGGCGCGCTTGTCGAGGTCGCCGGCGATGGTTCCGGGGGTTGCGGCACCACCGGCTCCGCCGCCACCGCCCGCGCCGAGCCCTGCCCGCTCGAACATCAAGGTGGTGTTGGCCACCGCCCACCCGTTGTTGAGGTCGCCGATGCGGGCCGAGTCCGCGACCCGGGCCTCGGACATGAACACCTCGTTGAACATGGCCCGGCCGGTCATCTCCTTGAGCGGCCGCACCTCGATGGAGTCCTGGTGCATGTCGATGCCGAAGTAGCTGATGCCCTGGTGCTTGGGGACGTCCCAGTTGGTGCGGGCGATCAGCATGCCGAGGTCGGCGATCTGGCCACCGGAGGTCCACACCTTCTGGCCGCTGACGATCCACTCGTCGCCGTCCTGTTCGGCCCGGGTGGTGACGCCCGCCAGGTCCGAGCCCGCACCTGGCTCGCTGAAGAGCTGGCACCAGGCCTTCTGACCAGTGACGATCGGCAGGACGAGCTCCTCGATCTGCTCGGGCGTGCCGTGGGTGGCGATGGTCGGCGCAGCGAGCAACAGACCCAATCCGCCCGGCGCGCCGAGGGCGCCGAAGGCGCCGATGGCCTGCTGGACCCGCACGGTGTCGCCGCGAGTCAGACCCTTGCCGTAGGCGTGCTCGGGGAGGCTCGGCGCGGCCCACCCCGCGGAGCCCAGGCGTTCCCACCACTCGGCCACGGTGAGGTCAGGATCCCAGTTCTCCTCGAGCCAGGCGTTGACCTCATCGACCGGGTCATCGGTTCCCTGGCCGCGGTCTGCAACATCGGTCATCTCGGTTTCCCCCTATCGGGTGCGCGGAGCAGCCGCTCCACACTGCGCTGTTGGACAGATTGTTCACTACGGGGCTGCCTCTTCTCAAGACGGGGGGCGGTGGCTCCTGTCACGTACCGGTGACCGGAGCGAACACCGACCACCCGTTGCGCCCCTTGTTCTTGACCTCGTACATGGCCTGGTCGGCCCGGGTCACCAGCTCGTCGTAGCCGCTGGATCGTCCCGGTGCCGAGGTGATGGCGATGCTGACCGACACCCGCACCGATCGACCGGCGACCTCCACCGGTTCGTTCAGCGCCCCGATGATCTTGGCCGGCGGAGCAGGGCATCTCCGGCGGCATGGCCGAGCTCGTCGTTGATCGCCTTGAACCGATCGAGGTCCACGAACAGCAGCGTGATCCACCGCTCGACCTGTTCGGCCATCGCCAGCGCATGCTCGATCCGGTCCTCGATCAGGGCCCGGTTGGCGAGGCCGGTGAGGGGGTCGTGCAGCGCCTGGTGGCGGATCCGTTCGAGCAGGTGGCTGTTGTCGAGGGCGGTGGCGGCGTGATCGGCGAGCCCGCCGAGCCGGTGCAGGATGGTCTCGACGTCGAGCGGCGCGTACTCGTCGGTGCAGGCGGCCAGCACGAGGCCGGCAACCTCGCCCCGGATGACGATCGGCGCTCCGCCCACGCAAGCCGCACCGGTCACCCGCAGCAGCGAACGAAGCAACCCGTCGGTGTCGTCGGTGCGGACGAACGCCGGACTGTGGTCGTCGACGACCCCTCTGGCGAGGGGAACATCATCGAGCTCGACGGTGTCGAACCCGAGCTGCTCGACCGGGTGCGGCCAGGATCCGACGAACTCGAGGGTGCGTTGATCGGGATCGAACATCATGACCGCCGCCAGGTTGCTCCTGACCACGCTCGGTACCGCTTCGGCGATCCGCTGGGCGATCTCGCGGGTGCCGGCGACCTCGGCCAGGTGCCGCGCCAGACCGAGTAGGGCTTCGGCGGTGTCGCGCTCGGCCCGCGCCTCGTCGAGCGCGGCGGCCGCCTCGATGGCGGCGGTCGCGTGGCTCGCATAGGCGTTGAGCATCCTCGTCTCCTGCCGGGAGAGGTCGGACCCGGGTTGGGCGAGCACCGCGAGGTGACCGTAGCGGCGGCGCGGCGACTCGATCGGGGCGACACCATGGTGTTGCCGCGGCGACGGTTGCGCTGGACGGTCTCGACGTCCTGGTCGACCTCCTCGTCCCAGGTGACCCGGAACTCGCAGTAGGGGTCGCCCCGGGTGACACAACGTGGCTCGACGACGGTGCCCACGGCGCCGAACAACGACGGCACCTGCGCCCAGTTCCCCGCCGAGATCCCGCACGCGAAGCGCGAAGATCTGGCAGCGGTGTTCCGGACCACCATGTGGTTCGATCCTTCGTCGGTGATCACGAACGAAGGCTGGGTACGGGTACGGCTACCGAGGTTGATCGACAATCGCAGCGCCTCGAGGACGTTCCCCGATGCGTGGAGGAAGCTGAGCAACTCCGGTGTCGAGCGCAGCATCTCCTCGCCGGTGCGCCGGCCCAGCTCGGGATCGCCGCACCTGCGCTCGGCCAGCTCGATGAACGGGACGACATCACGGGCCAGGTACCAGTTGGTGGCGGAGCCGTCGGGGTCGACGTCGATGCCGGCTTCGGCCGCCATGCGGTCGAGCTCCTGCGGCCCGAAGCATCGGCAGAGATAGGACGCGAGCGAGCGCACGATCGCACCGCTCACCCTCACTCCACGCTGTGGCTCTGTACCGCCCATGGTGTACCGCTCATCGTGATCACCGCTGGGAAGCGCTCCTGGTGACAACAGCCAGGGCCCCACGGTCCTCACCCATCCGGTCGGCCGTGACCGAGGTCGCATGAGGCTTTCCCGAAGGGGCAACGCAGGCCCCGTTCGCTGTCCGCCTTCGATCCCGCTACCGTGCCCGACCAGCATCTGGCACGAGGCACCGGGGGACGCGATGCACCAGCTCGAAGGACGAATCGCGGTCGTGAGCGGCGCGGCGAGCGGCATCGGTCGTGCGCTGGCCACCCGGTTCGCCACCGAGGGCATGAGGGTGGTGCTCGCCGACATCGAGGCGGGAGCGCTCGACGAGGCGGCCGGCGAGGCGTCCGAGCGGGGAGCCGAAGTGCTCGCGGTACCCACCGACGTGGCGTCACGTCGATCGGTCGATGCCCTCGCCGCCGCCACGATCGATCGGTTCGGTGTCCCCCATGTCGTCTGCAACAACGCTGGGGTCTCGGGCACCTTCGGCCCGCTGTGGGAGACGACCGACAACGACTGGGACTGGGTGCTCGGGGTCAACCTCAAGGGCGTGGTGCACGGGATCCAGGCCTTCGTGCCGGCGATGATCGAGGCTGGCCACGAGGGGCACGTGGTGAACACCTCCTCGGTGCTCGGCCTCTCCACCGGAGCAGGATCGATCTACGCGGTCACCAAGCACGCCGTCACCCGCCTCACCGAGGGCCTGTGGCACGACCTGCGCTCGGCCGGCAGCTCGATCTCCGCGTCGGTCCTGTGCCCCGGACTCATCGCCACCAGGATCGTCACCGCCGGGCGCAACCGGCCCGATCACCTCCGCAACGAGTTGAACGAGGCCGAGGTGTCCGAGATCGACCAGCGAATGCGGGCCGCCGAGCAGTTCTTCCTCGAGAGCGGGATGCCGCCGGCCGAAGTGGCCGCAATGGTCGTCGAGGCCATCGGCGAGGACCGCTTCTACATCCTCACCCATCCCGAGATGATCCTGGATCAGGTTCGGACCCGAATGGAAGCGATTCTCGAGGGGGCGCCTCCCCCGCCGGAGGACCCCGGCGACACCCTATTGAGCCGCGCGCTGCGCGAGCGGGGCTGACCGCCGAGCACGATAGCGGCCGTGGCACACTGGTGACCACCAGCGAGCCGGGGGGAGACGATGGCCGAGCAGAACCAGGCCGAGGGCCGGGTGCAGATCGAGTCCGACGTGGTGTTCGGCACCGGCGGCGGGCGTGACCTGCGGTGCGACATCTACACACCACCCAACGAGCCCTCGAACGCGCCGGGGGTGATCCTGGTGCACGGCGGCGCCTGGCGCCAGGGCGACCGCACGCAGCTGCGCGGCTACGGCATCCTGCTCGGTCGCATGGGGTATGTGTGCATCGCCCCTGAATACCGGCTCACCCCCGAATCGCCGTGGCCGGCCCAGATCCACGACGTGAAGGCAGCCATCCGCTGGGTGCGAGCCAACGCCGAGCGCCTCGGCATCGATCCCGACCGGATCGCCATCGAAGGCAACTCGGCGGGTGCCCACCTGGCACTGCTGGCCGCGGGCACACCTGGGGTCGACGAGCTCGAGGGCGAGGGTGGCACCCCTGGGGTGAGCACCGAGGTCGCCGCCGCGGTGGGGATCTACACCCCCACCTTGTTCTCCCACGGACCCCGTGAACCCGGAGCGGTGCCGCTGATGGCGCTGAGCGACGCCGACGATGCCGAGGTGGCGCGCCGAGCCAGCCCGGTCACCCACATCACCGCCGACTTCCCACCGACGATGCTCATCCACGGGACCGACGACACCACCGTGCCGCCGCGGGCGAGTCTGTTGATGTACGAGGCGTTGGTCGACGCCGGGGTACCCGTCGAGCTCCACATGTACGCCGAGCAGCAGCATGCGTTCGACGCGACCCCGGCCTTCGGCCGTCAGTGCGCGGCCGAGATGGAGCTGTTCCTCTCCCGCTACCTCGCCGTGCGGGCCAGCGCGTGACGACGAGCGCTCGGTCGATCCGGCACCCGCCATGAACACCGATCCCACCCTGCTGGGAGCTTTCGTCGAGGTTGCCAGGACCTCCAGCTTCGGACGCGCCGCAGAGGCGCTGCACCTCGATCCGTCCTCGGTGAGCCGCCAGATCGCCCAGCTCGAACGCCGGCTCGGGGTGCGTCTCTTCGAGCGCACCACCCGTCAGGTGTGGCTCACCGACGCCGGCGCGGCGTTGCTGCCCGATGCCGAGGCGGTGATGGACGCCCTCGACTCCTTCGCCCGGTCGGCCTCAGCGGTCGACCGCGCGAACCGGGGCGAGGTGGTGGTCGGGTTCCAGGCCCATGCGATCAACTCGGAGGTGCTCGGCTGGATCTCCGACGCCGCCGAAGGCGACGACGACCACGACTCGGTGGCCGTGCGGCTGCACGAGGGAAGCTTCGCGGATCCCTCCACCGGACTCCGCGATCGCAGCACCGACCTGTCCATCGTCTTCCTGCCCTTCGACGACACCGGAATCGAGTCGGCACCGCTGTTCGATCTGCCGTGGCTCATGTTCCTGCCCACCGGCCATCCCATGGCCGACCGTCCCGCGGTCGCGCTCGACTCGCTGTTCGACGAACCGTGGATCCCCCCGGCCACCGATGACCAGGTGTTTCGCCACTACTGGCAGGCCATGGACCTGAGGGGTGACCGGCCGCTGCCCGGGGCTCCGGACTGTGCGACGCCGGAGGCCGGGTTGGCGCTGATCGCCACTGGGCGGGCCATCGGCTCCGGGGCCAGTGCTCGGACACCGCTGCACCTCGACGGGGTGGTCGCGGTCCCGGTGAGCGATGACCGCCGCACTACCGTGGCCCTCGCCTGGCGCTCCGGCCCGCTGGCGCGACCGGTCGCCCGGCTCCGCGACCTGTTGTTGGACCGGGCCCGACACGCGCCGAAGCCGTTCCCACCAGCCTGAGCCCCTACGCGACGGAGCCGCCGGCGCGAACCGGCGGCTCCAGGGTGCGGCTGGGGTCAGACGACCCGGACGTTCTGGGCTTCGTCGCCCTTACGGCCGGGGCCGACCTCGAACTCGACGGTCTGGCCTTCATCGAGTGATCGGTAGCCCGAACCCTGGATGTTGGAGTAATGCACGAACACGTCGTCTCCGCCTTCACGCGAGATGAAGCCGTACCCCTTCTCGGCGTTGAAGAACTTGACGGTACCTGTGGTCAACACTTGATCTCTTCTCTCTTCGGCGATCCGACCACGTGCCGGATCGATGTGACGAGTGTAGGCGGGATCTGGGCCCAACCGGTTGTCGCGCCCTCATCTCGCCCGACCAAGACGTCGAGGGTGGCGCGACCACCGCTTGGCGAGGTTCGGCATCTGGCGTTGGTGGGTAGGAGTCTCTGGTTCGAGTAGGGGTCCAGCGATCGCCTCTCGCCCCCCTCGGGGCGACCGCTGGCGAAAGCGCATGGAGACGCCGATGTTCGCTCAACCCGTAGGTGGTGATCGGGACCATTTCACCGTTGCTGTCACACCGATCAGGATCGCCAGGTTCATGGCCGGATTCGTGGCCGTCCTGGCGGCCATGGCGGTGGTCGGTGGCGTGTTCTACTTGGCAGTGTTCGCCCTTGCCGGTGCAGTCTCGTTCGGAGAGTCGGATCTCGCCGCCGCTGTTGTCGGCGCGCCGGGAGCCGGCCACTAGCGACTGGCAACGTCGAGGGTGGCGCGTCCACGCCACCCGGCAGGTTCCGGGAACCGCATCGGGCATGCTGGGACGGTGACCTCCCAAGGCCCCGGCCAGCCGGCGCAACGCCATGTCCGCTGCACGCTCGGCTTCACCGCGATCGACCCGTCGGTTCTGGCGCTGGCGCTCGCCACCGCAGGCGGAACCCGTTCGGATGCGGCACCGTCTGGTTCGGAGTCGATGCTGGTGACCGATGGTGCCGGCGACGCCCTCCCTGTGCGCGAGATCGATGGTGGGGGCGGGCGCACCCACGTCGTGCGGGTCGACACGGGCCCCTTTCAGGTGCAGTACGAGGCGACCGTCGCCGCCCGGCCCGTGACGGTCGATCCTGTCCCGGAGGTCGACGAGGACATCCTCGTCGCGATGCGCCAGAGCCGCTACTGCCCATCCGACGCGCTCGAAGGCTTCGCTCGCGCCACCTTCCCGCCAGGACCCCCACCCGGACCCGCCCGGGCGACGACGGCCCGAACGATCGCCGCATGGGTCCACCACCGCCTCAGCTACGAGGCCGGATCGACCGGCCCGCTCGACACCTCCATCGACACCCTGCTCACCCACCGTGGCGTCTGCCGGGACTTCGCCCATCTCGCCATCAGCCTCTGCCGAGCGCTGCGGATCCCGGCCCGCCTGGTGTCGGTCTACGCCCCCGGGCTGTCGCCGATGGACTTCCACGCCGTGGTGGAGGTGTGCACCGAGTCGGGTTGGGAGATCCTCGATCCCACCCGCATGGCCCCCCGACAGTCGCTGGTACGGATCGCGACGGGCCGCGACGCGGCGGACACCGCGTTCGCGACCACGATCAGCGGTGACGTGCGCCTCGACTCGGCCGAGGTGGCAGCGGTCGTCGACGGCGACCTACCGGTCGACGATCACCTGTCGGTCGTGGCCTTGGCCTGACCCGCCACGACGGTCATGGTCGGGCCGCGGCCGCGATGGTGTAGCCGGAGGGCAGGGATGGAGCGTCGAGCGTGCTCCCCCGCGACATGACCGTCTCGATGACGGGACGGAGCCGGTCGGCCTTCGCCCGGGCACCGGCCTGCTCGCGCTCTTTGAACTCGGGCATGACCTCGCGGGCGAACAGCTCGAGCGAGTCGCAGATGTCTTCATGGCGGTTCTTTCCCGCCTGCATCACGAAGATCAGCTGATCGACACCGGCCTCCTCGTAGCGGCGCAGGTACTCCCGGATCTGATCGGGGGTCCCGGTGGCTCCTCGCAGCCCGGTCCCGACGCCCTCGCTGGCGATCTTCGCCCCGAGACGCTCCTGGGCGAGCGCGCCGCCCACGTCGGGCGAGTAGCCGCGGTCGTGGCCGCGCTCTCGGAACTCGCTCCACACGTCGGTGACCCCGGGCTGGTGGTCGCCGAACACGTAGTAGTGGGCGAGGGAGTACCCGAAGAAGTTGCCGCCCTCGAGCCCCCGCGCCACCGCCTCCTCGCTGGTGGGGGCACACATCATGGGGGTCACGCAGGCGAGGTTGGCGTTCACCTCCTTGCCGATGGGCCGGCCCGACTCGGCGAGGGTGCGGTGGTAGTCGCCGACCCACTGGCGGGCCTCCTCCGGGTCGATGAAGGAGAAGGTCAACGCGCCGATGCCCTTCTCGGCGGCCATGAGGATCGTGTCGCGACGAGAGCACGCCACCCACAACGGCGGGTGGGGCTTCTGGACCGGCTTGGGCACCACATTGCGGGGCGGCATGGTGACCCAGCGCCCGTCGACCCCGGCGAAGGGCGTCTCGGTCATGCACCGCAGCGCGACCTCGAGGCCCTCCTGCCACTGGTCCCGCTTGGTGGCGGTGTCGATGCCGAACCCTCCCAGCTCGGCGGCCGAGGACGACTCGCCCGAACCGAACTCGACCCGCCCACCCGACACGAGGTCGAGGGTGGCGACACGCTCGGCGGTGCGGGCGGGGTGGTTGTAGCCGGGAGCGGTCTGGATGATGCCGTGCCCGAGACGGATGTCGGTGGTGCGCTGGCTGGCGGCGGCGAGGAACACCTCGGGCGCGCTGGAGTGCGAGTACTCCTCGAGGAAGTGGTGCTCGACCTCCCACACCACGTCGAAACCCAGCTTGTCGGCCAGCTCGACCTGTTCGAGCGCCTGCTGGATGAGGACCTGCTCGGAGTCCTCGCTCCAGGGGCGGGGAAGCTGATGCTCGTAGAAGATGCCGAACTTCACCTCATGCCTCCCGCTGCTCGGGGTCGCCCAAGTCGAGGAACCCGTCGAGCACCTCGTCACCGTCGGACCGCTGGGCGCACCAGTGCTCGACCTCGGCGAGGAGGTTGGCGCGGTTGGCCCGCCGGTTGGGACCAAGCGATTGGGCGAGGGCGGCGTCCCAGAGCGTGGCCACCATCTCGGCGCCGGAGTAGGTCGTGCCGGACTCGCCCCGCCAGGTGCGGTCGCGCATCTCGGTGAGGGCGGTCTGCAAGTAGCCGACGTGGGGAGTCTCGTCGGCACGGATGTAGGAGACCAGGGTGCCGGCCTCACCGTCGCCGGCCACCAGGTCGGTGTCGGAGAGCCATTCCGCGGCCCAGGCGAAGGTGTGGAACGCCGAGATCTCGATGAGCAGAACTCGGATCATGAACCCGGTGATGCGCTCGAGCTCAGCGGGGATGTCGGGGGGCAGCAGTCGCTCGGGCTCGGCGGCGGCACCTCCGTACGAACCGCCGCTGGCGGGGCGGAACCCCATGCGCTGGAGCATGCCGTCGGTGTCGACGTCTGCGCTGCGGCCCTCGAAGGCCACATCGCGGGCCGCGAACCACATGTCCTTGTGGCCGGCCTCGGCCTCCCATCCCGCCTCGTCGCGTCCGTGGGCCTCGAACAGCCCCTTGCCGAGGTGCTCGACGGCAGTGCCGGCGATGCTGTCGTCGAAGTACGGCGCCATGTCGCTCGGCGACAGGTAGCGGATGTTGGCTCCGAAGCCCTCGACGGTGCCGACGCGGGTGAGGGTGGCGATGAGCGGTTCGGGCACGCCGTTGGTGATGAGGTGGCGGGCCTGGGCCACGTTGGGGAAGTGACCGGGCCAGGTTTCGAGGGGCACGTCGAGCAGCTCGGTGCCGAACAGCTCATGGTGCTGTCGCCGCCAGGCCTCGATCGCGGGGCCCCGGAACCGGGTGCGGGGCGACACGTAGGTGCCGTCGTCGGTGAACCCTCCGTGGCATCGCACCCCGCCGACCACCAGCGGCTCGGCGATGTGCTCGTCGAGCAGCAGTTCGGTCTCGGTGAAGGTCGTCTGCATCGTGGTCACTCGCATCCCCCTGCGCAGTGGCGTCCCCGGCAGCCCCAAGTGTAAACTCTGAGGTTTACACCTCACAAGCCGACTTCGGAGGCCCGGTGAGTCCCACGACCGACACCGACCGTCCCCGCCGCAAGCTGCTGACCCGCGACGAGCGCCAGGCGGTCATCTTGTCCAGCGCCGCTCATGCCTTTGCCCGCACGGGCTACTCGGCCACGTCGATGGACGACGTCGCCCGCGCCTCGGGGGTCACCAAGCTCATCCTGTACCGCAACTTCGAGTCGAAGGAGGCGCTGTACCGATCGGTGCTCGAATCGGTGTCGACCCGCCTCCGCGATGTGTTCGTCGCCGAGATGGAGGCATCACGCCGCCCCGCCGGCGCCCGTACGCTGCTCACGGTGGCCCGGGAGGAGCCCGACGGGTTCGTGCTGTTGTGGCGCCACGCAGTCCGCGAAGCCCGCTTCGCCGACTACGCACTCGGGTTCCGCGAGCTGACGGTGCAGGTCACACGAGATCTGATCTCGCCGCGGGTGCACGACCCGACCCTGCTCGAATGGGCGGCCAACGCCTTGGTGAGCTGGAACGTCGAATCGGTCCTCGCATGGCTCGAGCACGGCGACCGCGAGCGCGACGACGAGTTCCTCGCCCTCGCCCGCTCGACGGTCACCTCGATGCTCGCCACCTGGACCGATGGCTGACCTGAACCACTACCGTACGGCGTAGAGGCCGATCGAGAACAGGGGGATGATGGTCGACTTCACCAACGAACTGGACCGGGCCGACGACGAGACGATCCGCGCCGCGGTCGACCACGCCGAGATCCCGGCGCTGTTGCCGGCCCTGGCCGCGACCACCGGCGACCTCGGGCTCGTCCCCGACCACCTCCGGCCGTCGACCACGGGGCTGTTGGATCCAACCGGCGGCCTGTCACCCGAACAGCAGGCCGAAGCCCGCGAGCTGGCCGTCGGCGCCCTGCAGCGGCTTCGTGACAGCGGGGCGGAGATCGAGCCGGTGCCCGATCTCGACACGCTGCGAACCCTGCTCGAGTTCGCCTCCGGGGGCGCCCCGGTCGACGAGTACCTCGAGCTGCTGCGCGAAGAGCTGAACCTCGGCGACGACCTGCGCACGCCCGACTGGCACGCCGACCAGACCGCACCCCACCGGCCGTTCTCGGTGGCGATCATCGGGGCGGGCATGTCGGGTCTGGTCGCGGCCTACCGGCTTCGCCAGGCCGGGATCGACGTGGTGGTCTTCGAGAAGAACGACGACGTGGGCGGCACGTGGTACGAGAACCGCTACCCCGGCTGCCGGGTCGACGTGTCGAACCTCTTCTACAGCTACTCCTTCGCCCAGCGCGACGACTGGCCCGAGCACTACTCGTCCCAACCGGTGCTGCTCGACTACTTCCGGCAGGTGGCCGAAGACACCGGCGTGCGACCCCTCATCCGGTTCAACACCGAGGTCACCTCCCTCGCCTACGACGACGCCGCCAGCACCTGGTCGCTGCAGGTGGTGGGCCCCGACGGCGACGAGGAACGGGTCGAGTTCCAGGCCGTCATCTCCGCGGTCGGCCAGCTCAACCGGCCCAAGATGCCCGACATCGCCGGCCTCGGTCGCTTCGGTGGCCCGAGCTTCCACTCGGCCCGTTGGGACCACTCGGTGGACCTGACCGGCAAGCGGGTCGCCGTCATCGGCACCGGCGCCAGCGCCGCCCAGTTCATCCCGCCGGTCGCCGAGACGGCAAGCGAGGTGACGATCTTCCAGCGGACCCCGGCCTGGTTCATCCCCTCCCCGAACTACACCGATCCCATCTCACCCGAGGTGCGATGGCTGCGCCAGAACGTTTCCGGCTACGCCAACTGGAATCGCTTCTGGATCTTCTGGCGCAACGTCGAGGGTCTGCTCCCCGCGGCACGGGTCGATCCCGGCTGGGACGGCGACGCCCGGTCGGTGAGCGAGACCAACGACTTCATGCGCCAGCTCCTCACCGGCTACCTCACCACCGAGCTCCAGGACCATCCCGACCTGCTCGAGAAGGCGATCCCCGACTACCCGCCCTTCGCCAAGCGGTTCATCCTCGACAACGGAACCTGGACAGCGGCGATACGACGCGACGACGTGCACCTCGTGACCGACCCGATCGCGGAGGTCACCGAGACCGGCGTCCGCACCGCCGACGGAACGCTCCACGAGGCCGACGTGATCATCTACGGCACGGGCTTCGCGGCGTCGGACTTCCTCACCCCCATGAAGGTGACCGGGCGAGGTGGGATCGACCTGCACGAGCGCTGGAGCGGCGATGCCCGTGCCTATCTCGGCATCACCCTGCCCGAGTTCCCCAACTTCTTCATGCTCTACGGGCCCAACACCAACATCGTCGCCAACGGCAGCATCATCTACTTCTCCGAGTGCGAGGTGCACTACATCCTCGGGTGCATCCGCGAGATGCTCGAGCGGGACCTCGTCGCCATCGAGCCCACGGTCGAAGCCCACGACGCCTACAACGCCGAGGTCGACGCCCAGAACCAGTGCATGGCCTGGGGTGCGTCGTCGGTCAACAGCTGGTACAAGAACGATGCCGGCCGCATCACCCAGAACTGGCCCTTCACTCTGCTCGACTTCTGGCAACGCACCCGCAAACCCGACCTCGAGCACTACGAGGTGCAGTAGCCGCGGTGGCCGTCGCCGAGGCGGGCTGACTGCCACGGCGCCGGTCGCGGCGTCGGGACCTTCGACCCTAGGCCGGTGGGCGATGAGGCCGGGAGGATGGGACCCATGCCACTGGCGAGCAGCGGACGGGTCGCGGTCATCGGCGGAGGCATCACCGGCCTGGTGGCCGCGCGGCGACTGGCCCAGTCCGGTGCCGAGGTGACCGTCCTGGAGGCCGGCCGGCGCCTCGGCGGACAGGTCCACACCGTGCAGGTGGCCGGCCTGCCCGTCGACGTGGGCGCCGAGGCGCTCCACCTCTCCGCTCCCCAGGTCAGCGCCCTGGTCGACGAGCTCGGTCTCGCCGACCAGCTGATCAGATCGTTTCCCGGCAGTGCCAACATCTGGAACGGAGACGAGCTGCTCCCCCTCCCGGCCGGGGTCGGCCCGACCGGTCCCACCCGTCTCGGCCCGGTGGTGCGCTCGGGCATCCTGTCGCCGCGGGGGCTGGCCCGAGCCGCCTTCGAGCCCCTGATCCCAGGCGGGCTCCCCGACCGCCGGGACATCAGTGTCGGCCACTTCCTCTCACAGCGGTTCGGTACCCAGGTCACCAGCCGCCTCGTCGATCCCGTGTTGGGCAGCCTGCATGCGGGGGATGTGACCCAGCTCTCGCTGCGGGCAGCGGTCCCCCAGCTCGCCGCCGTCGCCGGCCGGCACCGATCCCTGGTCCTCGCCCGACGGGGCGGCCCGAAGCCACCGCCACCAGCCTTCGCCACCTTCGGCGAGGGCCTGGTCACCCTCATCGACCATCTGCTCGACGGCGTCGACGTCGAGGTGCGGACGTCCGCGCGGGTGTCGACCATCACCCCGGTCGAACGGGGCTACGAGGTGTCCACCGCGGGCGGCCTCGCGCTCGACGTCGACGCCGTGGTGGTCGCGCTGCCGGCGGCTGCTGCTGCATCGCTGCTGGAGCCGATCACCCCCGGGTGCGAGGACACCCTGGGTTCGGTGCGCACCGCGTCGGTGGCCACGGTCGTGGCCGTCTATCCCCGCAGCGCCACCGACAGGGTCGAGGCGATGATGGCCACCGGGTTGCTGGTACCCAGCTCCTCCGGCCGGGCCCTCAAGGCGGCCACCTTCCTCTCCTCCAAGTGGCCACACCTGCAGCCCCCTGATCACTTCCTCGTACGACTCTCGGCGGGGCGAGCCGGTTCGCCGCTCGTGGCGTCCCTCGACGACCAGCAGCTGGCCGAGGCCCTCCACGCCGACCTCGCCGAGGCGACCGGTCTGGCCGCCGACCCGACCGAGGTGCAGGTCCACCGGTGGCCCCGCGCGCTGCCACAGCTCGAGGTCGGACACCTCGACCGCATGGCCGCGGTGCGCGAACGTTTGGCCCTCCACCCCGGGCTGGAGCTGGCCGGCGCCTCCTGTGACGGGATCGGCATCGCGGCCTGCATCGCCTCCGGCGATCGGGCGGCGGCCGCCACCAGACTCGCGACGACACCGGAGGTCGTCTGATGTCCAGGCTTGCCTCTCCCGACGGCGCCGTCCGGACCACTCGCCAGGACAAGGCAGACCGACCCTTCCTCGTGATCTGGGAGGTGACCCGGGCCTGCGCGCTCGCCTGTGCCCACTGCCGTGCGACCTCGATCCCCGACCGCGACCCCGACGAGCTGACCACCGCCGAGGGGCGAGCCATGCTCGACGACATCGCGGCGTGGGGGCCTCCTCGCCAGATCGTCGTCCTCACCGGCGGCGACCCGTTCCAACGTGACGACCTCGCCGACCTCGTCCGCCACGGCGCATCGACCGGGCTGAGCATGGCACTGGCTCCGTCGGTGACACCGCGCCTCACCCGCGACGCCCTCGTCGAGCTGCGCGAAGCGGGTGCCAGGGCCGTCTCGCTCTCGCTCGACGGGGCCTCAGCCGCCACCCACGACGGCTTCCGGGGCGTCGACGGGGTGTTCGCCGCCACCTGGCCCGCAGCCCGCACCGCGGTCGAGCTGGGCTTTCGGCTCCAGATCAACACCACCGTCACCCGGACCAACGTGTCCGAGCTGCCATCGATGCTTCGCCAGGTCGTCGAGGCCGGCACCGGGTTGTGGAGCGTGTTCTTCCTGGTCAAGACCGGTCGCGGCACCGATCTCGACGCCCTCGAGCCCCACGAGGTGGAGGACGTGATCCACTGGCTGCACGACATCTCCCACCACCTCCCGGTCAAGACCACCGAGGCGCCCTACTACCGTCGGGTGGCGATCCAGCGGTCGCATCCCGACGCCCAGCAGCCCGGGAGTCGGGGCCCGGTGTGGGAGGAGCTCACCGCCCGGACACGGGAGGTGTTGGGTACCGGTACCGGCGAGCGTCGGGCCCGGCCGCCGATGGACGTGAACGCCGGGCGGGGGTTCGTGTTCGTCGACCACCTGGGCATCGTCCAGCCGAGCGGGTTCCTTCCCATCCCCGTCGGGTCGGTGCGTGAGCGCCCCCTGCGGGAGATCTATCGCGATGCTCCCCTGCTCCGGGCGCTGCGCGACCCGACGGGGTTCGGGGGCCGGTGCGGACGCTGCGAGTACCGCGAGGTGTGTGGCGGTTCGCGGTCCCGCGCCTTCGCCGCCACCGGCGACCCGCTGGCCGAGGACCCCACCTGTGTCCACGACCCCGGCGCACCCGTCGAGATCAGCTGAGCCCGAGGCGGGCGAGCAGGGTCGGCGGGGGTGACGGATCGCCCGCGGCCATCATGGCGGCCCGCTCGACGTTGACCTCGGTCCACTCCTGGCCCGGCCACTCGTCCCAGGGACCTGGTCCGACCCGGGCCGGGTCGCCGTCGGCGGCCACGCAGGCTCGCAGGTAGGCCTGCAGCTCGCGCACCTCCTCCTCTCCGCCGATGCGACCGTGCCCGGGCACGATGATCGGAGCGAGCTCGACGACCTGATCCAGCGCGTCGGCCCAGGCGGCGGGATCACCGTCGTAGGCAGCGGGCACGACCCCGAAGCTGCACATCGCCCCGGCGAAGACGATCTCGGCGCCGGGCACCACCGCCACCAGGTTCTCCAGCGCCTGCCCGGCCACGGGGACCAGCACCACCGCCGGGGTCAACGCAGCCGCCTCGGTGACCACGTGGGTGACGGTGCGGGTACGGAAGTCGTCGCCGAACTGGGCGACCGATGCCGGGAACAACCGGCGGAAGACCTCGACGTTGGCTGGTTGATCGAGCATGGCGCTGGCGTGTTGGGTCCCATAGATCCCCGCCAGCCGGAAGCGGGACGTGCCACCGCTGAACTCGACGTGGCTGCTGGTGAGCACGACCCTGGGAACGGGACGACCGATCGCCTCGACCGCCCCGGCGAAGTCCTCCCACTGCGAGGCGACCATGAGGGTGTCGACCACGGTGATGCCGTCGTCCTCCACGATCGCACCGGCGTTGGTGCGCCCGTGGCCGGGATCGTCGGCGAGCCAGGCGTAGACACCCGGCGCCAGCCCGGCGAGGGGGTCGGTCCGGTTCAGCGGCGCACCAGTAGACGCAGCACGTACCAGAACATGGTCATGATCGAGGCGAACAGGCCGGCCGCAGCGGCCACGTAGGCCTCCTCGGGGAAGGTCCGGAGGGCCTTCTGGGTCTGGTAGAGGATCGCTCCGCCGGCGAGACCGATCATGGCCACCGAGAACCAGGTGCCGAGGTTCATACCGAACAGCACCGCGCCGACGATGGCCAGAAACGCCAGACCGAAGCCCCACATGATGATCGGCCGCAGGAAGCTGAGGTCCTTCGCGGTGGTGAGGCCGATGACGCTGAGGATCGCGAACCCGATGGCGGTGATGACCGCCGCGTTCACCACCGGCGCCGCACCCTGGTAGGTGAACACGTAGTAGAGGAACGGAGCGAAGATCACCGAGTAGGCACCGGCGATGGCGAACAGACCCATGTACTGCTTCGCAGGGTTGTCGAGCGCGGCGGTGGCCTGAGCGGCGAACCAGTTCACGACCATGAACGCGCCCAGCAGCAGCAGCCAGGAACCGCCGCTGTCGCCAACGAAGAAGAGCTCGAACAGCATCTCGGCCACGCCCCCGTTGAACAGGGCGACCTCGATGCCGATGAACACGGCCAACGCCAGGGCGATGTGCTGGTAGACCTTGATCATGAACGCCCGGCGGCGATCGTCGGCCAGCGAGACGACCGGCGTGGGGGTGGGAGTTGGGGCACCTGCGTACACGTGAGACCTCCGCCTCATGTTCTGCGAACGATCACCGTTCTACCAGGTCGAAGGCGAAAACCAGCGGTCAGGACCGCCCACTGAGGAGCGAAGGATCTACCCCGGCGTCGCGAAGGTGCAGCGGGGCCCGGTCGCCGCTGCCAGTCGCTGGTCCACGGTGGCCAGAGGCGCGCCGAGTTGCTCGGCCAGGGCCACGTAGGCGGCGTCGTAGGTGGTGACGTTCTCCCGAAGCTGCCAACACCGTTCGGCCAGCGGGGCGTATGGGAACAGCTCGATGCGCAGGGCGAGGAGATCGCCGTGGGCGAGCGCCGCGGAATCGGTGGTCAGCTCACCCGAGAGCGTGGCACGGCGCAGGATGTTGGCCGCCTCGATGGGCATGTGGTGCGGCGCGGCCAGGACATGGCCGTCGAGGATGTCGGCGGCCCAGTCACCATCGCTGCCGCTGTCCACCAGGGCCGCGACGATCACGGACGCGTCGACGACCAGGGTCACCTGCGGTCGTGGTCGCGGTGGGCGAGGATCTGGGCGGCTGACAGCCGACTGCCCGTACGGCGAGTGCGTTCGCGCACCTGGGCCATGAGCACCGCCGGGTCGGGCCGACCGGCCAGTTCGGTCAGCTCCGAGCGCAGGTACTCCTGCAGGGACCGGCCCGACAAGCGCGCGCGGGCGGCGAGCTCGTCGCGAACCTCATCCGGTATGTCGCGGATCGTGATGGACGTCATGCATGCATTATGCATTCGTCGGCGATGATCTGCAATCACCGAGTGCTCCGCCTGCCGCTGCGCCACCGACGGACCGACGGGATGCCCCAGCCGAGCTCAGACGGCCGACACGGATCCAGCCTCGCCATGGCTGTCCGGGTCGTGGGGGCCGTGGCGGTCCTCGCGCGACGGCGGCACCAGCGCGACCAGCAGGGCAGGGACGGCCGAGGTGAGCAGCGCCTCGGGACGACCCAGGCGGGTGGCCAGCACCCCGAACAGGCTCGGCCCGATGACGAACCCGGTCGCGACGAACACGATGGCCAGCGTGAATCCGGTGGTGGGGCGGTCGTGGAAGACCTGCTGACTCCACATCACCAGAAACGCGAACCCCGTGGTGAAGCCCACACCGAACATCGCCGCCGACCCCAAGGCGGCGACCACCGAGCCGGGCGCGACCAGCAGCACCAGGCTCGATCCACCCACCAGGACGAGCATCACCGCCAGCGGCCCGCGCAGCCCATACCGGTTGGCGATCCCGCCACCGAACACACCCACCGCCGCCCCGGCGATTCCCAGGGCCGCCCACATCGCCGGACCGGTCCAGCTGGCCAGCCCGGCGGCCTGTGCCGTGTCAGGTGCGTACGCGAAGTAGGCACCGGAGGTGATCGACACCCCCAAGGTGACCGCCAGCAGCCGCACCGACCGGGGGTTGAAGAACCACCGGAGCCGGAGCCGTGCCCGGTCGAGGGCCGGATCCGCCGGGACCGGCGCCAGCACCCTCCAGGCCGTCGCAGCTGCCACCAGCCCAATCGTCGCGAACGCCCACCACACGGCCCGCCATCTGTCCCCGGCCACCAGCACGAGGGCGCTGGCAACCATCAGGCCGACCGGAGAGCCGGCATTGACCAGCGCCAGGGCACGCCGACTCCCGGACGGCGGGACCTGGTTGTGGACCACATCGGAGAACGGCGCCCACGCCCCGCCGGCGCTCGTCCCCGCCGCCGTGATCCCAACGGCCAGCAGCACCGGGCCCGGCGCAGACGCGGTCATGGCCGCGCCGACCGCGAGCAGCAGGCACCCCGACACCACCGGTACACGAGGCCCGAAACGGGCCGTGAGCACGCCGGTGATCACAGTGGTCACCAGGTAACCGGCCTGGGCAGCGCTGGCATAGAAGCCCAGCACCTCCAGTGACAGGCCGAACTCCTCCCGGAAGGTCGGCACGAACAACCCGTACGCCTGCCGGCCGATGCCATAGGTCGCCACCAGCGCCAGCAGGCCCGCAATCCCCACACGGGAGCTCTGGCTGATGCTGATGACCGGTCGGTTCCGGCCGAAGCCGTGGGTCAAGGTGCAGGCGGAGCCAGCACCGGCCGACCGCCTGCTCCTCGCTTCGATTCGTACATGGCGTCGTCGGCCCTGGCCATCAGCGACTCTGCCGACTCCTCGCCAGCAGTCCAGGCCACACCCATGCTGGCGCGGATGGCACGGAGGCGGTCGTCGGCGGCGGGACCCGGTTCGAGTGTCGCAGCGACGCGACCGGCGGCAGCGAGCGCGTCGTCGACACCACCGACATCGGGGCAGACGACGAGGAACTCGTCGCCTCCGAGGCGACCGACGACGTCGCGGCCCCGCACCGCCCCGGCCAGGCGAGCTGCCACCTCGGCGAGCACCTCGTCGCCGACCGCGTGTCCGAACGAGTCGTTGACCGTCTTGAACCCGTCGAGATCGATGAAGATCGTCGCGACACCCGTAGCCGCGACACCACCCGGCCCGGCCGCGAGCACCGCCGCCTCGAGTGAACGGATCGTCGACTCCCGGTTGTGCAGCCCGGTGAGCGGGTCGAAGGTGGCCCGGATCTCGAGGTTCTCACGCAGGCGCGCCCGCTCGGTGACATCGGAGATGCAGCAGATGAACCCGTCCGGCGCACCGCCGTCCCCGGACAGGCTCCGCAGGACGATCTCCGCGATCAGCGGGTGAGTCCTGCCGGGGACCGAGAGCAGGACCTCGATGTCCTGGTCCCCGCCCCGCAGCGAGGCCTCCAGAGCCGAGGCCAGCTCACCCCGGCGCTCGGGATCGGTCGCGGCGAGCAGCGGTTCGACCATCTCCACGCCCGCTCCGAACAGCTCGCCCACCAGGCGGTTGCGGTAGACCACGCGCCCGTCGCGGTCGAACTGCACGATGGCTTGGGGCAATGCCTCGGCCAGGCGGTCGAGCAACCGCTCGCGTCGTCGGATCTCGTCCTGGGCCTCCACCTCGAGGGAGATGTCGACGAGCCCGAGCCGCACCTCGGGCTGTTCCGGGTCCGCCAACCGGTTGGTCATCGATGCCTCGAACCACTTCCAGCCGTCGCCGAAGCGGCGACGGAAGCGCAGACGATGCACCACGTCGGGGTTGGCCAGCATCTCTGCCCAACCCAGACGTACCCGGTCGTAGTCGTCGGGGTGCACGACCTCCATTGACAACGAGCCGACCGACCGCTCCTCCGCCGGGTCGAGGTCGTCGCGTCCTGCGGTGTCGACCCAGAGCACCCGGCCAAGGTCGTCGGTGCCGAGATGGGTGACCCGAACGGGGACGACGTCGCGCGCCGCGGTGGCCGGCGGGGCCGACGCGCCGGAGGCAGGGACCTGCAGGCCGAGATAGACCTTGCGGCGAGCGATCGTGTCGAACAGATAGGACTCGACCGGTGAACCGTCGGCAAGGAAGAGATGGTCGCAGACCACGCCGGTGGGGGCGACCCGGTCGATGGCGGTGAGCGCGGCCGGTCGCGAGTCGGGGTGGAGCAGGTCGAGCGCGGCCACGGGACCGTGGACCTCGAAACCGGCCTCGACCAGGTCGGCGATCCCAGGATGTCCGGGCTCGACGACCGCGTAGTTGCCCGGCTCGATGGCGAGGACGGTGGCGTCGGGGTGGAGCGCGAGCAGGTCCTGGATCTTGGCCTCGAGTTGCTCGTCCGAGTAGCGCTCGCTGCTCATGTGTCTCCCCGTCGGAAACCGATCCGACCTGAACAGGATACGCAGACCCGATTCTCGGGCGTCAGCCGACCCCGAGGATGCTGCGCACCTCCGGCAGCGTCGAGTCGTCGGCCATGACCAGGAGCCGGTCGCCGCCGTTGATCTCGGTGCGCCCCTCGGGAACGACCACGTCACCACCGCGCTGGATCAACACGATGAGCGAATCGGCGGGGAGGTGCAGGCCCACGATCGCCACCCCGTCGGCGGCCGAGCCCGGCGGCACGACCATCTCGTGCAGGTCGTGACCGGAGTCGCCCGCGAGGGCGGCCTCGATCCAGTAGCCCCTCGGCTCGTCCTCATCGGAGGCCACTCCGAGCCACCGCGCCACCAACGGAATGCTCGAACCCTGGATCAACACCGAGCTCAGCACCACGAAGAACACCACGTTGAAGATGGTCTCGGCCCCTTCGATCTCCTCCACCACCGGCAAGGTGGCGAGGATGATCGGGGTCGCACCCCGCAACCCCACCCACGACACGAACCCGACGTGGCGCCAGGGCACCCGGAACGGCAGCAACGTGATCACCACCGCCAGAGGGCGGGCCACGAACATGAGCACCAGCGCGACCGCCAGCGCCTGCAACACGACCGGTCCGAGATCGGAGGGGAAGACCAACAGGCCGAGCACCACGAACATGGCGATCTGCATCAGCCAGGCGATGGCGTCGTGGAAGTGGGTGAGACTGCGCTTGTGCAACACGTCGCTGTTGCCGAAGGTCAGTCCCGCCACGTAGGCGGCGAGAAAGCCCGAGCCTCCGAGCCAGGTCGTCCCTTCGAAGACCAACAACACGAAGGCCACGGTCATGACCGGATAGATGCCGTCGTAGTCGAGCCGGACGGTGTTGATCACCCACACCGCCCCCTTGGCGGCGACCAACCCGATCAGGATCCCGAGCCCCATCTGCAGCACGAAGACGCCCGCAAGGCCGGCGACGCCCGGACCATCGGCATTGATCAAACCGATGATACCGACGGTGAGGAACACCGCGGCAGGGTCGTTGCTACCCGACTCCAGCTCCAGCAAGGGTTTGAGGGGCCGTTCGACACCCAACCCGCGCGACCGCATGACCGAGAACACCGCCGCGGCATCGGTCGACGCGATGACGGCCCCGAGCAGCAGGCCATCGACCAGGTCGAACCCCAGGATCAACGCGGCGAAGGCACCGAGCACCCCCGCCGACAGGCCGACGCCGACCGTCGCCAATGCGGCGCCGCGAGCGAGCACCGTCCGGATCCTCGTCCAATCGGTGCCCAAGCCTCCGCTGAAGAGGATGAACGCCAGCGCGATGAAGCCGATCCTGCTGGCCAGCTCGAAGTCCTCGAACTCGATGCCGAGCACTCCCTCGGAGCCCGCAGCCATCCCGAGGAACATGAACAGCAACAAGCTGGGGACCCCGAAGCGCGACGACGTCTTGCTCAACAGGGCCCCGGTCAGCAGCAGGGCCGCGGCGGCAATGATCATCGGCTCGGGCGTCACCGCACCAGCGTGCCCCAAGACCACATCACTCGCGCGCTGCAGCGACTCAGGTGGGTGGGGTGCCATCATGTCGACATGATCAGCCCTGGCGAGTTCGATGCCGTTGTGCTCGACACCGACGGTGTGATCACCGACACCGCAGCGGTCCACGCCGCTGCCTGGAAGGAGCTCTTCGACGAGTTCCTGCTGGCCCGCAGTGGTGATCGCGACTACGAGCCCTTCACCGACGACGACTACCGCCGCTACGTCGACGGCAAGCCCCGCTTCGACGGGGTGCGCGGGTTCCTCAGCTCCCGCAGCATCGAACTACCCGACGGCGACCGTGACGACGCACCGGGCCACGACACCGTCGCCGCGCTCGGTAACGCCAAGAACGACCTGTTTCTCGCCCGACTCCAGCGGGAGGCGCCCCGCGCGTTCGCCGGCACGATCACCTTCCTCCGCGAGGCTCGCCGGGCGGGTATCGCCACCGCCGCCATCTCCGCCAGCCGCAACGCCCGGGCCGTGCTCGACGCCGCCCGGGTCACCGACCTCTTCGACGTGATCGTCGACGGCAACGATGCCGACGAGCTGAGGTTGGCGGGCAAGCCCAACCCCGACATCTTCCTCGAGGCGGCCCGCCGCCTCGGCACCGAGCCCGCCCGCACCGTCGTGGTCGAGGACGCCATCTCGGGAGTCGAAGCCGGCCGCGCCGGCGGCTTCGGGCTCATCGTGGGTGTCGACCGCACCGGCCACCCCGAGGACCTGGCCACCCACGGTGCCGGCCAGGTGGTGCACGACCTCGACGAGATCGAGATCATCACCCCTGCCGCCGCCCTGCGCGAGCTTCCCCACGCTCTCGACGACATCACCGGCCTGGCCGAACGGCTCGAAGGTCGCCGTCCGGCGGTCTTCCTGGACTACGACGGAACGCTCACCCCCATCGTCGACGACCCGGCGGCCGCGACCTTGTCCGACGCCGCCCGGCGGGCGATTCATCGCCTGGCCAAGCTGTGCCCGGTGGCGGTGGTCAGCGGGCGCGACCGGGCCGACGTCGCCGACCTCGTCGGCGTCGACGAGCTCGTCTACGCGGGCAGTCACGGGTTCGACATCACCGGGCCGGGCTGGGCCCACCAGCACCCCGACGGCGCGGCCGCCCAACCACGGCTCGCCGAGGCCGCCGACGCTCTCGACGACGAGATCGGCGACATTCCCGGAGTCATCGTCGAGCGCAAGTCCTACGCGGTGGCCATCCACTTCCGGATGGCGCCCGACGCCGAGCTGCAACGGATCGACGAGGCCGTGGACCGCGCCATCGAATCGAGACCCGGGCTGCGACGCACCACCGGCAAGAAGATCTTCGAGCTGCGCCCCGACCTCGACTGGGACAAGGGTCGGGCGCTGCGGTTCCTCCTCGGCCAGCTCCACCTCGACCAGCCCGACGTGATGCCGCTCTACGTCGGCGACGACGACACCGACGAGGACGCCCTTCGGGTCATCCACCACGACGGCCTCGGCGTCATCGTCGGCACCGAAGAGCGCTCCACCGCAGCCCACCTCCGCCTCGACGACCCCGGTCAGACGGTCACCTTCCTGCACCGTCTGGCCGACCTGCTCGAGTCCCGTCTGCACACCGACCGGTGGGTGCTGCGCTACGAGGGGTTCGACCCCGATCAGGAAGGGCTGCGCGAGGCCCTGTGCACCCTGGGAAACGGCTACATGGCGGCCCGCGGCGCGCTGCCCGAGAACGATGCCGGGGGATCCAGCTATCCCGGCACCTACCTGGCCGGCGTCTTCAACCGACTCGTCAGTGAGGTGTCGGGCCGCGAGGTCGAGAACGAGGACATGGTCAACGCCCCGAACTGGCTGCCGTTGTCGTGGCGCCCAGAGGGCGGTCAGTGGTTCGACCTCCGTCTCGTCGACATCATCGAGCACTCGCTCGAGCTCGATCTGCGCCGCGGGGTCCTCACCCGCAGCTCGCGGGTGAGAGACGCCCAGGGCCGCACGACCCGCATCACTCAGCGGCGCCTCGTGTCGATGTCGGACCCGCATCTCGCGGTGCTGGAGACGACACTGCTCGCCGAGGACTGGTCAGGCCGGGTCGAGGTGCGGTCCTGCATCGACGGCGGCGTCACCAACGGTGGGGTACCGCGCTACCGCGACCTGGCCAATTGCCACCTTCAGGTGATCGACGCCGAATCCCGCGACGACGGCGTCGCCTACCTGCAGGCCGAGACGACCCAGTCACGGGTCCGACTCGCGGTGGCGGCGCGCACGAGGCTCTCCCCCGGAGGTACCGGACCCAGTGCCGAGGTGCGCGCGACCACCGACGGCGACGTGGTCGGCCACCACCTCTCGTTCGACCTCGAGCAGGGGTCGCCCGTCTCGGTGGAGAAGGTCGCGGCCATCCACACCTCCCGCGACCACGCCGTCACCGAGATCGGCGCCGATGCCCGCGCCCGCGTCGAGCGAGCAGCGACCTTCGACCAGATCCTGGCGCCCCACGTCATCGCATGGAGCCACGTCTGGAACCGGGCCCACCTCGACGCGTCGGTCGAGGAGTCCACCGCCATGGCGATCAACCTCCACCTCTTCCACCTGAGCCAGGTGGTCTCGAAGCACTCGGCGGAGGTCGACGCGGGGGTGCCGGCCAGAGGGCTCCACGGGGAGGCCTACCGGGGCCACATCTTCTGGGACGAGCTGTTCATCCTGCCGCTGCTGGCGGTCCGCTGGCCGGGCCTCGCCCGCGGACATCTCATGTACCGCTACCGGCGCCTCGACGAGGCGCGTCACGCTGCCGCCGAGGAGGGCTATCGCGGTGCGATGTTCCCGTGGCAGAGCGGGAGCAGCGGGCGGGAGGAGACCCAGACGCTGCACCTCAACCCCAGATCGGGTCGGTGGCTCCCCGACGGATCGCATCTGCAACGCCACATCAACGCCGCGGTGGTCTACGACGTGTGGAAGTACTACGAGGCCAGCGGCGACGGCGACTTCCTGGCCTTCCACGGCGCCGAGCTCATCCTCGAGATCGCCCGGTTCTGGGACAGCGCTTCGACCTACAACAAGGCCCTCGACCGCTACGAGATCGGCGGGGTCATGGGACCCGACGAGTTCCACGAGCGATACCCCGACGCCGACGAGCCGGGCCTGCGCAACAACGCGTACACCAACGTCATGGCGGTGTGGTGCATCAGCCGGGCCCTCGACACCCTCGACGAGGTGACCGAACGCCGATCCCAGGAGCTGCGCGAGAGTCTCGGCCTCACCGCCGCCGAGCTCGACCGTTGGCGCGACATCACCCACAAGATGCGGGTCTGCTTCCACGACGACGGCATCATCAGCCAGTTCGAGGGCTACGGCGCCCTCGCCGAGCTCGACTGGGCCGACTACCGGTCGCGCTACGGAGACATCCAGCGCCTCGACCGCATCCTCGAGGCCGAGGGCGACAGCCCCGACAACTACAAGCTGTCCAAGCAGGCCGACGTGTTGATGCTGTTCTTCCTGCTGTCGCCGCGGGAGGTGGCCGAGATCTTCGAACGGCTCGGCTACCCCTTCGATGACACGACCATCGCCCGCAACGTCGAGTACTACGACGCCCGCACCTCGCACGGCTCGACGCTCAGCGGTGTGGTCCACGCCTGGGTCATGTCACGCATCGACCGGCGCCGGTCGTGGAACTTCTTCCTCGAGGCGCTGCGCAGCGACCTGTTCGACGTGCAGGGTGGAACCACCCAGGAGGGGATCCACCTCGGCGCCATGGCCGGCACCGTCGATCTGCTGCAGCACTGCTACACCGGCATCGAGACCCGCGACGGCGTGCTGTGGCTCGACCCCAGCCTCCCGGCCGAGCTCGAGCACCTCTCGCTCGACCTGCGCTACCGGCGCCGGTGGGTCGACCTGGAGTTCGAGGACGGCACGGTCACCGTGGCCGTCCGTCCAAGCAAGCTCGGCCCGATCCGTGTCGGCTTCGGAGGCGAGGTCCACGAGCTCGCCCCCGGCGAACAGCAGACCTTCGCCGCCGACTAGAAGATCTCGAAGAGCCCGGCGGCGCCCATGCCTCCGCCCACGCACATGGTGACCACGCCGTACTTGGCGCCACGACGCTTGCCCTCCAGCAGCACGTGGCCGGTGCAGCGGGCACCGGTCATGCCATAGGGGTGACCGATCGAGATCGCCCCGCCGGACACGTTGAGGCGATCGTTGGGGATGCCGAGGGTGTCGCGGCAGTACAGCAGCTGGCTGGCGAAGGCCTCGTTCAGCTCCCAGATCCCGATGTCGTCGATGCTGAGCCCGGTCTGTTCGAGCAGCTTGGGCACGGCTGCGACCGGACCGATGCCCATCTCCTCGGGATCGACGCCAGCGACGGCCATCCCCCGGTAGGCGCCAAGGGGCTCGAGGCCCCGGCGCTCGGCCTCGGCGGCCTCCATCAGCACCACCGCGGCGGCGCCGTCGGAGAGCTGGGAGGCGTTGCCGGCGGTGACGTACTTGCCTTCCTTGGCGAACTGGCCGCCGCTCCACACCGGTGCCAGCTTCTGGAGGTCTTCGATGGTGGTGCCGGGACGGTTGCCCTCGTCCTGGGTGAGGGTGACCTCCTCCTCGCTCGTCTCGCCCGTCTCCTTGTTGACCAGGGTCTTGACGGTGGTCATGGGGACGATCTCGGGCTCGAAGCGGCCCTCCTCCTGAGCCTGGGCGATGCGCTGCTGGGATTGGAGTGCGTACTCGTCCTGAGCCTCGCGGGAGATGCCGTAGCGGTCGGCGACGACCTCGGCGGTCTCGATCATGGCGGTGTAGATGCCGGGCACCTCGGCGACGAGATCCTTGTCGACGAGGCGGTAGACGTTCTGGTGCTCGTTCTGCACCAGCGAGATCGACTCGACGCCGCCGCCGACGGCGATCTGCTGGCCGTCGAGGATGATCTGCTTGGCGGCGGTGGCGATGGCCATGAGCCCCGACGAGCACTGGCGGTCGATGCTCTGGCCCGGCACCGAGGTGGGGAGCCCGGCCCGCAGCGCCGCCTGGCGGCCGATGTTCATGCCCTGCGACCCCTGTTGGAGGGCGGCACCGACGACGACGTCGTCGACCTCGGGGCCTTCGAGACCGGCGCGCTCGACGGCGTGGCGGATCGCGTGACCGGCGAGGGCCTGGGCCTGGGTGTTGTTGAACGCACCCCGGTAGGCCTTGCCGATCGGGGTGCGGGCGGTGGAGACGATGACGGCTTCGCGCATGGGCACGACGCTACCGCCCTCGCCCACATCAGTCGAAGTGGCCCCGACCGTCTTCCCCGGACCCGGGCGATGGCGTTCGGGTAGGCTCCACGAAAGAGCCGTGTGGACCACGGGGAGGTCATCACCGTGCAACCAGTTGCCGAGATCCTCGGACCAGTTGTAGAGACGATGGTCGGATCATCAACACCGGTGCGGATCGAGTTCTGGGACCAGAGCTCGCTCGGTCCTGACGACGCTCAGACCACCATGGTCATCCGTTCACCCGACGCCATCCGCCGAATCATGTGGGCACCGGGCGAACTGGGCCTCGCCAGGGCCTACGTGTGCGGCGACATCGACATCGCCCCCGGCGACGACCTGCTCGAGGGACTGCGCAGCTTGCGCGCCGCGGCCCCCGAGCGACCGATGTTCAGCCCCAGGATCCTTCGCGAGACCGCGTCCGCGGCGAGGACGCTCGGGCTGGTCGGCAAGCCACTCCCCCCTCCGCCCGAGGAGGCAGCCCCCCGGGGAGTGCTGCACTCCAAGCGTCGCGATGCGCAGGTGGTCGGCCATCACTACGACATCAGCAACGACTTCTACCGGTTGGTGCTCGGACCGAGCATGACCTATTCGTGTGCCCGCTTCACCGAGCCGACGCTGTCGCTCGACGAGGCCCAAGCTGCCAAGCACGACCTCATCTGCCGCAAGCTCGGGCTCCACGAGCGCTCGGACATGCGGCTGCTCGACGTCGGGTGCGGGTGGGGATCGATGGCCATCCACGCCGCGACCCACTACGACACACGAGTGGTGGCGGTCACCATCAGCCGGCAACAGGCCGAGCTCGCCCGCAAGCGGGTGGCCGAGGCCGGGGTGTCCGACCTCGTCGAGATCCGCCTCCAGGACTACCGCGACGTGCCCGACGGCCCCTACGACGCCATCTCGTCGGTTGGCATGTTCGAACATGTCGGCGCCAAGCGGATGGGCGAGTACTTCGGCCACCTCCACGAGCTGCTGGCGCCAACGGGCCGCTTGCTCAACCACGCCATCTCCTCGGTGGGCGGGTCCAGGGTCGACGATCGCAGCTTCGTCGGTCGCTACGTCTTCCCCGACGGTCACCTGATCGATGTCGGCGACGTCGTGGCAGCGATGGAGGCGGCGGGGTTCGAGGTCCGTGACGTCGAATCGCTCCGCGAGCACTACGCGCAGACCCTCCGCAGCTGGGTCGACAACCTCAGCACGAACTGGGACGCTGCGGTCGACCTGGTCGGCGAACGGCGCGCCAGGGTGTGGCACCTGTACATGGCCGGCTCCGCCCTCGGCTTCGAAGATGGCGGCATCTCGATCCACCAGGTGCTGGGCGTGGTCCCGAACGCCACGGGATCCAGCGGGATGCCGCCCACCAGGGCCACGTGGGGATGATGACCTTCGACCCTTGGAAATCGCGGCGACCCGCGCCACGCTGAGAGAGCAATGCCGACGCGTCGCGACACCTTCCGACGGAGAACCCCACGGATGTCCTGCGACGCGGCCGGGCCACCCCGTCCCGTCTTCCCTCCCGGCGCATCCGCGCGCTCCGGGAGCGACGAGACCTGACCTGAAGGGATCAGCCATGGTTGATCGTGTGTTGGGAGACCTGCCAGTCGAGGTCGCGCTGTCCGGCGAGATCGCCGACGCCGACCGTGAGCTCGCACTCGACCGGATCGAGAAGGTGCTGCATCTGATCGACCAGCCGGTCCTGCACATCGACCTGCGCATGGAGATGGCCGGCGGCCCCGGGCGCGAACGGCCCGCGCTCTGCCGTGCCACCCTCGACCTCAACGGCGACCGCATCCGTGCCCACGTCTCGGGCACCTCCATGACCGAGGCCATCGACCTGCTCGAACAGCGCCTGCGCCGTCGCATCGAGCAGATCCACGAGCACCGTCGCGCCCTCCGTCGGAGGGGCCCGACCAGCCCCCCGGGCGAGTGGCGCCACGGCGACCTGCCACCCGAGCGACCGCCGTGGTACGACCGGCCGGTGGCCGAGCGCGAGATCGTGCAGCACAAGTCCTTCGCCACGCCGGCCGCCTCGATCGATGAGGCCGTGTTCGACCTGGAGTCGATGGACTACGACTTCTTCTTGTTCCGCGAAGCCTCCTCGGGGCGCGACGCCATGGTCCACCGCCGCGACGACGGGGCCTACGGGCTGCGCTTCGACGACGGGCGCGACAGCACCGGTCAGAACGGGGCGCCCCCGGCGGCGGCGATCGTGGTCGAACCGCTCGCCGCGCCCGAGCTGAACCTCGACGAGGCACGTGAGGCACTCGACAACAGTCCCGACCCATGGGTGTTCTTCACCGACCTCGCCACCGAACGCGGACGGGTCCTCTACCGCCGCTACGACGGTCACTACGGTCTCATCACCCCCGTCGACGACGAGGACTGAACCCCCACCCGCCCGTCGGACACGAGCCCATCAGGACCTTCGCCTCTGTCGCTCAGCTGAACCGCTCGCGACAATGGCGACATGACCGGGCCGATGGGGACCCCGGGTCCCGCCAAGAGGTGCGACGACGATCGCAAGGTGCAGCTGCTCACCGCTCGCGCCTTGGCCCTGGCGCTCGACACGAGCCGAGGCACGGCCGACGCATCCGCCGATCTGGCAAGGTACTCGGGCGGCGATGAGGCCGCGGTCGAGGATGCAGCCGACCAGGTGCACGCGATCGCCGCCGACCACCCCGGTCACGACGCCACCAGAGCCCGGCTCATCGTCGACGGCGCGGTGCGCCGGGTCGCATCGCTGCAACGGCACCCGAGCAGCGGTTGCCCGGCCCACGGTGCGCGCCGCGTCCTGACCGACCGCGTCGACACGGCATAGGGTCGATGCGACCGGCCCCACCCGAGGAGACCGATGGCCCGACCCGAGATCACCCGCGTCGACTTCCACTTCGACATCATGTGCCCGTGGGCCTACCAGGGCTCGATCTGGATGCGCGACGTGCGCGACCAGCTCGGCATCGAGGTGGGCTGGCGGTTCTTCAGCCTCGAGGAGATCAACCGGGTCGAGGGCAAGAAGCACCCGTGGGAGCGCGAGTGGTCCTACGGCTGGTCGATGATGCGCATCGGCGCGCTGCTGCGGCGCGACGACCCCGCTCTGCTCGACCGCTGGTACGAGGCCGCCGCCACCGCGCTGCACGTCGACGGGCGCAAACCCCACCATCCCGATGTCGCCGAGGAACTGCTCGGAGAGATCGGTCTCGATCCCGGCCTGGTCCGAGCGGCGATCGAGGACCCGTCCACCCACGACGAGGTCCACGCCGACCACGCCCGCGCCACCGGCCTCGGGGGCTGGGGCGTGCCCATCCTGGTGTTCGAGAACGACCGGGGCGGTGAGACAGCACTGTTCGGCCCGGTGCTCATCGACCCACCTCGGGACGACGCCGCGGTCAGACTGTGGGAGCTGATGCTGGGATGGCTCGAGTTCCCCCATCTCTATGAGGTACAGCGGCCCAAGCGACGCGACGACCTGGTCGAGATCAGCGAACGCTTCCGGCCATACCTCGAGGCTCGCGACTGGAAGACCATCCAGAACGAGACGCCCTGACCGGGCGTTCGCGTCAGCGGCCCGGCCCGAGGCGGGCGAAGCAGATGGTCGAGACGTCGTCCTACGTCGAACCATCGGCGAGCGCTGCGTCGACCAGCGCGCTCGCGTGGAGATGCGTGGTCGGGAACACCGCTACTGAGCTGTCGTCGGCGCCGACGAGCAGCTCGATCTCGGTGCAACCGAAGATCACGCCTTCAGCGCCGGCATCGACGAATCGCTCGATCACTTCCCGGTAGCGATGTCGCGACCCGTCGTCGACCACGCCGTGCACCAACTCCTCGTAGATCACCCGGTGCACCTCCGCCCGGTCGGCATCGTCGGGGACCAACACCGTCAGGCCGTGCGACTCGAGGTGACGCCGGTAGAAGGGCTGTTCCATGGTGAAGGCAGTGCCGAGCAGGCCGACAGTGGAGAGCCCGGCGTCGCGCACCGCGCGCGCGGTGACATCTCCGAGGTGAACCAGCGGAACCTCGACCGCGGCGGCCACGACATCGGCGACCTTGTGCATTGTGTTGGTGCACAAGCCGAGTACCCCGGCCCCGGCCCACTCAAGACGCCGCGCAGTCTCAGCGAGCAGAGCCCCCGCGTCGTCCCATCGCCCGGCAGCCTGCATCTCCTCGATCTCGGCGAAGTCGACCGACCACAGCACGAGCCGAGCCGAGTGATGCCCGCCGCGGCGCCGTTGCGTCTCCAGATTGATCAGCCGGTAGTACTCGGCGGTGCTCTCCCAGCTCATCCCCCCGATGAGTCCGATCGTCTCCATTGGCCCATACTGCCCGACACATCGACAGACGGGGTCACAAGAGGAGAAGCACGTCGAGGTGGTAGCCGGCGCGCTCATCGAGTCGGTCCCGCTCCACCACCCCGGGTGCGCCCGATTTCCCGCACTCGCGCCGCGTCAGTCCGAGCCGCTTGCCCTGGTCGCCACGAATCGATCCTCGGGCTGCAACTGGAAGAGGTCGTCCCACCGGCGGTCGAGATGGGCGAGTGCGTCGCGCAGAGGCCGGCACCGGAGCCGGTCGTCGCCCTCGACCAGATCGAGATCTCTCAGCTTGTCGAGCGCGTCGTCCACCTCGAAGTCGATGTCGGCGTCGTAGCGATCCGACAGCCACTGCTCGACGCGGGCGTCGAGCTCGTCCTCGGTCATGCCCTCGGGCTCGGCGAGCAGGAAGCGATACGCGAGCAACACCTCGACGACCTCCTGCTGCTCGGCCGACGACAACAGGATGTGCAACACGCCGGGCCCGTCGGCCAGGGTGCGGAAGTACAGCGCCTCGGAGAGGGTCTTGAGGTAGTTGACCCGGCGGTTCTTCAGCTTCGACCACTGCCGGACCATGAACCCGCCGACGGTCATGAGCCCACCGAAGAGCACCACCAGCGCTGCCTGGTCGAGCTCGGGCTGCTCGTCGCGCACACCGATCCAGGCGCCGGCCAGCACCAACATGAGCCCGATCGTCGGCAACAGCTTGGTGGCCAGCACCACGATGCCCGAGGCCACCGCCGGGACACCGACCATGAGCGTGTCGATCGGCCGGTAGCGGACCTGGGTCGAGGGCAGCAGCATCTCGATGTCGGCCCGCGGGACCCGCTGGAACTGCTTGAGCGAGACGTGCCCGGGGACCAGGTTGCGCTTGGCGGGGTCGATCCCCCGCTCCTCGAACCACTCGGCGGGCCGCACCTTGGCGAACACCACGACCCGGCCCTCGATGGTGACCGTGCGCTCCTCGGTGCGCAGGCCCTTCCACCTCGGTATCTCGATGGTCTCCTGGCTGGTGTCGCGCCGGCAGATCAGCAGCTCCTCGTAGTCGTCGAGGTCGACCTCGAGCCGCAAGGGGATCATCGACTCGCGATGGAGGGCGTCATCGAGCTCGTCAGCGCTGACGGTGATGTAGTTGGCATCGTCGAGCAGCTCGTCGAGGGCGGAGCGCAGCTCGGTCGCCGCGCCCGGGTCGCGCGCCATGAGGTCCCAGGCCTCGACGAGGGACTGCTCACGTTCGTGGAACTCGAAGTGGTACAGCGCCGCGGCCAGGCGAGCGAAGGCCCGGAAGGCCTCGGCGTCGTCGGTGCCGCCCTGGTCGTCCCATGGCATCTCGGCCAGGTCGCGCATCAGCTGGCCGACCCGGCGGGGCACGAATCGCTCGCGTTCCTCCATGAGGTCAGGGTAGGACGCCCCGGTAGCTCATGCGCCCCAGTGGCACGTCGCGAGGGAGACGCCTTGGACCGATCCGCCGTCTCAGCAGGATTCGGCCACCGTGTCGTGGTGCACCGCGGCCGCAACCACCTCCGAGGCTGCATCGCCTCGGACCGCATCACCAGCGCCTCCTCAGGCGAGGGGCGCCGCCGGGCTCGAACGGATCGTCGCGGTCGACGCCGCCCATCTCATCGACCGTGCGGCAGCAGTGGAGTTCTGAGTCACTCCACGATCAGCTCGGCGTACATGCCGTGAGCGATGTGGGGCGGCCCACCCTCGACCTGTGGCGGCCCTTCCTCGGTCTCGGCCGCGGCGGCGAAGTACACCTCGGGCTCGACGCCGGTGGGGATCACGCACAAGATGGCGTAACGGCCGGGTTCGCTCAGTGTGCCGTCACCCACCGCGGCGATCTGCTCGCCACCCGGCGCAGCCATGAGCACGGTGACCGGCTCGACGGCGAAGAGCGATCGACCCATCTCCTCGGGAGGAAGGCCGACCAGTTCGTCGACGGATCGATCCTCGTCTTCGGGCAGGAGCACCGCCACCAGCTCGTGCAGCTCGGTGGGTGCGTTGTTGACGAAGGTCAGCTGGGTGCCGGCCGGGACACGCTCGGGCAGGTTCTCGAACTCGAAGTCGACCGCGACGACCTCGAGCGTGTCGGGCGCGGCGGCGGTGTCGGGCGCGGTGGTGTCGGGCGGGGCGGCAGAGGCCCCGTCGTCCTCGTCACCGCAGGCGGCGAGCAACAGCGTCAACGCACCCGTGAGTGCCGCAGCACGGATCAGACGGGACGGAGCTCGGGTCTCGACAGACATGATGTCCTTTCGGTTGGGGATCGAGTCGGTTGGGGATCGAGTCGGTTGGGGATCGAGATCGGATCAGGCCGGCACCGAACCGCTGACGATGGCGGCGAGGGCCTGCTGGTCGGGGTGGGGCGGGGGCACCGTGGAGGGCAGCGCCGCGAGCAGGTCGAACGCCCGCTCCACCGCCTCGCCCCCGATGATCGGGCTGTGCGCCGACACGACCACCTCGGGTGAGAGGGAACGGAGCGCGCCCACCTCGGCCTGGTACTTCGACTCGTCGACGATCGAGAGCCACGGGCACAGCGCATGGTGGTGGAACATGGCCATGCCCTCGGCCCACATCGTGGGTGACAGCTCCTCGACGTCGTCGACCGTGTCGCCCGGCATCGGCGTGGCGAAGGCATCCGACGCCCAGTAGACGCGGGTGGCGGGGTCGAACAGGCCACGAGTCGTCGGGCTGTCGTACACCGGCGGACGAATGGCCCGCAGGGTCCGGTCACCGACCTCGAGGGTGCCGCCGTCGTCGACCCAGCGCATCCGCTCGGGTGGCAGGCGGAAGGACGCCCCCATCCGTTCGGTGGCCGCCCAGCTGACCACGAGGATCGCGTTGGGGCAGCGCTCCATCGTCTCGGCGAGGTTGCCCACGTGATCGTCGTCGTCGTGGGAGATGTAGATCCAGCGCACATCGGTGGGCTCGACGAGGGAGAAGACATCGTCCAGCCACTGCCTTCGGTTGGCGATGGTGCCGGTGTCGACGATCACCGGCTCCTCGGCCCGGATCAACAGCGAGTTCAGGTTGACCGCGAGGGGTGCCCCGAAGGCGGGCTGGGCCGAGCGGATCAGGAATGTGTCGGGGGCGACCTGGACGGGCGCCATCCGGATCGGGGGGTGCGGGTCGAGGCTCACGGCGTCGGACCTCCGGTCGGTGCGGGCGGACCGGAGGAACCTACGACGATCCGGTGGCTGACCAACATCCCCGGTTCCGGGGAATCCTTCCCCCCGCCACGGGGAGCCAGACCCCCTCGAATGAGGGGCACCACCTCGGGGGCGATCGTTGGTGTGCTGCTCGAGGCCGAGGGAGACGTCCGCACCGCCGACCAGCGGGCTCACCCGCCGGCGAGCACCGAGTAGATGAAGTCGTCGTCGGTGGGGAGCGAGCCGGTGATGATGAGGGTGGCGAGCCCGTGCACCAGCGCCCAGTGGCGCGCCGCGGTGACCCCCGGCTCCTCTCCCTCACATGCCGCATCGGGTGTGGTTGCGATGGCGTCGCTCAGTCGCTGGTACGCCGAGGCCGAGGTGGTCACGAGGTCGGGATCGGACCCATCGAGCAGTTCGGGACGGAACATCACCGCGAACTCGCCGGGATTGTCCCGAGCGAAGGCGACATAGGCCCACCCGAGCGCCAGCAGTGGCTCCGTCGACGACCCGGCCGCGGCCACCATCGTCTCGTTCATGCGGCGGAACCCCTCGGCGGCCACCGCGGTGAGCAGGCCGGCCCGGTCACCGAAGTGGTGCGCCGGTGCGGCGTGGCTGACACCCGCCCGCCGGGCGATGGCCCGCAGGCTGATGGCACTGGGACCGTGTTCGGCGATCTCGGCGGCGGCGGCATCGAGCAGCGCCCGCCGCAGGTCGCCGTGGTGGTAGCCGGCCATGCCCATATCTTGACACTGTCACGGCACTTCGCCTAGGTTGCCACTGTCAAGATTCAGCGACGAGGGGACCCCGATGAGCACCGACGCCGAGACCGGCACCGCCAATCCTTACCTGCGAGGCAACTACGCCCCGGTGCAGATCGAGCGCACCGACCACGACCTCGAGATCACCGGCCGGCTGCCGGCGGCGCTGAACGGTCGGCTCCTGCGGGCCGGACCCAACCCCGCCGGACCGGTCGGCCCGGACCACCACTGGTTCCTCGGCGACGGCATGATCCACGGCATCGAGATCTCCGAGGGCCGGGCCCGCACGTACCGGAACCGATGGGTGCGAACGCCGTCGGTCGAAGAGGCCCGTCCCGAGCTTCCGGCAGCGGGAACGGTGCCGAGCGGCGCGGTCAACCCCAGCAGCGGTGCGGTGCACGTCATCGAACACGGCGGGCACGTCCTTGCCCTGGGCGAGGTCGGGCTCCCGTACGAGCTCACGCCCGAGCTGGACACGGTCGGGCCCCACACCTTCGGCGGAGCGCTGTTGACCTCGATGACCGCCCACCCCAAGCGCGACCCCGACACCGGCGACCTGCACTTCTTCGGCTACGACTTCGGGCCGGTCCACCTTCGCTATCACCGGGCCGACGCGGCAGGCGAGCTGGTCCAGACCGAGGTGATCGACCTCCCCCGCACCACGATGATGCACGACTTCAACATCACCGCCAGCCGTGTGGTGTTCATGGACCTGCCGGTGGTGTTCTCGACCGAGCTCCTCGCCCGACAGACGATGCCCTTCGCCTGGCAGCCCGACGCCGGCGCGCGCCTGGGGGTCATGCCCCTCGGCGGCTCGGGCGACGACGTGCGATGGTTCGACATCGACCCCTGCTATGTGTTCCACCCGCTCAACGCCTTCGACGACGGCGACCGGATCGTCCTCGACGTCGTCCGCTACGACACCATGTTCGCCGCATCGACGATCGGTCCCGAGGGCGAGTCGTCCCAGCTGTGGCGCTGGGTGATCGATCCCACGAGCGGTGCCGTCTCCCAGACCCGGCTCGACGACCGGCCGGCCGAGTTCCCGCGGGTGCCCGATGCCCTCGTGGGTCGGCGCCACCGGTTCGGCTACGGGGTCGCCATGGACGCCTCGGCGCTCGACGAGGCCTTCGACTCCGAGGGCCTGATCAAGTGGGACCTCGACAAGGGTGACGCCACGCTGCACCCTGCCGGCGACGGCCGGTTTCCCAGCGAAGGAGTGTTCGTCGCCGACCCCGACGGCACCGCCGAGGACGACGGTTGGGTCCTGTCGGTGGTCTATGACGCCGCGACCGACCGAAGCGACGTCATCGTCGTCGACGCTCGCGACTTCGACGGCTCACCGGTGGCCACCGTGCACCTGCCGGTCCGGGTGCCCTTCGGGTTCCACGGCAGCTGGCTCCCCGCCACCTGAGCTGGCGGATCAGCGGTCAGGTTCTGGCCTGAATCACCACAGGGTGGTCACCCCCACCCCCGCCGTCGCGGCGAGCGCACCGATCACCACTGAACCGACGACGTTCACCAGGCCGACCAGCGTCTCGCCCTCCTCCAGGAGGCGCACCGATTCGAAGGCGAGGGTCGAGAAGGTGGTGAACGAACCGATGCCCCCCACGACGACCACGGTGACCGAGTCGGCGGAGAGGCCCTGGTGCAGGGCAACGCCAGCCATCAGCCCTGCGACGAGACACCCACCCACGTTCACCGCGAAGGTGCCCCAAGGGTGGTGACCGCCGACGCGTCGTTGGATCCAGAGGCTCGCCAGGTAGCGGCAACAGGCCCCCAGGGCAGCGGCGGCAAGGAACCCGCACCAGGTCCACACACTCAACGGTCGTGCTCCCCTGCCGCGGTCAGCACCGAGCGAGCGAGGACGATGCCCACCCACGCGGCGCTGAGGCCGGCAACCAGGCTGAGCACCCAGTAACCGGCCGCCAGCACGGCCTGGCCGTCGCGGATCAGTTGGTCAGCCTCCACCGCCAGCGCAGAGAAGGTGGTGAACGAACCGAGGAAGCCGACGGCGAGGAACGGACGCAGATACCGCGAGCCGGGAAACCGCCTGACCAGCGCGCTCAGCACGACACCGAGGAGGAAGGCGCCGGCCACGTTCTCGACGAAGGTGTCCCAGGGCACCTCACCAGGCGTGGCGGAGATCAGGGTCCCGAGACCGTAGCGACACGCCGCCCCGGCCATCCCGCCCAGGGCGACGACCACCAGAATGTCGGGTGCGGCCGCAGACCGCAGCGGGTCGGCGTGCGCGGGCGAGCTGGTGTCGATCGGATCCTCCTCCAGAGCGCGTGGCCTCGATCGAGTGGGGCCTCATCATTCCACGATCATCGAGCCGAGACCCCCCAACTAGGGGATTGAGCACCAGGTCCACCCTGCTTAGGCTCCGCCCATGGGGATCGTCGCCTTCACCCGTGCCCGTGACCGACTCCGCGCCGCCGACGAGGCCGAGCGGCCGCTCAGGGAGGTCAACGACGAGGTAGTCCTGGCCTTCGAACAGGTCGCCCGGTTCGACGGTGCGGCGGTGATGATCACCGACCCCGACACCAGCTTGCCCGTGTGCGGCGTCGTGAAGGGGTTCGACCCCGTGCTGTGCGAGCCGTTCTGGGACAATGAACTGCTCGATCCCGACTTCAACAAGTTCAACCAGCTGGCGCGGGTCTCACCCCCCATGGCCACCTTGGCCGAGACGATCGACGGCGACCTCGACCGCAGCCCGCGGTTCACCAAGGTCTATGGCAGGAGCATCGACGACGAGCTGCGAGTGGCCTTCGTCGCCGGTACCACCTGCCTGGCGGTCGGGGTCTTCGCGCGCGCTGCCGGCGACGGCCCGTTCACCCCCGAGGAGATGGCGGACGTGCGCGAGCTCATCCCCGCCGCCACCATGGTCCTCCGGCGGGCATTGGGCCGCGTCGACCACGCCACCAGTGCCCAACCGCCGGTGGTGCTCATCCTCGACGCGGCAGGAGCGGTCCGTTCGGTCAGCGCTGGCGGCCAGCGTCTGCTCGACGACCTGCGCACCCAGGGCGCCGAGGAGACCGGGCTGCCGAGCATCGTGCGGGTCGCCGCCACTCGGGCGCGGTGGAGCCGCAACACCTCCAGCCTCGCCACCAGGGTCCAGGGCCGCGACGGCGAGTGGCTGCGCATCCACGTCACCCCCATGGACGACGGAGAAGGATCGGTTGCGGTCACCATCGAACAGGCACGCCCCGGCGATCTGGTGCCGATCATGCTGGAGTCCTACGGCCTCACCGGTCGCGAGACCGACGTGGTGCTGTACATGGCCCGCGGTCTGTCCACCAAGGAGATCGCCGAGGAGCTGCTGATCTCCAGTCACACGGTGCGCGACCACATCAAGTCGGTCTACGAGAAGTCACAGGTGACCGGCCGGGGTGAGCTGCTGGCCCGGCTGTTCTCCGAACACGTGCTCGATCAGTTCCACACCTCGGTCTCCCACGTCCCCTGACACCTCAGGAGCACGTCTTGAGCCTGTTCCCGGGTCGGCGGTCGACGCAGCCACCATCGGCCACCTCGCCGACTCACCGATGCACCTGTCCGCCGCCGGGTAGCACCGGGCCGGTGCGTGCCTAGCCTGAGGTCATGGCCATCGACGAGGAACTGATCAACAAGGTCACGTGGAAGATCCCCAACGCCCTGGCGTTGGTGGGCTCACGAGCAGGTGACGAACGCAACGCCATGACCACCAGCTGGATCACCCAGCTGTCGATGGAACCGGTGCTGATCGGCATCGGGGTCGACAACGATGCCGTCACCCACCGACTCATCACCGACGGCGGCGGCTTCACCGTCAACCTGTGGGATGCCGACGACACCAAGGTGTTCGTGAAGTTCTCCAAGCCGGCAACCTTCGAGGACGGCGCCCTCAACGGCCGCGCCGTCAAGGAGGCCACCACTGGCGCACCGGTCTTCGACGAGGCGATCGCCTGGATGGATTGTGAGGTCCGTCAGCACCTCGACCTGGGCACCCACACGCTGTTCATCGGCGAGGTGGTCGACGCCGCAGTCAACGACGAGGAGACCCGCGCCGCGGCGATGTCCGACACCCGCATGAAGTACGGCGGCGTCAAGCGCCACTGACCGCCCGGGGGGTCAACCGCCGGCGCCGGCCGGGTTGTCCGGAGGCGGCAGGGGGGTGCCGCTGTCGAGGAACCGTCGCAACCGGTCGCGGTCGCAGTCGGGACACAGGTACACCGTGGTCATGGCCACGATCGACAGCTGGGTGCCCCGCGACTTCTCCCACACGGCCTGGGGCACCGGACGCAGCTCGGTGCTGCCACACGACGCGCAGCGCGGGGCAGGATCGCGGTCCCAGATCAGGTCGCAGGCCGAGCACGTGATGCGGATCAGGTCGCCGTGGGGCTCGCCGGCGAGGTGCTCGTCGGAACCGCAGTTGGGACAGAGGAGATCGTTGCTCACCCCGCGAGTATCCCATCCGACTGCGGTCAACCCGACAGCGACCCGCCGTAGATCTGCCAGGCGAGCGCCGACTTCGCGCCGAGGCTGAGCACCAGATAGGCCTTCTCGCCGAATCCGTAGTCGGCCCACGGGCCCACGCCGCGGTACTGCAGCCACTGGTTGAGCCCGAAGCTGAAGAAGAACACCAGCTGCACGACGAAGATGGCGTAGACGAAGCCGGGCACCTGGTCGGCGCCCACGAAGTTGATGGCGATGGCGATCCAGGGGGCGACGCCGGCGAGGGTCCCGAACCAGAACGCCAACATCGTCGTCCGCGTGCGACCCGGCGGGTTCAAGACCTCCTGCAGCCAGCCGAACAGGATCATGGCCACGTTGGCCCCCGCCACCGCGACCAGCGCGTTGATCCCGGTGATGCCGCTGTAGAGACAGATGAGGATCACCATCAGGGTGGCGCTGAACGAGTACTCGACCCAGCGGAACCGGTTGATGCCCCGTTGCAGGTCTCGCTCATAGACGCCGCGGCCGACGGTGGCGGTGACGAGGTGGTCGAGGGCGGCCAGGCCGAGGAACACGGCGATGGCCCCGCCGATCCACACCTCGAACAGCTGCTCGGGCGCGGGCACCTGGCTGCCCGGTGGTCCCTGGGGGAAGGTCGAGGTGACGGCGACGGCGAAGCTGCTGGCCAGCACCAGGACCAGCACCGCCTGGGCGCCGTGCAGCGCGGCGAGCCCCAGGTTCCAAACTCTGAGGTTGGCGAGGCGATCGTCGCTCAGACCGGTCGTGGCGTGGCTGCTCGGCTCCATGGGCCTCCCTCCTACCCACAGGGTTGCAGAACCAACACCACACACGAGGCCAGTAGGGTCACCGGGCGTGAGGGGGCACGTGAGCTTCGAGGGGATCCTGGTCGCCAACCGGGGAGAGATCGCCGTCCGGATCCAGCAGACCCTGGCCGACCTGGGTCGACGCGGCGTGGCGGTGCACGCGGCCGACGACGCGGATGCCGTGCACGTCCGGCTGGCACCGGAGGCGGTGGCGTTGCCCGGCCGGGGGGTCGAGGGCTACCTCGACGTCGAGGCGGTGATCGAGGCCGCCCGCTCCACCGGATGCGGGGCCATCCACCCCGGCTACGGCTTCCTCAGCGAGCAGGCCGTGTTCGCCGAGGCCTGCGATGCGGCCGGGGTCGCCTTCATCGGTCCCTCCCCGGCGGTGTTGCAGGTGCTGGGCGACAAGGCCAGGGCGCGGGGGTTGGCGCGGGATCTCGGGATCGGCGTGCTCGACGGCTCCGAGGGACCGGTCTCGCTCGAGGAGGCGGCGGCGTTCCTGGAGTCGGCGGCTGGACCGGTGGTGCTCAAGGCGGTGGCCGGCGGTGGCGGGCGCGGGCTGCGGGTGGTGGAGCGCGCCGAAGACCTGGCCGGCGCCTACGAACGCTGCCGGAGCGAGGCCACCGCGGCGTTCGGTGACGGCGACCTGCTCGTGGAGCGCTACCTGTCCGGCGCTCGCCACGTCGAGGTCCAGATCGCCGGGGACGGCGCCGGAACCGTGCTCGCACTGGGAGACCGAGACTGCAGCGTCCAGCGCCGTCACCAGAAGGTGGTGGAGATCGCGCCCGCTCCGAACCTCTCCCCCGACATCCGGGGCGCGCTGGTCGACGCCGCCACCAGGATCGGACTGGCCGTCGGCTATCACGGCCTGGGAACCGTGGAGTTCCTCGTCGACCCCACCGCAACTGATCCTGACGACGCGGTGCGCTTCCTCGAGGTGAACCCCCGCCTCCAGGTCGAGCACACCGTCACCGAGGAGGTCACCGGGCTCGACCTGGTGGCCGTCCAGATCCAGCTGGCCGAAGGGGCCACTCTTGCCGACCTCGGACTGGAGAAGACTCCGGCCACCTCCGGTGTCGCGGTCCAAGCTCGGGTGTATGCCGAACGGATGGCTCCCGACGGCTCGAGCCTGCCGTCGGGTGGCACCATCACACGCGTCGACCTGCCATCGGGACCGGGCATCCGGGTCGACCACGCCACCGCCGTCGGCGACACCGTGCATGCGGGGTTCGATCCCCTGCTGGCCAAGGTCATCGCCCGTGGCCCCGACCTCGCCACCGCGCTGCGTCGCGGCGAACGGGCGCTCGGCGAGCTGGTGGTGACCGGTGTCGACACCAACGTCGGGTTCCTCGTCAGGGTGCTCGCCCATCCCGACACGAGAGCCGGACGGGCCGGCACCGACCTCGTCGAGACCCACGCGTCGTCGCTGGTCCCCGACCAGCCGCTCGCGACCGGCACCGGCACAGACACCGACACCGTCACCGCTCCCCTCGCCGGCACCGTCGTGGCCGTCGACGTCGCTGCCGGCGACGAGGTGCCCCGTGGCGGCCAGCTGATGGTGATCGAGTCGATGAAGATGGAGCACGTCGTCGTCGCCCCCGCCGACGCCGTGGTGGTGGAGGTGGCCGGCCGGCCCGGCGATCTCATCGCCGAGGGTCAGCTGCTCGTGCGGATCCGGGCGACGGGCTCCGGTGACGAGGACGCGGCCGACGATCCGCACCACATCGACCTCGATGCACCGCGAGCCGATCTCGACGCCATCGTCGACCGGCACGCGATCGGTCTCGACGAGGCCCGGCCCGAGGCGGTCGAGCGCCGCCACTCCACCGGTCACCGCACGGCCAGGGAGAACCTGGCCGACCTCGTCGACCCCGACTCGTTCGTCGAGTACGGACCGCTGGTCATCGCCGCCCAGCGGCGACGCCGCGAGCTGCAGGAACTGATCGAGCGCACTCCAGCCGATGGGCTGGTCGGCGGCATCGGGCGGGTCAACGGTCGACGGTTCGGAGCCGACCGCAGCCGTTGTGTGGTGATGTCCTACGACTACATGGTCCTGGCGGGGACCCAGGGCCACAACAACCACATCAAGAAGGACCGCCTGTTCGAGTTGGCCGAGGCTCAGCGGCTGCCGGTGGTGCTCTTCGCCGAGGGTGGCGGTGGACGGCCGGGCGACACCGACATCACCCAGTTCTCGGGTCTGGCCACCATGGCGTTCCACCTGTTCGGACGGCTCAGCGGCACCGTCCCGCTGGTCGGCATCGCCGCCGGACGCTGCTTCGCCGGCAACGCCGCACTGCTGGGGTGCTGCGACGTGATCATCGCCACCCAGAGCGCCACCATCGGCATGGGCGGTCCCGCCATGATCGAAGGTGGGGGTCTGGGCAGCGTCGAACCCGACGAGATCGGTCCCCTGTCGGTGCAGGTGCCCAACGGCGTGGTCGATGTTCCCGTCGCCGACGAGGCCGAGGCGGTGGCGGTGGCCAAGCAGTACCTGTCGTACTTCCAGGGCCCGATCGACGACTGGGAGTGCGCCGACCAGCGCGTGCTGCGGCACCTGATCCCCGAGAATCGGGTGCGGGTGTACGACCTGCGCCGGGTGATCGATGCGCTGGCCGACACCGGGTCGGTGCTCGAGCTGCGACGGCACTTCGGGGTGGGCATCGTCACCGCCCTGGTGCGGATCGAGGGCCGGCCCATGGGACTGATCGCCAACAACCCCGCCCACCTCGGCGGAGCGATCGACCACGACGCCGCCGACAAGGCAGCCAGGTTCATGCAGCTCTGCGACAGCTACGGGCTGCCCATCGTCTCGCTGTGCGACACGCCAGGGTTCATGGTGGGGCCCGAGTCCGAGCGGGCGGCCACCGTCCGCCACTTCTCCCGCATGTTCGTGAACGGAGCCAACCTCGATGTCCCCATCGGCACGGTGATCCTCCGCAAGGGCTATGGGCTCGGCGCCCAGGCGATGGCGGGCGGCAGCTTCAAGACCCCCCAGTTCACGGTGTCGTGGCCGACCGGGGAACTGGGTGGCATGGGCCTCGAGGGGGCGGTGAAGCTGGGGCAGCGTCGGGAGCTGGAAGCGATCGAGGACCCCGACGAGCGCGAGCGGGTCTTCCAAGCCGCGGTCGCCCGGGCCTATGAGATGGGCAAGGCGGTCAACGCCGCCTCGACCTACGAGATCGACGATGTGATCGATCCCGCCGACACCCGTCGGTGGATCACGACGGTGCTCGTCGCGCCCGACCGGCCAGTGGGAGCGCCGCCACGCCGCCCCGCCATCGACACCTGGTAGGACACGCGTGGCACGATCTCGTGCACGAAGTCAGTGGTCGGGATGAGGTACCTCGACGACCTCGAGGCCATCGATTCCAGCGAAGTCGGCCGGGTTGCAGGTGTGGACCGGCAGTTCGCTCGCGACACAGATCGCAGCGATCATCGCGTCGTAGGCGCGGGCCGATGTCTTCCGGCCCGACCGTCGCAACGACACCGCGACCCGACCGAAGCTTCGTGCCGCCGCGGCGTCGAAGGGCAACGGATCGAAGTCGGCCTCGGCCTGCTGGAGATGGGCCTGACGAGCGGCTCGTTCCTCGTCGCTCGTGGCGACCAGCGGACCCACGGAGAGCTCGGCGAGCGTGACCGTCGTGATCAGAGGCTCCGTTGGCATGGTCTCCGCGGCGCCGATCCGCCCCAGCATGATCAGCGTGCTTGTGTCGAGAACGCCTCGGACCATGTCAGATCAGAGCGCGGGGTCGACGACGTCGTCGATGTCGCGCCGCAGCGCGGCGGGATCCACCACGGGAAGCTTCGCCCATCGCCGGCGCAACTCATCGAGAGGAGCCGGAGGCCGGGGGAGCGCAACGAGCTGCGCGACCGGCTTTCCGGCCCGAGTGATCGTCAGTCGCTCGCCGCGCTGGGCTCGCTCGACCACCTCACCCCCGTGGTTCCTCAGGTCCCGGATCGAGATGTCTGGCATGTGATCACTGTATCACAGGTGATACACCTACCGAGACTCACGAGCGGCAAGGACCTCGTCGGGGTGCTTGTCCATCCACTTGGTGGCGAAGGGGCACTCCGACTCGAGCTCGAGACCCTCGCGGGCCGCCTTGGTCGCCGCGGCGAGGACCAGCCGTCCGCCAACACCTTGTCCACCCCAGCTCTCGGGCACCTCGGTGTGCTCCATGACGAGTTGGTTCCCGTCGACGCGGTAGCGCAGCTCGGCCCGCTCATCGCCTTGGACCACCTCGAGCCGCCGGTGGGCGTCGTTGTCGACGACGTCGGGAGTGGACGGGTCTTCGATGCTCTCAGCCATGGTCATGGCCTACCACAACCGTGGTGGGTTCCAATCCGCTCGCTCTCGACCCATCCGTGCTCCGGTTCTCTTTCGGCATGTTTCGGTGGTTGTGGTTGCGAACAGGTGTTCGAGCCGGTATTGTGGGGTGCATGAGCGAACATCCGGCGGTGTTGGTGCGACAACTGGGGGAGGTGCTCGACGGGTTGGCTGGGGTCGACTGGGCTCTGGTCGATCCGGGGTCGGCTGGTGAGGTGTTGGTGGGGTTGATGGGGGCGGGTTCCAAGCTCGATGCGGTCACCGCGGCGGTGGCGGGCCGGGTGGAGGCGTCGCGGGTCTGGGCCGAGGACGGGTCCAAGTCCGCGTCGGCGTGGTTGGGTCGGGCCGCGGGTCGTGATCGGGCCGAGACCAAGGGCGTGTTCGGGCGGGCTCGGGCGTTGCGGGACATGCCCGGGACCGCGGCTGCCCACGAGGCGGGGGAGTTGTCGGCGCGTCATGTGCGGTTGTTGGCTCGGGCCCAGCGGATCAACCCCGAGGTGTTTGCCGGTGATGACGAGGCGTGGCTGGTGGCCCAGGCCCAGGTGTTGGGTTTCGACGATTTCGCCAAGGTGGTCGACTATTGGTGTCAGTGCGCGGCGCCTGATGAGGTCGAGGACCAGGCCCGGGCCCGTTACGAGGCCCGCCGGGCCCGACTCACCACTGGGTTGGACGGGATGGGCCATCTCGAGGTCGATCTCGACCCGGTCGCCCACGCCGTCTTCGCCGAAGCGTTGGCCCGTATCGAACAAGAACTGTGGGAGACCGATTGGGCCGAGGCCCGCGACCGTCTCGGGGCCGACGCCACCAAGGCCGATCTGGCCCGCAGCGATGCCCAACGTCGCCACGACGCCCTGGTCGAGATGGCCCGGCGTTCCGCCGCGACCCCCGCCGGTGCCCGCAAACCGGTGCCGTTGATCACCGTGCACATCGACCACGACACCCTGGCGGGCCGGGTGTGTGAGCTCTCCACCGGCCAGGTCCTCACCCCCGGTGAGGTCCTGCCCCTGTTGAGCGAAGCCGACATCGAACGGGCCGTGTTCGACACCCCGTCGCGGCTGGTCGACCTCGGCGAACAGGCACGGTTCTTTGTCGGTGGCACCCGCCGAGCCGTACAGATCTGCCAACCCCAATGCGTGCACAACACCTGCGAGGTGCCCGCCGAACGCTGCGACGTCCACCACATCGAGGCCTGGCCCGCCGGGCCCACCACCCAAGCCAACGGCGAACCCCGCTGCCCCGCACACCACCCCGGCCGCCGCCGCACCGACAAAGCCCGCCAGAAACGACGACGAACTGGCCGCGGCAGCAAGACAGACAGCAGCGACGACGACAGCGACAGACCAGATCCGTGAACCGGGGGCACCCCGGGGGCCGGCATGGGTGACAGAGTTGTCGATGTGAACGATCCAGCCAGCAGCAGGCCATGGTGGCGCGACGCTGTCGTGTATCAGATCTACCCGCGGTCGTTCGCGGACGCGAACGGCGACGGCGTGGGCGACCTGGCGGGCATCGTCGAGCGGCTCGACTACCTGGCCGACCTCGGTGTCGACGCGCTGTGGCTCTCCCCCATCTTCGTGTCGCCCATGGCCGACTTCGGCTACGACGTGGCCGACCACACCCGGATCGATCCGTTGTTCGGCACCGACGAGGATCTCGACGCGCTGATCGGGGGTCTTCACGACCGGGGCATGCGGCTCCTGCTCGACTGGGTTCCGAACCACACCTCCGACCAGCACCCGTGGTTCGTCGAGTCGCGGGCGGCGAGGGACAGCCCCAAGCGGGACTGGTACGTGTGGCGGGATCCGGCGCCCGACGGTGGTCCGCCGAACAACTGGATCGCCGCCTTCAAGGGTGTGCCCGCCTGGACCTTCGACGAGGCGACCGGGCAGTACTACCTGCACTCGTTCCTAGCCGAGCAGCCCGACCTCAACTGGTCGAACCCGCAGGTCGAGACGGCCATGCACGATGTGCTGCGGCACTGGCTCGACCGCGGGGTCGACGGGTTCCGGGCCGACGTGGTGCACCTGATCGGCAAGGGAACCGAGTTGCCCGATCTGCCCGAGGAGCTCCGCGAGCTGCTGGTCATCTCGATCGACGAGCCCTTCACCCACGAGCTGATGCGGCGGATCCGGTCCCTGCTCGACTCCTACCCGCACCAGCCGATGATCGTCGGCGAGGTCTACCTGTTGAAGCCCGGCCAGGCCGCCACCTATCTGGGCGACGGCGACGAGCTGCACCTGGCCTTCGATTTCCGTCCCGTGCACACCGACTGGGATGCCGCGGCCATGCGGGCCACGATCGCCGCCACCCAGAGCGAGTTCACCGAGCCGCACTGGCCCACATGGGTGCTGTCGAACCACGATCGCCGGAGGCATCGCACCCGTTTCGGGTCCGACGACGCGGCGCGCGCTGCGGCGGTGCTGTCGCTCACCATGCGGGGCACGCCCTTTCTCTACGCGGGCGAGGAGTTGGGGCTGGAGGACGCGGTGGTCCCGCCGGACCGGGTCGTCGATCCCGATGGGCGCGACGGCACCCGGGCCCCGGTCCCGTGGACACCCGACGCCGGCCACGGGTGGGGACCCGACCCGTGGCTCCCGTTCCCGCCCGATGCCGACACCAGAGCGGCCGCGGTGCAAGTGGGCGATCCGGGCTCGTTCCACACGCTCTACCGCGACCTGCTCGCGCTGCGGCGATCATCGCCCGCGCTTCGCCGAGGAGCGTTCGAATGGCTCGATGCCGAGTCGCCCGAGGTGCTCGCCTATCGACGCTCCCTCGGCGACGAGCAGCTCATGGTTGCGGTCAACATCGGGGCCGGGCCCGCACACGTCGGCCTGGGCGGAACGGTGGTGGCCGCCAGCCGCGCCGACCGCCCCACCGGATCCTTCGACGGCACCCTCGCGGCCAATGAGGCCGTGGTTCTCGAGGATCGATCCCGGTAAGGCGCGGCCAATGTCAGGGGACAGCGTCTCCGAGGGCGGTGACGCAGCGATTGCGCAGCTCGCCGATGACCTCGGCACCGCTCTCGACCACGTCGCCGTCGCGAAGGAACCGGCCTCGGGGCCCTCCGACACCGGCGGGAGTCCCGGTGAAGACCACATCGCCGGGTTCGAGCGTGCAGATCGATGACAGGTAGGCGATCAGCTCCGGTACGGCGAAGATGAGGTCGCTGGTGCGGGCATCCTGCATTCGCTCCCGGGAGACGTCGCACCACAGCCCGATGTCGTCGGGGTCGTCGAAGGCGTCGACGCTCACCACGGCGGGGCCGATGGGCCCGTAGGTGTCGAAGCTCTTGCCCATCGAGAACTGCGCGGGGTTGCCGGTGAGCTGCACGGTCCGGTCCGAGACGTCTTGGCCGAGGCAGAGCCCGGCGACGTGTTCCCACGCGCGGTCCTCGGCGATGTGGCGGCCACCGCGGCCGATCACCGCCACCAGCTCGACCTCCCAGTCGACGGTGTCACCCCCGAGCTCGATCTGGGCGGTGGGCCCCGCGAGGCAGCTGGGGAACTTGGTGAACACGACCGGCGCCGATGGGAACTCGAGATTGGACTCGGCGGCGTGCGAGCGGTAGTTGAGGCCGATGGCGAAGACCTTCTGGGGTCGGGGCACACAAGGCCCGAGCGTCACCTCCTCGATGAGGCCTCCCGGGTCGGCGCCGGCCAGGCGTTCGTTCGCGGCGTGCAGCTCATCGAAGCGGGAGATCGCCACCATCGGATCGGCGAGGGCGGGGGCATCGGCGAGCGACGCCAGGTCGTACCAGTGGTCGACGGCGACCAGCACAGAACGGCCGTCGAGGTTGGCGAGTCGGAACATCGGACGCTCCCCTTGTCGGCGAGACCCCAGCGGGGATCAGTCCCCCAGACGATACGGGACCCACCCAGACGCCGACACCGATGCGGCGTCCAGGTGGTCGACCCTGACTCGCTCGCCACGCCCTACAGGCCAGCTCGTGATCGCGAGCGGCTCACAGGCGCGCCTCGTACACGATGTGGAGTGGCGTCTCGGCGACCCGGCGGAAACTCGAGTAGCTGGCATGGTCGAAGATCGACCGCAATCTGGCCTCCCCCGCCTGGGCCCCGAGCGCTGCTCCGTCCTCGGCGAGCGATGACGGGGTACAGATCAGTGTCGATCCGGAGTAGTACAAGCGGCCGACGGGGTTGAGGTTGTCCTCGAGACGATCGGCCGCAAACGGCTCGACCACCATGACCGAGCCGCCGGGCGCCAGGATCGTCGCCGCGTGGCGAACCGCTCCGAGCGGATCGGCCATGTCGTGGAGGCAGTCGAGATAGGTGATCAGGTCGTACCCGTCACCCGCGAGCTCGGTCGCACTGGCGACGTCGAAGGTGATCCGATCGCCGAGACCTCGCTCAGCGGCACGGCCTCGGGCGACCTGGATCGACTCGGGGTGCTTGTCGCACCCGACGACGGTCGCATCGGGATAGGCCTCTGCCATGAGCACGGTGGAGGCACCATGCCCGCAGCCGACATCGGCCACCCGTCCACCGGCAGCCAAGCGTTGCTCGACCCCGTCGAGGGAGGGGATCCACTCAGTGGTCAGCGCTGCCTCATAGGTGGGGCGGAAGGTCCGCTCGACGCCCTCGAACATGTCGTGGTGATGGTCGGCCCACCCAAGGCCCGTTCCGGTGCGCAGTGCCGCCAACGCGTCGTGGGGCCTCTGGTACACGCCGGTCACCATCTGGAACCCACCTCCCAGGAACGCGGGGCTCTGCTCCTCCGCCAGCACCATCGCATGCTCGGCCGGCAGCTCGAACTGGCTTGTCGCAGGGTCGTAGGTCACATAGCCCGCTGCCGCTTGGGCCGACAGCCACTCCCGGATCATGCGCTCGTTCGTCCCCGTCGCTACGGCGAGCTGGTCGGGAGTGGTCTGGCCTGATCGGGAGAGCTCCCGCCAGAGTCCCAGCTGATCGCCGAGGTGGGCGAGGAGGACCCCGAGCGCTGCCCCGAGGTCGGCGCCGACCTGGAAGGCGAACGCTTCGACGGCACTGGGATCGATCGTCGGGTCGGGGGTCGGTGCTGGCGTGGTCGCCTGCTCGGTCATCTTGCACCTCCAGGTGTCGGTTCGTTGCCACCGACCGTGCACCCGAAGGAGCGAACGAGCATCACCCGACCGGGTGATCCGGCGAAGACCAACAGGTCAGCTGGCCCGACGAGCGACCTCGGCCGCCAGCTCGGAGCGCCGGCCGATACCGAGCTTGTCGAAGACGTGGGAGAGATGGGTCTTCACCGTGTTGACGCTCACGAACAGGCGATCCGCGACCTCGGCGTTGGTCAACCCTTCGGCAACCAGCGATGCGACCTGGCCCTCCGCTGGAGTGAGGCTCTGCCAACCGGTCACGGCGCGAACGCGCTCACCCCGACCTCGCCTGGCATAGGCCACCGCCTCACCGACTGCCAGGGAGACACCGCCGGCCAGCGCCTGGTCGAACGCCTGCTCGCCGAGCATGGCCCGGGTGGTCGAGACCATCTGTGGATACCGATCCCGTTCGAACGGGAAGCGGGCGATCCCGATCTGGTTGCGGAGGCGGTCGGCGGCGCCCAGCAGTCGAGCGGCCTGCTCGGCCCGATCGGTGACCAACCCGAGACCTGCGAGCGCCTCGAGGGCGTCGGCCACGTCGTGGAGGAGCTCGGCACCCGAGGCGATCTCGAGGCTCTCGTGGGCGTGCTCCCAGGCTGTGGCGAGGTCACCGTCATCGAGCGCGAGGTGACTGAGCGTCAGCGACGCCCCAGCAAGGACCTGGGCGTATCGGGGATCGTCACTCAGGGCCCTGGCCCGCATGGTGTGGTCCCATGCCGATTTGGTGTCGCCGTCGAGCCGATCGAGGATCCCGAGGACCCACCGGCTTTCCGCTTCGAAAGTCCGGCTACCGGTGTCCAGCGAGCCGGCGTAGGCGCTCTCGGCGTGGCGTCGAGCCGAGTCGAAGTCGTCGAATCGGTACGCCCTGTGGGCCGCAACTTGGTGCGCCATCATCTCGAAGGTCACGAGGTTCTCGGCCTTGGCGACGTCGAGCGCCTCGCGGAGGTGAGCAGCAGATGCTGCGCTGTTCCCGGCGAAGGTCTCGGCGGCAGCGAGACGCGTCAGACCGGCCGAAACGAAGGCATGAAAGCCGATCATGCGACCTTTCTCGACCGCCTCACAGGCTTCACGGCGTGCCCGGTCGAGATCTCCCCTGAGCACGAGCACCTGCGACATGAACACCTGCACAGGTGCTGCCAAGTTCGTGAGGTCGTGCGCAGCGGCCGCCTCGAGCGCGCGCTCGAGCTCGGTGAGACCAACTGAGGTCCGGCCGGCCATCGCGTGCAGTGTTCCGCGATACAGATCCACCCGCACCCGATCATCGGCCAGGCCCACCTCACCAAGCTCGACCGACGCTGCGTCGAGGTCATGCTCCGTGTCCTCGGTGGAGGCGAGTCCGCCGAGGTAGCCGCACCAGGCCCGGTAGAGGTGGGCCCTACCTGCGATGAGCCGGTCATGAGATCGCTCGGCAGGCGCAACTGCATCGTCGGCGCACGCGAATCCAGCGTGGAAGTCGCCTCCCATCAGGGCGAGCACCGACGCCGACGCCAGCGCCTTCGCCCGATCCTGTTCGGAGTCGCCACCGGTCGTTGCCGCCTCACTCAGACGGCGATGGGTCTCGTTGAAGAGGCAACGCACCATCCAGAACCCCCAAGAGGCCTCGACGATGGCCACGACGTCAAGAGGTCGGCCAGATGCCATCGCCCAGTCCATCGCGGCGCGCAGGTCGTCCAGCGCACTCCCGAGCCTGCCGAGCCATCGGGGGGCGTCGGACACAAGACCTTCACGGGAGCTGGCCGCCAGATCGATGAAATAGTGCAGATGGCGGTCGCGAGCCGCATCGGGGTCGTCGAGCCCGGCGAGACGCTCGCGAGCGAACGCTCTCACCGTCTCGAGGATCCGGTAACGGGCCTCGTCCTCACGGAGGTCGGCGTGGACCAAGGAGCGATCGACCAGTGAGCTGAGGAGGTCGAGGAAGGCCCGATCGCCGCGCTCGCTGTCCTCGCGGGCGACGACACCTGCAACTCGTTCCGCGGCCTCGATGGTGAACGAGCCGGCAAAGACCGACAGCTGGGCGAGGACGAGCTGCTCAGACGGGGTGAGCAGGTCGTAGCTCCATGCAACCGACGCCTCCAGGGTCCTCTGCCGGGGGAGGGCGCTGCGTCCACCCCCGGTCAGCAGTCTGAAGCGGTCGTCGAGACCTTCGGCGATCTGCAGGGGAGTCAGCATGCGGACCCGAGCTGCCGCCAGCTCGATCGCCAGCGGGATGCCGTCCAATCGGGAGCAGATGGCAGCGACCGCAGGCGCGTTGTCATCGGTCAGCGAGAAGCCTGGTCGCACCTGGCGGGCTCGATCGACGAAGAGCCGGACCGAGTCGACCGACTCGAGGTCGGCGACAGCGGACTGACCTCCGACGGGGACCGCCAACGAGGGCACCCTGAAGGTCGTCTCACCCATGACACCGAGGGGTTCTCGGCTGGTGGCCAGCACCACGAGATCCGGGCAACCGCGAACGAGCTCGTCGACGACTCGTGCACACTCCTCGATCAGGTGCTCGCAGTTGTCGAGCGCGAGCAGCGAATCGAGCGGGGACAGCGCTTCGACCAGGGCTGGCAAGGGGTCCCGACCCGGGCGGGGGCGTAGGCCGATGGCCTCGGCGACGATGGTCTCCACCAGCGCCGGATCGCTCACCGACCCCAGCTCCACCCATCGAACACCCCCGTCTCGCCGCGACCGCTCACCTGCGGCGACCGAGATCGCCAGGCGGGTCTTCCCACTCCCGCCCGCTCCGATGAGGCTCAGTACGCGGGTGGTGGGGAGCAGGCGGGTGATCGAAGCGATCTCCTCGGTCCGACCGACGAAGCTCGTGGCGGGCGCGGGGACACCGCCGGGGCACGCTCCGGACATGCGGTCGACGGTGACCTCGGCGAGATCCGGGTGGCGAAGCCAGTAGACACGTTCGGGCCGTCCGAGGTCCCGGAGCACCTGGCTGCCGAGGTCCTCGAGGACTGACCCGTCGGGGAGCGAGTCGAGCACCAGATCACGCGTGGGTTGGGAGACGAGGGTCTGGCCGCCCCGCCCGAGATCCCTGATGCGGGCACACCGGTTCACGGTGGGACCGGCGTAGTTCCCTTCGTCGCGAAGCTCGATCTCGCCGGTGTGCACACCAAGGCGGAAGCCGAGATCGAGCCCGCCCGGCCAGGCTTCGGTCTCGACCTCGCGCTGGAAGGCGAGAGCGAAGGCGACCGCAGCGGACGGGCGCGAGAACGCCAGGACGAAACTGTCACCCTCACCCTGCTCCACCGGCCGCACCCCTTCATGGCGGACTGCCAGGGAACGAACCATCGAATCGACTCGCTCCACCGACGTTGCCATGGCCTGCCGGTCTTGCTCCCACAAGCGCACCGACCCCTCGAGATCGGAGAGCACCAGGGTGACCGTTCCCACGGGAAGCGACTCGTCCATGTCCACGACCTCACCCTGGGCGTCCCGAACTCGGCAAGCATCACCCGTTCGGGTGACCTCGTAGATGCCTCAGCCATCCCGACGATACGGGTTCCAGGCAGCGGGCGCCTTCTGGAACGGTCGGCGATCTCGCGGCGGACGCTCTCGGGGTCGAGGACACGAAACCCGGGGCGATTGATCATGGCATGGGACCGACGGTACGAGCTCAAGCCGCCTTGAGGTCAAGGGTGTCGAACCTCAGCACCGACAGGTGGCCGAGGGGGCACCGGACATAGGCGATGCGGCCCTCGCTGGTGGTGTGGACCGAGACCACGTCGCGGCTCGATCCGGTGTGGGTGGTGTCGCAGCGGTTGCAGTGGAAGGTGAACATGGGTGCAGCGTCACACGACCTTACTCTGAAGAAAAGCGAAACGTTGATTAGGACTCCATCAAGTGTAGCTGTTGAATCGCTGCTAGGGTCGCCGCAGTGGATCTCACCCTCCGCCAGCTCCGCATGCTCCGCGAGGTCGCGGTCCGTGGCACCCTCGCTGCGGCGGCGGCATCGCTCGGCTACACCGCGTCGGCCGCGTCGCAGCAGATCGCGGCGCTCGAGCGGGCCACCGGCCAGCCCGTGCTCGAGCGGGTGGGGCGGGGCGTGCAGCTCACCGATGCCGGCCACGCCCTCGCCGCTCACGCCGAGGAGGTGCTCGGCACGATCGAACATGCCCAGGCCGCGCTCGAGGCCATCGGCGAGGAGCCGACCGGGACGGTGCGGATCTCCACCTTCGAGTCCTTCGCCTCGGCCCTGATGCCCGAGGTCGTCACCCGCCTCGCCGCCGAGCATCCGGGCGTCACCTTGCGATCCACCCAGCTCGACCCCGATGTGTCGCTCGAGGCCCTGCTGGCCGGCGCCATCGACATCGCCCTGGTGCTCGACTACCCCCACGCCCCCAGCCCCCGCCCGCGCGGAGCCCATCGCGAGACCGTGCTGACCGAGCCGTTCCGGCTGGCCGTGCCCGACCACCACCCCCTCACCGCACCGGTCGATCTCACCACGCTGACCGACGAGGTGTTCATCGCCGGAACCGCCGAGTCGAGCTGTCGCCGGTGCGTGGTCGGGGCGTGTCGGGAGGCGGGCTTCGAGCCCCGCGTGGCTCACGAGATCGACAACCTGCCGGCCACACTTCGCTTGGTGGCGGCAGGGGCGGGCATCACCCTGCTTCCCGAGCTGGCGTTGCACGACCGGCCGCCGGGGGTCCGGCTGCTCGAGATCACCCAGCCGGTGCAGCGCTCGGTCGAGGTGGCCTACCGCGAGGCGTCGAGCAAGCGCCCCACGGTTCGAGCGGTCCTCGATGTCATCATCGACGCGACATCCAGCGCGAAGCTCACCGCGGCCTAACCGTCGAGCGAGTCGAGCGCGGCCTGGATACGCTCGGCGGCGGCGCCGGCCAGCTCGGCGAACTGCTCGCCGGCCATCAGCGAACGGGGATCGACTGCCGAGACCTTGGTGCCACCCTCGGGATCGGGTTCGAGCACGACGTTGCACGGCAGCACGAGACTCGCCGACGGGTCGAGCTCGAGGGCCTGGTGGGCGAAGGTCGGGTTGCAGGCGCCGAGGATCTTGAGCGGTGCACGCTCGACGCCGATCTTGGCGCGAAGCGTGGCCGCCACGTCGATCTCGGTGAGCACGCCGAAGCCCTCGGCCGCGAGTGCCTCCCGGACCGCGGCTTCGGCTTCGTCCATGGGCATCTCGACCCGAATCTCGATCGCTCGCGGTGTTGACGGTGATGGTGTGGTCATGGGTTCATCCTGCCTCGGCCCGGACCGAATCGTCGCTCGGACCGGCGAACTCCCGGTAGGCATCCCAGGCCCGTGGGCCGTACACCGAGGCGGTGCCGCCGTCCATGAGCAGGGCGACGCCGAGCACCTCGGCCACCTCCTCGGGGGTGGCCCCTCGACGGGCAGCGGCCTTGGCGTGGTAGGCGATACAGCCGTCGCACTGCTTCACCACCGCGATCGACAGCGCCACCAGCTCCTTCACCCGAGCGGGAAGGGCTCCATCGGACACCGCCGCCTTGTGGAGCTCCCCGAACCCGGCCCAGACATCGGGCGAGGCCTGCCGCAACGAGCGAGTGGGCTCCTTGAGCTCATCGATGACATCGGTGTAGTGGTCTGTGGTCATGTCTCCATCCAACCCGCTGCACCGGTCGATCCATAGGGTCGAAGGTCCTGGCGAGTGGGGCCGACGGTCGGGAATACCTCCAGGGGTATCCTGGTTGGACCGTGGTGAACGCCCCCGACAGACCGCCCCCACAAGGAGCAATCGTGACTGCAACCGTCGAACTGACCGAATCGAACTTCGAAGAGACCATCAGCAACAACGACATCGTGCTGGTCGACTGGTGGGCGTCGTGGTGTGGCCCGTGCCGCGTGTTCGCCCCCATCTTCGAAGAGGCCGCCGAGAAGCACGACGACATCGTGTTCGGCAAGGTCGACACCGAGGCCAACCAGGCACTCGCCGGTGGAGCAGGGATCATGTCGATCCCCACGCTGATGGTCTTCCGTGAGAACGTGCTGGTGTTCAACCAGGCCGGCGCCCTGCCCCAGGCCGCCCTCGAGGACCTGATCTCGCAGGTGCGCGACCTCGACATGGACAAGGTCCACCAGGAAGTCGCCGCTCAGTCCAGTAGCTGATCATCCCGTTCGACGGGCCGGGGTGGGACCATCGTCCCACCCTGGTCCGCTGGGGCCTTGGTAGGTTCCCGGCACGGAGGTGGTCATATGGAGGTTGGGGTCGCCATCACCTCCTTCGTGGTGGCTGCAGGACTCATCACCGTGTTCGGGCTGCGCCTGGCCACCGTGGTTGACGTGCTGGCCGACCGGACCGGGATCGGCGGAACCCTGGTCGGAGCGTTCCTCACCAGCATCGTGACCTCGCTCCCCGAGCTGGTCACCTCGGTGGCCGCGATCCTCGGCGTCGGGCTGATCCGACGACAGCGCAGCGGGATCGGCTTCGAAGGAGTCGCCATCCTCGGTCTCTACGCCGCTGGTGTCGTGGTGGTGTCGCTCATCGGGTGACGGCTGCCCCACCGACTATGGTGGTTGGACCACCAACCAGACCACGCCAGGGGGAGCCGTGAGCCAGGTCTTCGACGCCGACAGTCACGTGATGGAGGTGGAGGGCTGGCTGCCGTCCTTCGCCGACCCCGAGATCCGCGAGCGCCTGGCCCCGCTCGGGCTCGAGAAGGCCGGCAAGGGCGCGGCCGAGCTCATGCAGTCGCTGCCAGAGCTGTGGGAGAAGCACAAGGACGAGGCGATCGATGCCTCGGTCATCTCCGGCCCCAAGGGCTGGCAGGCACCAGGCGCCCTCGACACCGGTGTGCGCTCCAAAGTGCTCGACGCCCTGCAGATCGACGCCCAGCTGGTCTTTCCCACCTTCTCGCTCGGCCACTTCGCCCGCAGCAAGGATCGCGACGTCCTCTACGGAGGCACCCGGGCCATGAACCGGGCGATGGCCGCGTTCTGCGCCGACGACCCACGACTGCTGCCGGTGGGGTACCTGCCGCTCAACGACCCCGACCGGGCCCGCCAGGAGCTCGACCTGGCCATCCAGGCCGGCATCAAGGCGGTGTGGGTCCCGTCCGAGGCACCCGGCGACTTCTCTCCCGCCCACGTCGACCTCGACCCGGTCTGGGCACGTCTCGCCGAGGCCGGCATCCCGTTCGTGCTGCACGTGGGGGGCGGCAAGACCCTGGCCAAGGCGTTCCACAACAACGGGCGCCCCCTGCCCAAGGACTGGTTGGGGGGAGGCGAGAACCTGCGGGCCAAGGACCTGCCGGTGCTGCACCACTCCCCCGAGCAGTTCCTCGCCTCGATGGTCCTCGACGGCACCTTCGAACGACACCCCGGCCTGCGCGGCGGCGCGATCGAGCTGGGCGCCTCGTGGGTGCCCACCCTGTTGCGCAACCTCGACCACGCCGCCCGAACCCTCGGCAAGCGCGAGCCGTTGATCAGCGAGCTGTCGCTCGATCCGTCGGACTACCTGCGCCGCCAGGTCCGCTTCACCCCGTTCCCGTTCGAGGACACGGCATGGCTGGTCGAGCAGTGCGGGCCCGAGCTGTTCTGCTTCTCCACCGACTACCCCCATCCCGAAGGTGGTCGCCGCCCGTTCGAGATCTTCGGCGAGGCCATGGCCGGCTTCGACGACAACGCCCGCGAGCGGTTCTTCTGGCGCAACGGCGCCGACCTCGTCGGACTGGGGTGACCCGTGGTCGAGTTCGCCTCGATCCCCAAGGTCGACCTCTCGGACGCGGTCGTCGAACAGATTCGCGACGCGGTGCTGCTCGGCCACCTCCGCCCCGACGACACCTTGCCCTCCGAGCGCGAGCTCGCCGTCCAGCTCGGGGTGAACCGTACGACGGTCCGCGAGGCCCTGCTCCGCCTCGAACTGCTCGGGCTGATCGACCGCGGGCATGGCCGCCTCTGCCGGGTGCTCGACTTCCGGCGACACGGATCCACCTCGCTGGTCCCACACCTGGTTCGGCTCCGGGTCGAGGGGGCCGCCGAGTCGTTCGTCGAATCGATCGCGGTGATGTATGAGGGCACCGTCGGCCTCGCCACCGTTCGTGCGACCCCCGACGACCTCCACACCATCGAGCGAGCGGTCGAGGAACTCGAGGACGCCATCGGCTGCGGGGACCACCATGCGATCGTCGTCGCCGACCGCGAGTTCCACCACGCGGTCGCCGCGGCATCGCACTCGGTCGTGCTCGAGCTGATGACCGGCAACCACTACCGCACCTTCGACGGCGCGTTCGACGCTGCCGGCCGGGTGAAGCAGTCCCAGGTCGACGAGCTGGTCGACCTCCACCAGCGAGGCCGGACCCTGCCCCACCGGCGCATCTTCGAAGCCATCGCCGCCGGCGACGAGGAGCGGGCCCGCGAGCGAGCGGTGGCGCTGGTCACCCGGTCGCCGCGGGGGCGTCGCTCGGACTGAACCAGGATGAGCGCGCCGGGATGAGCGCGCCGGGATGAGCGCGCCGGGATGAGCGCGCCGGGATGAGCGCGCCGGGGTCAGACCGGTCCGGCTGGGCGGGCCCGCTCGACGATCGGAACCAGATCGAGCCCCGACGGCAGCGTCCCGAACACCCGGCCAGAGCCTCGGTCCAACCGCGATGCCACGAAGGCGTCGGCCACCGGGGCCGGGGCGTGGCGCACCAACAGCGACGCCTGGAAGACCGTGGCCATGGCTTCGACCAGGCGCCGGGCCCGCACCTCGATGCCGTCGAGATCGCCGAGTTGGGCGTGCAGGTCGGCCACCGCCGCGTCGAAACGGGCGTCGGCTCCCGATGCCAGCTCGACCTCGGCCCAGTAGCGCTCGAGTGATCGAGGCTCGCGGGCGAGTGCCCGGAGCACGTCGAGGCAGATGACGTTCCCCGAGCCCTCCCACACACCGTTGACCGGTGACTGACGGAACAACCGGGGCAGATCGGACTCCTCGACATAGCCCGAGCCGCCCAGGCACTCGAGCGACTCGGCGGCGTGCTGGGGTGCCCGCTTGCAGGCCCAGTACTTGAGCACCGGGGTGAGCAGCCGCTTGAGGAGCTGCTCGTCCTCGTCGGCCGGGTCGGCGTCGAAGGTCCGGGCCAGACGGAGGGCGGCGAGGGTGGTGGCCTCGGATTCGACGGCCAGGTCGGCGAGGACGTTCACCATGAGCGGCTGGCTGTCGAGCACACCGCCGAAGGCCGAACGGTGGTGGGCGTGCCAGCTGGCCAGGGCAACGCCCTGGCGCATGACCGCGGCCGACGCGAGCGTGCAGTCGAGCCGGGTGTGGTTGACCATCTCGATGATGGTGCGCACACCGGCTCCTTCGTCACCGACCCTCGCTCCCCAGGTCTCGAACAGCTCGATCTCGCTCGAGGCGTTGGACCGGTCTCCGAGCTTGTCCTTGAGTCGTTGCAAGTGGATCGCGTTGCGCTCACCGTCGGGGAGCCAGCGGGGGACCAGGAAGCAGGTCAGCCCGCCAGGCGCCTGGGCCAGCATCAGGAACCCGTCCGACATCGGCGCCGAACAGAACCACTTGTGGCCGGTGAGACGGTAGGTGCCGTCGGCGGCGGGATCGGCGCTGGTGGTGTTGGTGCGCAGGTCCGAGCCACCCTGCTTCTCGGTCATGGCCATCCCGAAGGTGGCGCCGCGCTTCTCGGCGGCGGGACGGTTGGCGGGGTCGTACCGGGGCGAGGTCAGCAGCGGCTCCCACTCGGCCGCCAGCTCGGGCGCGTGACGCAGCGGCGGCACCGCCGAGTAGGTCATGGAGATCGGACAGTGGTGGCCGCCGTCGACCTGGTACCAGACGATGAACTTGGCGGCCCTCGCCACGTGGGCGCCCGGCCGGCCGTCGGCCCACGGTCCCGCGTGGATGCCGTTGGCCACCGCCACCGACATCAGCTCGTGATACGCGGGGTGGTAGTCGACGACGTCGAGGCGATGGCCGTACCGGTCGTGGGTCCTCAGCGTCGGGGGGTCGGCATTGGCCTGGCGTCCCCACTCGAGGCACTCGGCGCTCCCGGCCCGCTCGCCGAGGGCCAGCAGATCATCGGTGGCCCAGCCCGCGCCCTCGCGCTCGGTCGCCTCGGACAGTGCCACGTCGGACGCGAAGACGTTGTGACCCTCGAGGGGTGGGGGTTGGTTGGTGACCTCATGGGTGCTGAAGCCCGGAGTCATAATCATCGCTCCTTCTCGACGCTGCGGTGGACCGCGTCCATCTCATCCCACATGACATCATCGAAGCCGAACATCGCCATCGGGAACAGCTCGAACTCCTCCTCCTCGACGTGGGCTGCCAGCGCGTAGTAGTCGTCCCGGGTGAAGGTCCCGGCCTCGAGGATCGCGTGCTGGTCTCGATGCTCCTGTTCGAGGGTCGCGATCTGCTGGGGCGTGCAGTCGCCGGCCTCGAGCACCAGCGGGAACAGGCCGCGCTCCTCCTTCGTCGAGTGCCGCGCCCGCAGGTCACGTAGCCGGGCACGCACCTCGGCGTCGAGCGCGTGGCCCCCGCGTTGGGCCTCGGCCACCTGCCAGGCCAGGCCGAGGATCTCGTCGTGCTCGGCCGTCAGCTCAGCGGTCGGCCCCACGTCCCGGCAGCCGCAGTGGTCGCACATGACCTCAGCCTACGAGCCGCCGGAGGCAACAAGCTCGAGGTCATTCGATGATGCGGAAGGAGACGAGCACCTCGAACCGCGCGTAACCGGCACCGTGGTCGGCGGTGGCCGCCACGATGCAGCCAGCGGTAGGGTGCCGCCGACCCCGTGCGCCACGTGGCTGATGCCGGTTGTCCGGCCGGGGCCCTTCAAGGTCAGCGTCGTTCCGGAGTGCATCTTGCGCTCCGCCGTCTCGGCGATCTTGTCCTGGTTGATCCCGAGCCGGAACGTGAGCTCACCACGGTTGTACTTGCCGTCACCGTCGTAGGTGACACCGATCCGGTGGAACGTGATCAGCAGGGTGTGCTCGACCTCGGGGTTGTGGAACGATCCCGCCCGGTGGGCCCGTCGACCCTCGCCGTCCACCGCGTTCACGACGATGTGGTAACCGGTGTCACCCTTCAGCCCGGTCAGGGTGGTCGTCCAGGACGACTCCATCTCACCGCCGGTCGTGACGAGGGGATCGACGCCGGGGAAGTGGGGCACCCCATCGGCGTCGGTGCTCGGTGGCTGTTCGGAGACGAAGACCTCGATCGCCGCAGGAACTGTCGCCTCGACCTCGATCGAGACGCCGGCGCCACCCTCGGCCGGTGTGAGCAACGCCTTGGTGATGCACTGGGAGGCGCACCCCCCGACATCGTCATTGGGGACGAGGACTGCAGGTCCCGTCGCCGGGGAGATCGTGGTGAACTCCCCCGCCTGGGAGGCGAAGTCGAAGGCACCAGCGCCGAGGGCGCCGCAATCGATGACGAACTGGATGTCGACCTCGGCTCCACCGGCCAGCGTGCCGGCGTGCCGGCGTCGAGATGGAGGCTCACCTGCGGGACGGTCTGCGCGGTCCAGTCAACCGGCGTGTCGCTGCAGTTGGTGACGAGGAGCTCCGACGCCATCACCTCTGGCTCGAGTTGCAGTGGATCGGGGGTGACGAGAAGGGACCGGCCGGGTGGGAGCGCGTCGCACGGATCAGCGGGGACCGGGTCTCCGTCGGGCAGCTCGACGCCGACGTCGTCACCGCCAGGGTCGCCGGAGGCGGGCTCACCGGTCTCGGAGCCACCGACTGGCGAGCCGTCGCTGAGGTCGATGTCCGACCCCGAACGCACCACGGTGAGGGTGGCGGCGAGCACGAGCAGGGCCAGGGTGGCCGCGATCATCAACAGGCGACGGTCGCGGGCAGAGGTCGAAGTGGTTGCGGCGATGGTCGGATCGATGGTCATGGCGGGTCCTTTCGCAGCAGCTACCACTCCTGACCACCAATCCGGTCGGGCCTTACCTGGCGACGGACCTTCGCTCCCAACCGGTTGGGCGAGCCGCCGACCTGCGAGACTCGGGGTATGGCCTTCGGTCAACAGCCCGGTCCGCCGGCGTCGCACCGACAGATGCAACAGCTCACCGATCTCGTCCACCAGGCCGGTCATGTCGACTTCCGCGACGCGCGTGGCCCGCTGGGGCTCAACCAGCGTCAGGCCGGCGGCAAGTTCACCCGCGAGGAAGCCGACGAGCTGATCGCCCGTCTCGAAGCCGAGACCGAGGACGCTCCCGGCGATGCTGACGAGCAGGAACCGCCACAACCGAGCCCCTCGGCCGCCATCGACCGACGTCAGGCTGAGCAGGCTCGCTCGCTGCAGAAGGTTCCGGACGAGGTGCTCGCAGCCGAGCTCCAGCGGCGAGGCTGGGTCGTGATGGAGCCCTGACCACCCGGCCGTGGCAGGTTCGGGCGGCAATGATCATGGAGCGGAGAAGGAGGAGTCGCTGATGGAACCCCAGCTACGGTCCCGGCCTCTCGACGAGCTCACGCTCACCGTGGTGGTCGACAACGAGACCGACACGCTCTCGACGGTCGACAAGGAGCTACCGCAGGTCCCCGAGCTGATCGGGCACATGGGACGGATCGCACCAACCACCTCGGCCGACGGTCATGACTGCTTCGAGGTGTTCGGCGAGTTGTGCGTGGCGTGCCACGGGTACTCGGCGGTGGCCGAGGGACGGATCGGCGACGAGACCCACACCGTGCTCTTCGACGCCGGCCCCTACGAGGAGGTGTGGCTCGACAACGCCGCCAGACTCGACATCGACCTGGCCGCGATCGAGGTCGTGTTCCTGTCCCACTGGCACTGGGACCACAGCGGTGCCCTACCGGCAGCAGCGAAGGTGATCGCCGAGGCTCGTGCGGCAGCGGGGTTGCCGCCCCCCGTGGTCGATCTCCACCCTGACCGTCCCGACCAGCGCGGCACCAAGGCCGCATCCGGAGCGATGGTCCTCCTCCCCAACGAGCCCCGCTTCGAGGCGTTCAGCAGCGCCGGCGGCGAGGTGACCACCAGCGCCGAACCCCACACGTTCGCGGGCGACTTCTTCCTCGGCAGTGGCGCCATCGAGCGACGCACCCGCTACGAGGTCGGCCTCATCGGCCACCACTCGTTCCGCGAGGGTGTCGGCGAACCCGACCCGCTGATCATGGACGAGCGGTTCCTCGCCGCCGAGGTGAAGGGCAGGGGCGTGACGGTGATGTCAGCGTGCTCGCACGCGGGGATCGTCAACGCGTGCATGGGTGCGCGAGACCACTTCGCCGACACCCCGGTCGATCTCGTGCTCGGGGGGTTCCACCTGGCCGGCGGCGCGGTCGAGTCCCGTATCGCCGACACGGTGGCCGACCTGGCTGGGGTGATCGATCCGACGATCGTCGCGCCCGGTCACTGCACGGGCTGGCGAGCCAAGGCGGCCCTGGCCGACCGCTTCGCCCCAGACCGCTACGCCCCCAGCGTGGTGGGGACCACCTACCGGCTCACCGCCCACTGACTCCGCTCCACTCGAGCGACCGGGCCCGCGACGCTTGTACCGTGCCCGACCAGATGGTGAGTCGGCTCGAGCGTCATCAGGTCTGGGTCTATCTGGCCGCGATCCTCCTGGGCTTCGGGGTTGGCCTGGGTCTCGACGACGGGGCCGGGGCGCTCGACGTCGCGGTGCGACCGACCCTGGTCGCACTGCTCTTCGTGACCTTCGCCCAGGTGCGGTTCGATCGACTGCGGACGGCGGCCGCCGATGTGCGCTTCCTGGCCACGGCGGTGGCCGCCAACTTCGTGGTGGTACCGGTCGTGGTGTGGGGGCTGCTCCCTGTGGTGGGGCCCGACCCGGCCGTGCGGCTCGGTGTCCTGCTGGTCCTGCTGGCTCCCTGCACCGACTGGTTCATCACCTTCACCCATCTGGCCCGGGGGGACACGGGGCGAGCGATGACGCTCATGCCGGTCAACCTGGTGCTGCAACTGGCGCTGCTCCCCGTCTACCTGTGGCTCATGCACGGCGAGGTGTTCGATGGGATCATCTCGATCGGGTCGGCGACGGGGACCTTCGCCACCCTCATCCTGCTGCCGCTCGTCGGCGCCTGGGGAGCCCAACGCCTGCTCGAACGGACGGCGGGCGGGCCAGGCTCGCTGGAACGAGTCGGGACGCTGGCCGTTCCGCTCGTCGCGGTCGTCGTGTTCCTCGTCGCGGCCTCACAGGTGAACGTGGTGACCGACTCGTTGGGCCTGCTCCCCCGCCTGGGAGGCGTCTACGTCGCGTTCGCCGTGGCCGCGTTGCTGATCGGTGTCGTGGGCGGGCGACTGGTGGGGTTGTCGCCCGGGCCGGCGCGTACGCTCGTGTTCAGCGTCGGCACCCGCAACTCGTTCGTCGTGCTGCCCTTCGCCCTCGCGGTGCCCGATGCCTACGGGCTGGCCGTGGTCGTGGTGGTGTTCCAGTCACTCGTCGAGCTGCTGGCCATGGTGGCCTACCTGCGCGTCGTCCCGTGGCTCCTCCCGGATCGGGAGGTGTGAGGCGACTCGCTCGGTCCACCGAGTCTGGTCACCGTCGATGGCGTATGTGACCCATGAACGTGACCAGAGTGGCGACCCTTGCCGAAGCCGGCCACTCACGCATACGCTTCTGCACGCCTTCCCCGGGAGCTGTCGACTGCCTGGGGAACGCCATGTCCGCCATCGAGCGAGCGATCAATGCCCTGGCCCGAGACCAGCACGGCGTCGTGGCCTACCGCCAGATCACCGCGCTGGGCGGAACCGCCGACCTCGTGCGTCGCCGGATGGGCGCGGGCCACTGGCACCGAGCCTCTTTCGGCGTCTACCGAATCGGAGCTGCACCGAAGACCTTGCATCAGCGGTTCATGGTGGCGGTGCTCTCGGTGGGGCCCGACGCCCTGCTGAGCCACCGAGCCGCGGCCCGCATGTGGGGCATCGCCCCGACGGGAGCGGTTCCCATCGAGGTGTCGGTCCCGAGGGGAGGTCGAAACCGGAGCCGGCGCGGGATGCTGTTGCACGCGACGCGTGACCTCGACAAGGCAGGAGCCACCCACATCGACGGGATCCCTGTCACGAGCCTGGCCCGCACCCTGCTCGACCTCGGCGGGGTCGAACCGAGCGCGGTCCGTCCGGCGATGTGGGAGGCCCGGCGACGCCACGGCCTGGAGTGGGACGAGCTGCTGGCCACCCTCGTCGACCACGGCCGTCCCGGCCGCGACGGGATCGGTCCGCTGCGCCAGCTCGTCGCTGCCCACTACGGCGAGGTCGCCCGCGACAGCCGTACCGAGGATCATGCCTTCGTGCTGATGCGCGACTCGGGCCGGCTTCCCCAACCCAAAGCGCAGGTGAAGGTGATGTGCGCCGACGGGGTGCCGGTCACGATCGACTTCGGGTGGCCACACCTGCGCTGCTACCTGGAGATCTTCGGCGGGCCCCACTTCGCCAGCGAGGACCTGATCCAACTAGACCTCCACCGGCGGAACCAGATCGAGCTGGCCGGCAACGCGTTGCTGATCCACACGGGCCGCATGCTCGAACAGCGACCCGACCAGTTCGTCACCGACGTCGCCCAGATGCTGCGCTCGTCTGGTTGGGACGGTGATCCGGGAGTCTGGTCACCGTCGATGGCGCATGTGACCCATGGACGTGACCGGAGTTGAACCGCACCCGTCGGGCGGCGACGTCGGCCGGTCAGCGGGCGTGGGTGGGGTCCTCCGGGTGCACCGTGATCGGTTCGGTGGTGGAACCCTGATGCACCCGGATCGCCAGCTGGCCGTTGGCCAGCGTGGCCTCCAGCTGTCCCCCATAGCCGTCGGGCAGCTCGAGCTCGCGCTCGAACCCGCCGTACTCCCACTCGTGGATCAGGAACTGGCGAGGACCGGCGCTGCGAACATGGGCCCAGAACCGCAGCTGTCCGGGACGTAGCTCGACGGTCACGTCCTGGGGCTGCACCGCAGGCATCGGCGCCAGCACGACCAGAGTGGTGCTGGACTCATAGACGTTGACGGCCACGGTCTGGGGCTCCATGGTGCGCTCGGTCTCAGCCGTGGCGTCGAGCACCTCTTTGTGGGTGGGCTGATCGATCGACATGGCGGTCCTCTACCCTTGCGTACACCCGGCCAAACGGCCTCGGTCGTGGTCGCGACGGTTGCGATGACCGACCACCGCTGGGGCACGACTGCCGACACGACGACCGAGGACCGACGCTGGTGAACGACCAACGCAGGACACGATCCAGAGCCCGGGCGTGGACGGCCACGGCCGTGCTCTCATGCCTGCTCGTCGCGGGCATCGTCTTCTCGGGAGCGGGTCTGCTCACCGGCGACACGTCGCCGGAGACGACCCGGTCCGACGCGCCGGGCTCGCCGGACGCAGCGGCCGAGTTGGTGCCAACCAGTCACCGGCGACCGGCCGAGCGCGCCACCACACCGGTCCCCGCCACCCTCGGCGACCACGAGGGCTTCCTCAACGCGGCCTACCAGGGATTGCTCGGGCGCGAGCCCGACATCGCCGGGCGGCGCTACTGGCTCTCGCGATTCGACGACGGCGTCGCGCCGAGGGCGGTGCTGGAGTCCTTCGGAACCTCGACCGAGCACCACCGCCACCTCGTCACCCGGGCCTACGAGCGCTTCCTCCATCGATCGCCCGAGCCCGCCGGCCACAGCTGGTGGGCCGCGCGGTTGGGTCGTTCCCGGGCGGTCACCGACCTCTGGACCGGTCTCACCGCCTCGTCGGAGTACTTCTCCGCACAGGGCGGCGGTACGCCCGAAGGGTACGTCCGAGCGTTGTATCGCGACATCCTCGCCCGGGACCCCGACCCCGCGGGGCTCACCCATTGGAGCGCACAGGTGGCCGCCGGCGCCGAGCGGACCAGCGTCGCACGCGCCGTGCTCACCTCGCCCGAGGCGTTCGGGCTCTCCGACCTCGGGGTGCAGTCGGCGTCGCCCGCCCCTGGACGGGAGATCACCCATCTCGACACCGTCGTCTTCGACACCGACAGCCCTGTTGTGGTCGAGGCGTCGACGATCATCGTGACCGTCGACGGTCGCCGGGTCGCCGGCACGATCGACGCCGACGGGACGACGCTGCGGTTCACCGCCACCGAGACACCGGTGTGGGTCCCGCTCGGTGGGCAGGCCGACGTGGTCGTGACCGCGTTCGGCTACGACGGCGACACCGTGGCACGGGCCGACTACACATTCTCTCTCCGCCGTGGTCCGAGGCCGGGCCGCACCGACGGCCAACTCCCCAGAGGCGGCACCGAGCTGTTCCCGGATCACCTGCTCGTCGCGTTCTACGGAGGGACAGCCACTCCGGTCCTGGGGGTGCTGGGTGAAGGTACTCCTGCAGAGGCGGGTCAGCGTCTCCTCGAACAGGTCCGGCCCTACACCGAGCTCAGCGACCGCACCGTGCTCCCGGTCTTCGAGCTGATCGGCAGCATCGCCCACTCCACGCCGACCTCCACCGGCGACTACACCTCCCACACGCCCTTCGCAGAGATCGAGCCGTACCTCGACGCGGTGCGCGCTCTCGAGGGGATGCTCGTGCTCGATCTCCAGCCTGGACGGGCACGGTTCATCGACCATGCCCGCCACTACGAGCCGTTCCTCGTCCAGCCCGACGTCGGGCTCGCGCTCGATCCCGAGTGGTCGGCCGGACCTGGTCAGGAGCCTGGTGGCGGGCTCATCGGCACCATCGACGCGGCCGAGATCAACCAGGTGTCGGCCTACCTGGCCGAGCTCGTCGCCACCCACGACCTGCCCGAGAAGCTGCTGGTCGTCCACCGCTTCACACCGGGCATGGTCACCAACGCCGACCAGGTCGTCGACCGCGAGGGGGTGGCGATCGTCTTCCACGCCGACGGCTTCGGCTCGCCGGAATCCAAGCTGGGCGACTATCACACACTCCTCCCCGACCGCTTCGAGCGGGGCATGAAGCTCTTCTACCGCCAGGACACCAGGGTCATGACCCCGGCAGAGCTCATGGGGCTCGACCCACCTCCGGGGTTCGTCTCGTACCAGTGACGCCGGCAGTCGTCCTAGGGTGGCAGGGATGGAGATCCGGGGGGACATCGAGACGCGGGTGCTGGTCGTGGGTGCGGGCTTCGCGGGGATCTGTGTGGGACACGACCTGCTCGACGCGGGCATCGACGAGTTCGTGATCGTGGAGATGTCCGACGGCGTGGGCGGCACGTGGCGTCACAACACCTATCCAGGGGCGGCCTGCGACGTTCCCAGCCACGTGTACTGCTACTCGTTCCGAGGAAACCCCGAGTGGAGCCGGGCCTACTCCCCGCAGACCGAGATCCTCGCCTACCTCGAGCGGTGCGCGTCCGAGTTCGGTCTCGACGAGCACCTCCACTTCGGTCGCCGGGTGACCGGCCACACCTTCGACGACGACCGATCCCGCTGGCACACCGAGCTGGCCGACGGGTCGACGATCACCTCCGAGGTCGTGGTCAAGGCCACCGGGGTGCTCCACCATCCGAACTGGCCCGACGTCGCCGGACTCGAGTCCTTCGGCGGGCAGCTGATGCACACCGCTCGCTGGGACCACGAGGTCGACATCTCCGGCAAGCGGGTCGCGGTGATCGGCTCGGCCGCCAGCGCGATCCAGGTCGTGCCGGAGCTGGCCGCCACGGCGGAGCGGGTCACCGTGTTCCAGCGAACCCCAAGCTACGTGCTGCCCCGCAACGATCGGGAGTTCACCGCGGAGGAGATCGCCGCGTTCTGTGCCTCGCCCGACGACTTCGATCGCTTCCGGGCCACCATGGCCGACGAGCGCGAAGCGTCGCTCTACCCGTTGTTCGAGTCCGGGTCCCCACTCAACGCCGGCGCGGCCGAGCTCGCGCTCGGCTACATGCGCAGCGTGATCGACGACCCCGACCTGGCGGCCAAGCTCACCCCCGACTACGAGCTCGGATGCAAGCGTATCCTCATCTCCGACAACTGGTTCCAGGCCCTGGCTCTGGACCACGTCGAGCTGGTGGACGGTCCGGCCACCGGACTCACCCCCACGGGGGTGGTCGCCACCGAACAGGGACGCGAGGTCTCCGTCGACGCCGACATCGTGGTGTGCGCGACCGGGTTCGATCCCGAGGGCGGCTGGCGGACCCCACCGGTCACCGGTCCCGGTGGGATCAACCTGTCCGAGGTGTGGGCCGACGACCTGATCTCCTACAAGGGCGTCGCCGTCCCCGGGTTCCCGAACTTCTTCCTCATCGACGGACCCAACTCGGCCAGCGGCTACCTCCCGAGCGTGGCCACCATCGAGGTCGACTCGCGGTTCGTGACCGAGCTGCTCGTCCGCAACGGGCCCGGGGTGCTCGTCGAGGCCAAGCGCGAACCGACGCTGGCCCACTGCGAAGCCCTGCAGGCGCGCTTCGAGCCGACGGTGTGGTCGGGCTCGTGCGCCAGCTGGTACCAGGCGCCCGACGGCCGGATCTGGACGCTGTTCCCCGGCAACCTGGCCGAGTACACCCAGGACAAGGACCTCCGCTACCTCGGCGACTTCGAGGTGTTCGTGCCCGCTCCTGCCTGACGCCCGGCCATGGCCGCTACTGGTCCAGCAGCCGGGAGCGGAGATGCTCGAGGACCCGGTCGAGCGCGGCGCGTGTGGGCTCGCCAGGAACGTCGATGAGATGCTCGGTCAGCACCGAATGCGGCTTCATCCTCGCGTCGGGGTTGGCCGACTCGGCGTCGAGCTCGATGGCGACGAAGGCGTCGCCGAGCTGCTGACGCAGCAACTCGAACCGTTCGGGGGGCACCAACCGGTCGCCCCGGAACCTCAAGCCCAAGACCTCGAGACCCTCGGTCGCGCAGCGCTGCGCGACCAGGTCGAGGTCGGCGGGCGAGCAGTCGATGGACCTGCGCTGCTTGGATCGAACGGCGATCGGCATCGACGGCTGGCTCATCACGGGAGCGACGAGGACGGGGTCGGTGGCCATCGCCAGGGCGAAGCCACCGGTGAAGCACATGCCGACCGCACCCACGCCCGGTCCCCCGCAGCGTTGGTGCTCCTGGGAGGCGAGGGCACGCAGCCACTCGACGACCGGCGAGGTTCGCCCGGTTGCCCAGGTGGTGAACTCGCGGCTGACACAGGCCGGGACCAGCGATGACATGGCGTAGGTCAACGGCGCGATGCGACCGGCGTTGGGATCGCGCCCCGGGATGCCGAACAGGTGGGGCATCACCGCGGTGCAGCCGAGGTCGGCCACGCGTCGGGCGAAGTCGGCGACGTTGGGGGTGATGCCCGGCAGCTCCGCGATCACGATGACCGCGGGGCCGTCGCCCTTCCGGAAGATCGCGCGCTCCTTCCCATCGACGGGAGCGAAGCTCGTGTGCTCGAAGTCGGACAGCTCGTCGTCGGCCATGGTGCGCTCCAGGTGGTCCGGGGGGTCAGGTGGTCAGCGTCGGGTTCTCATCGGATCGGGAGGCTCGGTCGGCGGGCCGGGCAGCGAGAATGGCCTGGGCGATGGCGAGACGGGCCGTGGGCACACGGAACGGTGAGCATGACACGTAGTCGATGCCGATGCTGTGGAAGAAGGAGATCGACTCGGGATCTCCGCCGTGCTCGCCGCACACACCGATCTTCAGCCCCGGGGTCACCGACCGACCGCGCTCGGTACCGGTGGCGACCAGTTCACCGACGCCGCGGACGTCGATCGTCTCGAACGGGTCTCGGGGCAACAGCCCTTCGCTGAGGTACCGGGGCAGGACCCGGGCTTCGATGTCGTCCCGGCTGAACCCGAAGGTCATCTGGGTGAGGTCGTTGGTGCCGAAGGAGAAGAAGTCGGCGGCCTCGGCGATGTCGTCTGCCCGGATGGCCGCCCGCGGCGTCTCGATCATGGTGCCGATCGACACCTCGACCAGCCGTGGGGATCGTGCCTGGGCATCCTCGACCTCCTCCTCGATCCAGCGGCGAACCAACGCCACCTCGGCCAGGGTGACCACCAGCGGGATCATGATCTCGATGATGGGGGTTCCCCCGGCGTCGGCCCGCTGGGCCGCCGCCTCCAGCAGGGCACGAACCTGCATCTTGTACAGACCGGCCTTGATGACCCCCAGCCGCACGCCGCGGACACCGAGCATCGGGTTGGACTCCCGCCAGACCCCCGCTGCGGCGAACAGCGCCAGGTCGTCGGCGTCGAGCTCGTCGCGGGCGTGGGCGCGCAACAAGATGTCGTAGTCGGGGAGGAACTCGTGCAGCGGCGGATCGAGCAGCCGGACGGTCACGGGCAACCCGTCCATCGCCTCGAGCACCTCGACGAAGTCGGCTCGCTGGACCTCGAGCAGCTCGTCGAGCGCCTCCTGCTCGGTGTCGGGGGTCGAGGCCAGGATCATGCGTTGCACCACCGGGAGCCGGTCGCCGAGGAACATGTGCTCGGTGCGGCACAGCCCGATCCCTTCGGCGCCGTAGGCACGTGCCTGGGCGGCGTCGGGAGCCGTGTCGGCGTTGGCCCGGACCGTCATCTGCGAGCCACGGATCGCGTCGGCCCACCCGAGGACGGTGGTGAGCTCGTCGGGGACCACCGACGCGGTCAACGGGACCGCTCCCACCGCCACCTCACCGGTGGTGCCGTCGATGGAGATCACATCGCCCTGGTTCACGGTCGTGGAACCGACGGTGAAGGACCCGTCGCCGACCTTGATCGAGTCGGCGCCGACCACCGCCGGCTTGCCCCATCCCCGGGCGACGACCGCGGCGTGGCTGACGAGACCACCGCGGGAGGTGAGGATGCCCTCGGCGGCCTGCATGCCGTGAACGTCGTCGGGCGAGGTCTCGACCCGGACGAGGATGACCTCTTCGTCGCGCTCGCGGGCGGCGACGGCGTCGTCGGCGGTGAAGTACACCTTGCCGACCGCTGCTCCCGGCGACGCACCCATGCCGGTGACGAGCACCTCGTGGGCGTGCGACTTGTCGAACTGGGGGTGCAGCACCTGGTCGAGGTGGTCGGCGGTGATGCGTTGCACCGCCTCTTCCCGGGTGAGGGCGATGATGGGGTCGTCGGTCATCGCTACGGCCAGGCGTAGTGCTGCCGCGCCGGTGCGCTTGCCCACCCGCGTCTGCAGGATCCACAGCTTGCCCTGCTCGATGGTGAACTCGATGTCGAGCATGTCGCGGTAGTGGGCCTCGAGGCGCGAGAAGATGGCGACGAACTCGCCGTGGATGTCGGGGAACACGTCGTCCATCTCGGCCAGGGGTTGGGTCCGGTGACTGCCGGCCACGACGTCCTCGCCCTGGGCCTGGAGGAGGAAGTCGCCATAGAGTCCGCTGGCCCCGGTGGCAGGGTCGCGGGTGAACCCCACACCGGTGGCCGACCGCTCGTCACGGTTGCCGAAGACCATCATCTGGACGTTGACGGCGGTGCCGAGGTCGTGGTCAATGTGCTCGCGGTTGCGGTAGGCGCGGGCCCGCGGCGAGTTCCACGACCCGAACACCGCGTCGATCGCCAGATGGAGCTGGTCGCGGGGGTCTTGGGGGAAGGGGTCACCAGTGTGGTCGACGATCGCCTGGCGGAGCTGGTCGATCACCTGTTTGAGCTGCTCGACCGGGATGGCGGCATCGTGTTCGACCCCCGCAGCGACCCGGGCCCGTTCCATGGGCTCGTCGAGCGCGGCCGACGCGACTCCGAGCACGACCTTGCCGAACATCTGGATGAACCGCCGGTAGGAATCGAGCGCGAACCGGTCGTCACCGGTGACCTGAGCGAGTCCTTCGACCGATCGGTCGTTGAGCCCCAGGTCGAGCACGGTGTCCATCATCCCCGGCATCGAGAACTTGGACCCCGACCGAACCGACACCAGCAGCGGGTCGTCGGGATCGCCGAGACGACGGCCGGCCTGCGCTTCGAGCTGGGCGATGGCGTCATCGACCTCACCCGCCAGCTCATCGGGCCAGGAGTGGGCTCGGAGGTAGTGGCGGCAGGCGTCGGTGCTGATGGTGAACCCGGTCGGAACCGGGAGGGACAACACCGACACCATCTCGGCGAGGTTGGCGCCCTTGCCGCCGAGCAGGTCCTTCAGCTCCATCGGTGGCCGAACGTGCTCGTGGTCGAAGGAGTAGACGTAGCGCAACGGGGTTCCTCCCCTTTCGGACTGATGATCGCCCTTTCGGACTGATGATCGGAGGCTACCGAGTAGGCCAACCCACCGACAGATCGGTATACAGGAGCACGAGGCGTCGCGAGGAGGTGCATCACCATGGAGCGCAGCGTGGGCGAGGTCACCATCGAGGTGGTCGAGGGAGACATCGCCGATCAGGTCGGCTTCGACGGGGTCGTCAACGCGGCCAACGCCGAGCTGCTGCCGGGCGGGGGTGTTGCCGGTGCGATACACCGGGCCGCTGGTCCGGAGCTGGCCGACGAGTGCCGGCCGCTGGCGCCGATCCGGCCGGGCGAGTGCGTGATCACCGGAGGCCACGGTCTCCCGAACCCGCACGTGCTGCACTGCCTCGGCCCGATCTACGGGATCGACGAGCCAGCCGACGAGCTGCTGAGGTCCTGTTACCGCCAGGCGCTCCAGCTCGCCGACGACTACGGACTCGTCTCGGTGGCGTTCCCCGCGATCTCCACCGGAGCGTTCGGGTACCCGATGGACGACGCCGCCGACATCGCCGTCGGCACGGTCGTCGAGGTGGCGCCGGCGCTGCGATCGGTACGGCGGGTGCGCTTCACCCTGTTCGACCGCAACGCGGTCGACCTCCACGCCGCTGCGCTCGAACGGGCGGTCGACCGAACGGCCTGAGCCATCGATTGAGTGAGCGCTCACTCAATCGTCTAGTGTTCGCCCGATGTCGCCGACCCACGCCACCGGGCGAGGGGCCTCCCGGGCGCGACCCGGCCGGGCCACCCCACTGTCACCACCCGAACGACGGGCCGCAATCATCGCGGCCACCATCCCGCTGCTGCGTCATCACGGCCCCGCCGTCACGAGCCGACAGATCGCCGAGGCCGCGGGCGTGGCCGAGGGCACCGTCTTCAGCGTCTTCGACGACAAGGACTCCCTCATCGCCGCCGCAGTCGAAGCCGCTCTCGATCCTGAACCCGCCATCGAGCGCCTCTCATCCATCGACCCGGAACTGGATCTCGAGGACCGGCTGATCGAGGCGGTCCGGATCCTCCAGGACCACATCGCCCACATCTGGCAGCTGCTGGTCGCCGTCGGCCCGGCCGGCCATCCCACCCGCCCCAGGACGGCCAGCAACCACGCCGCCGCACGTCAGGTCAGCGCGCTCGAGCCGCTGTTCGCTCCGGTGGCCGCAGAGCTGCGCCAATCGACCACCGACACCGCCCGCGCCCTGCTGGCGCTCACCTTGGGCTGCTCCCACCCGGCAGTGGTCGAGCACCCGATGCCACCGGCACAGATCGTCGACCTGCTCCTCGACGGAGTCCGGGGCGCCCGCCCATGATCGAGCTGCTCCGCACCTTCATCCCCCGCGTCCGCCGCCTGCTGGTGGGGGTGCTGGTGTTCCAGGCCGGACAGGCGGTGTTCAACCTCTACCTGCCCCGCATCACCGCCCGGATCATCGACGAAGGCGTCGTCGCCGGCGATCGCCGTGCCATCTGGTCCATCGGGGCGATCATGCTCGGCGCCACCCTCGCCCAGGCGGCCTGCATGGTGTCGGGCATCTACTTCGCATCCCGCACGTCGATGGGTGTCGGCCGCGAGATCCGCTCCGAGCTGTTCCACCAGGTCACCGGCTTCTCGGCCCGAGAGGTCGGCCAGTTCGGTCCACCGACCCTCATCACCCGGATCACCAACGACGTGCAGCAGGTCCAGGTCATGGTCCAGATGGCGTGCATGATGGCCGTCGTCGCCCCCATCACCATGGTGTTCGGCACGTTCATGGCGGTGCGCGAGGACATCGGTCTGTCGGTGGTGCTCGTCGTGGCGATCCCCGTCCTGGCACTGATCGTCGGGCTGCTCATGAGCAAGCTCCATCCGGTGTTCACTGCGATGCAGGACCGCATCGACGACGTCAACACCGTGCTGCGGGAGCAGATCACCGGCATCCGGGTCGTGCGGGCATTCGTGCGCGAACCGGCCGAGCGTGAACGGTTCGCACGGGCCAACGAGGGCCTCACCGCCACTGCGCTGCGCAGCGGTCGGCTCATGGCGGTCATGTTTCCGCTCGTGCTGCTCGTGCAGAACGGCACCAGCGTGGCGGTGATCTGGTACGGCGCGTCGAGGATCGACGCCGGCCAGACCAGCGTCGGCTCGCTGGTCGCCTTCCTCGGCTACATCGTGCTCATCCTCATGTCGGTGATGATGGCGAGCTTCATGTTCGTGATGCTGCCCCGCGCCGCGGTGTCGGGTCGGCGGATCATGGAGGCGCTCGGCACCGAGTCGTCGGTGGTGGCGCCCGCCCGACCCGTCACCGGCCTCGCCCGCACCGGCACCCTCGAGCTGCGCGACGTCAGCTTCGGGTATCCCGGCGCTGAGGAGCCGGTGATCAGGAACGTCTCGCTCACCGCCGGTCCCGGCCAGACGACCGCCATCATCGGCAGCACCGGCTCGGGCAAGACCACCTTGTTGAACCTCGTTCCCCGCCTCTACGACGTGACCGGGGGCTCGGTGCTGGTCGACGGGGTCGACGTGCGTGAGCTCGCGCTGGACGACCTGTGGTCGCGGATCGGGCTGGTGCCGCAGAAGCCGTTCCTCTTCTCGGGCACCATCGCCGACAACCTGCGCTACGGCAAGGAGGGCGCCACCGAGGACGAGATGTGGGAGGCCCTCACCATCGCCCAGGCCTCCGACTTCGTGGCCGCCAAGCCCGAGGGGCTCGATGCCCAGATCTCCCAGGGCGGCAGCAACGTGTCCGGTGGCCAGCGCCAGCGGTTGGCGATCGCCAGAGCCCTCATCCGCCGGCCCGACATCTACCTGTTCGACGACTCGTTCTCGGCCCTCGACCTGGCCACCGATGCTCGTCTGCGGGCAGCGCTCGTGCCCTACACCTCGGGGTCCACGTTCGTCATCGTCGCCCAGCGGGTGTCGACCATCATCGACGCCGACCAGATCATGGTGCTCGAGGGCGGTGAGGTGGTCGGCCTCGGCATCCACGACGAGCTGCTCGACACCTGCCCCACCTACGTCGAGATCGTCGAGTCCCAGCGCAGCGTCGAGGAGGTGCTGTGACCACGACAGCACCACAGCCGTCGTCCGGCGAGCGCGTCTCCACCCGCGATCAGGCCCTGACCCGCAGCCCCTTCACCGCCAGCGCGCCGCCGATGGTGACCCCCGAGGACCCTCGCGGTGCGGCCAGGCGCCTGTTCGCCCTGCTGGGTCCCGAGCGGTCGAAGGTGATCGTCGTGCTGGTGGCGGTCACGATCAGCGTGTCGTTCACCGTGCTCGGCCCTCGCCTGCTCGGCCAGGCCACCGACGTCATCGTCGAGGGCATGTTCGCGGGCGACGGCGTCGACTTCGCCGAGCTGCGCGGGGTGCTCGGCGTGGCCATCGGCGTCTACCTCACCGGCGCGCTGTTCTCGTGGCTGGTCGCGTTCCTCATGGCCGGTGTCGTGCACCGAACGATGTCGAGGTTGCGCACCGCCGTCGAGGAGAAGGTCAACCGGCTCCCGCTCAGCTACATCGACAAGACCCCACGAGGCGACCTGCTGAGCCGGGTCACCAACGACATCGACAACGTCGCCCAGGGTCTGCAGATGACGGTCAGCCAGGCGCTCAACCAGATCCTGATGGTGATCGGCGTCGTGGCGATGATGGTGTGGATCTCGCCCCTGCTCGCCATCTTCGCCGTGGTGCTGATCCCCACCTCCATCCGGCTGGTCAAGTACATCGCCGGGAAGGCCCGGGTCCGGTTCATGGCCCAGTGGCGTCACACCGGTGAGCTCAACGCCATCGTCGAGGAGGCGTTCACCGGGCACTCGCTGGTGAAGGTGTTCGGCCGCCAGCAGGAGGTCGAACGACAGTTCTCCGAGGTGAACGACGCGACCTACGAGGCCGGCTACAAGGCCCAGTTCGTGGTGGGGATCACCCAACCGACGATGATGTTCCTCGGCAACCTCAACTACCTGGTCGTCGCCGTGTTGGGCAGCCTCCGCATCACCGCCGGGGCCATGAGCATCGGCGAGCTCCAGGCGTTCATCCAGTACTCGCGGCTCTTCACCCAGCCGCTCAGCGCCCTGGCGGGGATGATGAACATGTTCCAGTCGGGTCTGGCATCGGCCGAGCGGGTCTTCGAGCTGCTCGATGCCGACGAAGAGAGCGAGGAACCCACCGATCCCCCGCCGCTGGAGACCACGCGGGGCCGGATCGCGTTCGAGGAGATCTCGTTCTCCTACGATCCCGAACAGCCGCTGATCGAGGACCTGTCGCTCGTGGCCGAACCCGGCCAGACGATCGCCATCGTCGGTCCCACCGGGGCCGGCAAGACCACCCTGGTCAACCTCATCATGCGGTTCTATGAGATCGACGGTGGGGCCATCACCCTCGACGGCATCGACATCCGGGCCCTCCGGCGCGATCAGCTGCGCGAGAAGATCGGCATGGTGCTGCAGGACACCTGGCTGTTCGAGGGCACCATCTGGGACAACATCCACTACGGCAACCTCGACGCCACCGACGAGCAGATGATCGCGGCGGCGACCGCGGCCTACGTCGACCGGTTCGTGCACACGCTGCCCGCCGGCTACCAGACCGTGGTGGACGAAGACGGTGGCAACCTCAGCGCCGGTGAGAAGCAGCTGCTCACGATCTCCAGGGCGTTCCTCAACGACCCGTCGATCCTGATCCTCGACGAAGCCACCAGCTCGGTCGACACCCGCACCGAGATGCTCATCCAAGAGGCCATGGCAGCGCTGCGCTCACAACGGACGAGCTTCGTCATCGCCCACCGGCTCTCCACGATCCGCGACGCCGACATCATCTTGATGATGGAGGACGGCCGCATCGTCGAGCAGGGCTCCCACGCCGACCTGATCGCGGCCCACGGCGCCTACTTCCGGCTCTACGACTCGCAGTTCCGCGCCCCTGCGGTCGAGGTCGACCAGAACGGGCAGCCGGCCAAGCCGGCGATCACACCTCGTCCACCCGCCCGTCCCCCGATGTCGTTCTAGACCCCCCCCGCCGGCGGTGAGGCTCCGGCCCTGCGATCAGTAGTTGAAGACCAGCGCCCCGCCGGCGGTGTACTCGTAGACAGCGGGCACGCCCTTGATCTCGGCGTTGTCGACCAGGTCGGCGTCCTCGAGACCGCGCAGCTTCACACAGACGGGACAGGCGTAGAGCCTCCCGCCCAGCTTCACGTACTCGTCGTGCAAGTCGGTGATCGATGGGGCTCCTGGCACCCCGATCTTGTCGAGGTGTCCCGTCGTCGCGATCGCCACCGCGTCCTTGGTCAACCAGAACAGCGCCTCCTTGCCGGCCCGGACGGCTTCGACGGCCATCAGGTAGGCGATGAGCACGTTCTCGGGTTCGTCCTCGGCGTGGGTGAGTCCGATGAGCACCTTGTCGTCGCTGGCCATGGGGGTTCCTCCCGTGTTCGGTGTCGGTCGGAGGCCACGATCCACCAACCCGGCCCGCAAGTCTTGAGGAACCGGTGGTGAAGTGGTGGCGGAGTGGTGGTGCGACCGACGAGCGCGAGATGGTCCATGCTTGGGCGACCGAGCCGACGACCACAGGAGGACACGATCGGGGTGAGCGCGCTCTTCGAGGAGCTGGACCGGCAGCCCACACCGATCGGCGAGATCAGCCTTCGACGCCGACTCGAGCCGGTGCTCCAGGTCGAGGTCTACGAGGCCAAGCTCGACGACGAGTTCCTGATGTCGAGCCTCTTCACCGCATCGGAGGTTGCCCTGGCGTCGCTCGCCCTGTCCGAAGCCGCGAGCGACGATCTCGACGTGGTCGTCGGTGGTCTCGGACTCGGCTACACGGCCCGCGCGGTCCTCGAGGACCCTCGGGTGCGGTCCCTGGCGGTCGTCGAGGCGTTGGCAGCGGTGATCGGCTGGCACGACCAGCAGCTGCTGCCCGATGCCGCTGCGCTCACCTCCGACCCGCGTTGCCGCTTCGTCGAGGGCGACTTCTTCGCCATGGTCGCCGGCGACGAGGGCTTCGGACCACTGGTGCCGCCGCGGGTTCACGTCATCGCCGTGGACATCGACCACTCGCCCCGCCACCTGCTCGATCCCCGCCATGCGAGCTTCTACGAGCCTGCCGGCCTCGCCCGGGTCGGCGACCTGCTCCACCCCGGCGGCGTGTTCGCCCTGTGGTCCGACGATCCACCCGACGACGAGCTCATCGCGGTGGCCGACCGGGCCTTCGAGTCATGCGTGGCCCATGTGGTGTCCTTCCCCAACCCCTACACCGGCGACGAGTCCGCCTGCACCGTGTACGTCTGCCGGCGTGGGGCGGACTGACGGCGCGCATGGACCTGCTCTGGCAGTACGTGCTGGTGTTCCTCACCGCAGCGGTCCCGATGCTGGAGGTGATGATCGTGATCCCGGCATCGGTCGCGGCGGGGATGCACCCGGTGCCGGTTGGACTGCTCGCCTTCGCGGGCAATGCCACCACCCTGGTGCTGGCGGTGGTGGCCGGCGACGAGGTGATCGGCCGGATGCGGCGCGAGCCGCGCGGCGACGCACCGCCGAGCCGACGCCGGGAGCGGGTCCGCCGCATCGCCTACCGCTGGGGGCTGCCCGGCGTGGCCCTGCTCGGCCCACTCACGGTCGGGTCCCACACCGCGGCCCTCGCCGCGGTCGCCCTGCGGATGCCCCGGGGTCTGGTCCTGGCCTGGAGCCTCGCAGGGGTCGCGGCGTGGAGCATCGTGTTCGCCGTCCTGTCGGCGTTCGGCCGAGCTGTCATCTGATCGCCGAGGCCAGCCACTCGTCGACCAGCGCCCGGTTGTCATCGACGCCCGGCGGCGGCGTTCGCTCAGGACGAGGGTGAGGACTCGGTGAGCTCGGGTGGCGTCGTCCAGGAGTGCAGGGTCTGGAAGTAGTTGGCCCGCTCGAACGCGGCGGCATCGCCGGAGGTGGCCTGGGTGGCGCTGCCCCGGAGCTGGTCGACCGAGTCGTACTCGTGCTCGACCAACCAGTCGTGCAGCTCCGACTCGACCGTGCGCAGGTGCTCGGGCCCGTTGCGCAGCACGGCCGAGGTGAGCATGGCGACGTCGGCGCCGACCATGATCGCCTTGACCGCATCGGTGCCCGAGTGGATGCCGGTGGTGGCGGCGATCGACACATCGGGTCCCAGCTGGGGACGCAAGATGGCGATCCACCGCAGCGGGAGTCGCAGCTCGCCCGGGGTGCTCAGCTCGACGCGATGCACCACCTCGAGGGTGTCGAGGTCGAGGTCGGGTTGGTAGAAGCGGTTGAACACCACCAGCCCGTCCACGCCGGTGGCGGCGACCTGACCGGCGAAGTGGGCAAAGGCCGAGTAGTGGGGGCTGAGCTTCACCGCCATGGGGATGGCGACCTTGTCCCGCACCGAGCGGACGACGTCGAGGTCGGCCGCCTCCATGTCGGCCGCGTCGCGGGTGGGATCGGCGGCGACGTGGTAGAGGTTCAGCTCGAGGGCATCGGCACCCGCCTGTTCGATGAGGGTGGCGTGGCGAACCCAACCACCGGCGCTGGTGGCGTTGAGGCTGGCGATGACCGGCACCGACAGCTCTGCCTTGAGCGCTTCGATCTTGGCGAGGTACCGGTCGCCGGCGGTGTCGAAGTCGCCGATGTCGGGGAAGTAGTCGAGCGCTTCGGCAAAGTGCTCGGATCCGGCCTCGAGCGAGCGGTTGAGCTCGACTTCCTCGTGGAGGATCTCCTCCTCGAACAGCGAGGGCATGACGATCGCCGACGCCCCCGCGGCCTCGACCCGTCTGGCCGTGTCGGGTTCGCCGTTGAGAGGCGACGCCGAGGCGACGATCGGGGTTGCCAGATCGAGGCCCAGGTAGCGGCAGGTGAGATCGACCATGTCAGTCCTCGCTCTCGCGTCGACCGGTGTCGATGTCGACCTCGGTCCCGGGGTCCGGATCGGGCTCGGCGCCGGGGTCGCCGACGTGGGGCATCCTGCGATGGATGGCCGAGAGCTGCTCGTAGTAGCGCCAACGCTCGTCGACGTCGGCCTGCAGCGCCTGACCGAGCTCGCGCGCCCGGGCGGGGTCGGTGCGTTGGAGGATCGCGTAGCGGGCCTCGCTGTTGGCGAAGTCGCTGATGGGGATGGTCGGAGCCCTGGAGTCGAGCTTGAAGGGCTGGCCGTCCTCGACCTCGCTCGGCTGGAAGCGGTACAGCGGCCAGTAGCCGCTCTTGACCGCGTCCTTCTGATGGGTCATCGACTTGGACATGTCGATCCCGTGGGCGATGCAGGTGCTGTAGGCGATCACGAGCGACGGACCCGGCCAGGCGTCGGCCTCCAGCAGCGCCTTGGTGGTCTGCAACTCGTTGGCCCCCATCGACACCTGGGCGACATAGACGTTGCCGTAGGCCCGGGCGGTGGCACCGAGATCCTTCTTGCCGGTGTCCTTGCCGCCGGCGGCGAACTTGGCGACCGCGCCGCGCTGGGTGGCCTTGGAGGCCTGGCCACCGGTGTTGGAGTAGACCTCGGTGTCGAGCACCAGGATGTTGACGTTGCGGCCCGAGGACAGCACGTGGTCGAGCCCACCGAAGCCGATGTCATAGGCCCATCCGTCGCCGCCGATGAGCCACACCCCTTGGCGGACCAGGTTGCCCGACATCGCCCACAGCCGCTGGGCCGCGACCCGGTGCTCGCCCTCGACGGTGGCCAACCGCTCCTCGAGCTGGGCCACCAGACGGCGCTGCTCGCGGATCTGGCTCTCGTCCTCCTGGGGGTTGTGCATGATCGCCCACGCCAGGTCGGCGCCCACGACCTCGGTGAGCTGTTCGAGCAGCACCCGCGCCACGTGGTCCTGGGCATCGAGGCCGAGGCGCATGCCGAGCCCGAACTCGGCGTTGTCCTCGAACAGCGAGTTGTTCCACGCCGGGCCCCGGCCCTCGGCATTGGTCGTCCACGGAGTCGTCGGCAGGTTGGCTCCGTAGATCGAGGAGCAGCCGGTGGCGTTGGCCACGATCATCCGGTCGCCGAAGAGCTGGCTCACCAGCTTGATGTAGGGAGTCTCGCCGCATCCCGCGCACGCGCCGGAGAACTCGAAGAGCGGTTCGAGCACCTGGGACCCCTTGACCGTGTCGTGGGGCAACAGGTCGCGGTCGAGCGGAGGGATGGCGAGGAAGTGCTCCCACCGTCGCCGCTCGGTGTCGCGGTGGACCATCGCCGGCTCCATGTTGATCGCCTTGTGACCGATCTCGGTCTTTGACTTGGCCGGGCAGACGTCGACGCACACACCGCAGCCGGTGCAGTCGTCGGGGGCGACCTGGATCGTGAGGTGGTGCCCGTCGATGTCCTTGGACCGGAAGGGCTTGGTCAAGAAGTCGTCGGGTGTGTCGGCCGCGACGTCCTCGTCGAACACCTTCATGCGGATGGTCCCGTGCGGGCAGACGATGGCGCACTTGCCGCAGTCGATGCAGACCTCGGGGTCCCAGATGGGGATCTCCTTGGCGATCGAGCGCTTCTCGTAGGTGGCGGTGCCGGTGGGAAACGTGCCGTCGACGGGCAGGACGCTGACGGGAAGCAGGTCGCCGTGGCCCGCCATGAGCACCGAGGTGACCTGCTTGACGAAGTCGGGTGCGTCGTCGGGCAGGTCGAGCACGATCGAGCGGTCGCTGGTGGCCGATGCCGGTGTCTCGACCCGGTGCAGGTTGGCCAGCGCCTGATCGATCGCCGCGAAGTTGCGCTCGACGATGGCCCGCCCCCGCTTGGCATAGGCCTCCCGGACCGAGTCCTTGATCTTGGCGATGGCCACCTCGGCCGGCAGCACCTCGGCGAGCTGGAAGAAGCACGGTTGCATCACGGTGTTGATGCGGTTTCCCATCCCGACGTCGCGGGCGACGCGGTCGGCGTCGATCACCCACAGGGCGATGTCCTTGTCGAGGATCTCGCGCTGCACCTCGACCGGGAGGTGGTCCCAGACCTCGTCGGCGGCGAAGGGAGCGTTGAGCAGGAAGGTGGCGCCGTGGCGGGCGTGGGTCAGGACCTCGAGCTTCTCGAGCAGCCCGAACTGGTGGCAGGCGACGAAGTCGGCGCCGTCGATGAGGTAGGTCGACCGAATGGGCTCGGGGCCGAACCGCAGGTGCGACACGGTGACGGCACCGGACTTCTTGGAGTCGTACACGAAGTAGCCCTGGGCGAACAGGTCGGTGTGCTCACCGATGATCTTCACCGAGCTCTTGTTGGCACCGACCGTGCCGTCGGCCCCCAGGCCGAAGAACATGGCCTGGACCTCGTCCTCGGCGCGGGGCACGGCGAACCCGGTGTCGATGGGCAGGCTCAGCCGGGTGACGTCGTCGTAGATGCCCATGGTGAAGTGGCGCTTGGGATGGTCGGCGGCAAGCTCGTCGAACACCGGCTTGAGCATCGACGGGGTCACCTCCTTCGACGACAGCCCGTAGCGCCCTCCGATCACGCGGGGCATGTGTCCGAACGGGGGCTCGTCGGTGTCCATGGCCTCGTGCAGTGCACCGAGGACCGACAGGTAGAGCGGCTCGCCGACGGCGCCCGGCTCCTTGGTGCGGTCGAGCACGGCGATCGAGCGCACCGTCGGCGGCAGCGCCGCGACCAGGGCCTCGGAGGGGAACGGTTGGAACAGCCGGACCTTCAACAGGCCGATGCTGTCCCCGGATGCACACAGCGCGTCGACGGTCTCCTCGAGGGCGCCGGCGGCCGATCCCATCACCACGACCACGCGGTCGGCGTCGGGGGCACCGTGGTACTCGACCAGGCCGTAGCGGCGACCCGTGCGCTCGGCCAGCTCGTCGAACACCTCGTTGACGATGCCGGGCACCGCCAGGTGGAAGGGGTTGGCCGCCTCGCGGGCCTGGAAGAACACGTCGGGGTTCTGGGCGGTGCCCCGCACCACCGGTGCATCCGGGGTCATCCCCCGCGACCGGAAGGCGGCGATGTCGTCGTCGCGCACCAGGGCGGAGATGTCGTCGTCGGCCAGAGTGGCGATCTTGTCGATCTGGTGCGAGGTGCGAAAGCCGTCGAAGAAGTGGAGGAACGGCACCCGCGACCGCAGGGTCGCCGCGTGGGAGACCAGGGCGAAGTCGTGGGCCTCTTGGACCGATCCGGCCGAGAGCATCGCCCAGCCCGTGCTGCGGGCGTGCATCACGTCGCTGTGGTCGCCGAAGATCGACAGGGCGTGGGTAGCCACGGTGCGAGCGGCGACGTGGATCACCGCCGGTGTGAGCTCACCGGCGATCTTGAACATGTTGGGGATCATCAGCAGCAGGCCCTGCGATGCGGTGAAGGTGGTGGCCAGCGCCCCCTTCTGCAGCGCGCCGTGCAATGCACCCGCGGCACCACCCTCGGATTGCATCTCCACCACGTCGGGCACCGCTCCCCACAGGTTGGGGCGGTCGGCTGCGGCCCAGTCGTCGCAGTGCTCGCCCATGGGCGAGGCCGGCGTGATCGGGTAGAGCGCCACGACCTCACTCAGGGCATAGGCGACGCGTGCGGCCGCCTCGTTGCCGTCGAGGCACTTCCACTCTTGGCTCACATGACCGTCTCCCGGGCTCGCCAGTTCGCTGCCTCTCGCCCGCCCAACCGTACCGGTGGAGGCGGCGAGTTCGTCCGATCACCAACCTGCCGCGGGCGCCTCCTATTCTGTGTTCCAGCCGCTGCACGTGTGCCCCACCACCCGTGGTATCGTTCATCGTCGAATGACGATCAACGGAGATTCCTCAGTGACCGACACCGCGCAACCCGACGCCGCGCAACCTGACGCCGCGATCGTGGGCCGGCTGTCGAAGCTCGACCGCTTCCTGCCGGTCTGGATCGGCCTCGCGATGGTGTCGGGGATCGTGCTCGGGAAGATGTTCACCGGGCTCGACGACACCCTCGACCGCGTCAAGATCGACACCGTCTCGCTGCCGATCGCCATCGGTCTACTGGCGATGATGTACCCCGTGTTGGCCAAGGTGCGGTACCGGTCCATCAGCACCGTCATCGACCGGCGATCCCTCACGATGTCGCTCGTGCTGAACTGGCTGATCGGCCCGGCCCTGATGTTCACCCTTGCCTGGCTGCTGCTGCCCGACCTGCCCGAGTACCGCACCGGCCTCATCATCGTCGGCCTCGCCCGTTGCATCGCGATGGTCCTCATCTGGAACGACCTCGCCTACGGCAACCGCGAGCTCGGAGCGGTGCTGGTGGCCATCAACTCCATCTTCCAGATCGCCGCCTACTCGGTCCTCGGCTACTTCTACCTCGAGCTGCTGCCCGGTTGGCTGGGACTGGACTCCAACGGCATCGACGTCACCATCTGGGAGATCACCAAGTCGGTGCTCATCTTCCTGGGCATCCCGTTGCTCGCCGGGTTCCTGACCAGGACCTTCGGAGAGCGCGCCAAGGGCATCACCTGGTACGAAGAGCGGTTCATTCCCCGCATCGCACCGGTGGCGCTGTGGGGTCTGCTGTTCACCATCGTCGTCCTGTTCGCCCTCCAGGGCGAGCGGATCACCGACGGCCCCTTCGACGTCGCCCGGATCGCCCTGCCGCTCATCCTCTATTTCGCCATCATGTGGACCGGTGCGTTCTATGCCGGCTACCGGCTCGGCTTCCCCTACGACCGCAACACCTCCATCGCCTTCACCGCCGCCGGCAACAACTTCGAGCTGGCCATCGCCGTGGCAATCGGGGTGTTCGGAGTGTCGTCGGGTCAGGCACTGGCCGGCGTCGTGGGTCCCCTCATCGAGGTGCCGGTCCTGGTGGGGTTGGTCTATGTCGCGCTCTGGGCGCGCCGCCGCTTCTATCCTCGGCCAGGACGTGCGCGCCTGAGCGGCGGGTGCGACGTTGCAACAGCACGGCTCGGCGCGGGCCTCATCGCGCCCCGACCTGCTCACGTACGACCTCGGCCGGGTCCTTGTCCTCGCGCAGGCCGAGGAACCGTGGATGTCGCAGCCGGCCGTCTCGGGTCCACTCCGTGAACCCGACCTCGCACACCAGGTCGGGCTCCACCCAGTGAACATCGCGACCATCGGGCGGGTCGTCGAAGGGAGGATCGTCCCGTTCCCGCTCTGCGAGCAGATCACCCAGCTCCGCCAGCATCGATTCGTCGAAGCCGGTGCCCACCCGGCCGGCATCGATGAGCTTGCCGCCGTCGTGGTAGCCGACCAGTAGCGCACCGAACCGAGAGCGGCTACCCGTCGGCTCGGTGAACCCGCCGATCACCATCTCCTGGCGGGCTACGCACTTGAGCTTCAGCCAGTCACGGCTCCGCCCCGACCGGTAGGTCGAAGATGCCCGCTTGGCGATCAGCCCCTCCCACCCCGCCTCACACGCCTGCTCCAGCAACGCCGGTCCGACCGAGTTGCGGTGGGGACAGAAGCGCAACGGATCGGCGAAGTCGAACGTTCGGCGCAGCATGGACTTGCGCTCGCGCAGCGGGAGTCGATCCCGATCCTCGCCGTCGAGGTGCAACAGGTCGAACACGTAGAGCTTCACTGCGGGGAGGCTTCTGCCCGCGTCCTCGGGACCGGCCCTGCCGCTGCGGCGCTGGAGCCTGGCGAAACTCGTCCGGTTTCCGTCGAAGGCCACGACCTCACCATCGAGGACGTACCGGTCGCTGGGCTGGTCGGTGAGGACTTCGTGCAGGTCGGGATACCGGTCGGTGTGGTCGAGGTGGTTTCGGGTGAACAGGCGCAGCGTCGGACCGTCGCGCACCACGATCAACCGGATCCCGTCGAGCTTGCGCTCGAAGATCCACTCCTCGCCCTCGACCGGATCCTCGACGAGGGTCGCCAACATCGGCGAGCGGAACGACGGGCGGGTCATGGCTCGTCGACGCCCGAGGGGTCCCGGTCGGAAGCGGTTGCGGCCACCTCATCGACCGTGTCGCCGGTGATGACCGACTCGGGCTGGGTTGAGGTCGGCCGGCGGCGAGCATCTGCCTCGCCGTCGTCGTGCTTGATCAGCAACCAATCGTCGCCGACGCGCTGGAGCGTGTAGCCACCCGACAGCTTCTCCCCGTCGATGTTGAAGCTGAGGTGACCCTGGTCGACCGCATCGGCGGGCGCGACCGGCTCGTCATCGTCGGTCGTGAGGTTCTGCCAGGTCCCGATGTCCCACACGATCACCGATCCACCCCCGTACTCGTCAGCGGGGATGGTGCCCTCGAAGTCGAGGTAGTCGATCGGGTGATCCTCGGTGCGGACCGCCAGCCGCCGCTCGCGGGGATCGGTCGATGGCCCCTTCGGCACCGCCCACGACACCAGCACACCGTCGATCTCGAGACGGAGGTCGTAGTGCTCGGACGAGGCCCGGTGGTGCTGGATCACGAACCGTGGATCCCCCGACCGTGGGGAAGGGTGGCCGCCCGCGGGCTCAGCGGTGCGGTGGAGGTCGCGCTTCGACCGATACTCCTCGAGGCGGTCGTTCATCGCATACCCGCTTCCTCGAGGATGGCTTCCTGGTCCCGTTCCAGGCCGGTGCGGACCAACGCCGCCACCAAGCGCGCGAAGGTGCCGACGTCATCGACTGTGACCCGCAGGCCCGCCGCGGACGAGGGAAGCCCGAGCGTCGCGGCGACACCGAGCGTGCGGTCGTCGACGAAGGGGACGTACTCGAGCCACACGGCCTGGACCTCGCGGACGAACACGTCGGCGCCGACGCCCCCGATCCCCTTGCAGTCGGTGAGCCGGCTACGGAGGCGGTCGAGATCACCGTCGGCCTCGACCCGCATTCGACGCAGGTCGCCCCGGTACCGCTCGACCACCAGGCTCGCGGTGCTGGCGAGGTAGGCCGAGGTGCTCTCGTCATAGCGGGCGTACCCGGACCGGTTCAGGACCCGTGTGCGCTCCTCCCAGGTGGCCTCCGCCATCTTGTCAGCGGTGGTCCAACCGGCATCGAAGAGCGCCCGTGTCGCCGCCACCGCGATCCCTGCGCTGATCCGGGCGCTGACCAGCAGCGAGAGGCACAGCAGCTGGAACAGCGGTGCCGGAGTGTTGCGTCCCAGCCGGATGCCGGCCTCGGCGGCGAAGGTCCGGCCGTGACGCGAGAGGAGCGCATCGACAACCCGTTCCTCAGTCGGTGCACGGTGCGCTGTCACCCGGTGGACATACCCTCCGGATCGTCCCCGCAAACAGGACGGGTCGGTCGCGACCGACCGACCCGTCAGCGGCTGTAGGTACCCACGATGCGGGCTTGCTCGAGGATCAACGGATCGATCTTGGCCAGCAGATCCGCTCTCGTCAGACCCGGCTGGGCGTCGACCTCGCCGCTGAGCGCGTAGAGGTGGAAGTAGTAGTGGTGGATGCCGTGCCCCGGGGGAGGCGCCGGACCGCCATAGCCCTGGTTGCCGAAGTTGTTGACCCCTTCGGTGAACGCACCGCCTCCACCCTCGGGGATGCCGGTGGCATCGCCAGGGATGCCGTAGGCGACCCAGTGGGTGAACCCGTCGGTGAGCGGGGCGTCGGGATCGTGGCACACCAGCGCGAACTGTGCGGTGCCCTCGGGCACCTTCGTCCAGGCCAGCTCGGGCGAGACGTCCTCGCCGTTGACCGTGTAGCGATCGGGGATCGGTGACCCGTGTTCGAACGCCGGCGAGGTGATCGACAGCTCACCGAGATGAAGTCCAGCCATGAGCTTCTCCTTTCGAGGTCGGGCTCGTGCCCCACCGTCGAGGGTAGGGCCAGACCCGGTCGACCACCAGCGAGGCGGCTCGGGTCAGCCGCCCTTGGCCACGGCCGGACGCGAGCTGGCCGCCCCAGTAGACGAGGCCACCGGCATCGGGTTCGCGCCCGAACACGGCGAGCCGGATGCACCATCAACGGAGACACGTCCACCGCCTCGAACCAGCCGGCGGGGATCGTCTTCAGCTCGCGAATCATCTGTGGATCCCAACCCTCGTCGGCCGATCCGGTCACGAACCAGTTCGACCCGTTGTCGGCCACGACCGCTCCGTGCCGCGCCGGCCACAGGAAGCTGCGGTCCGTTCGCGACGCGGTGATCCGCAAGGCGTGGTCGATCCGGCCCGACCTCACCTCGTCGAGTCGAAGGAGCCCGGGGAGGATCGGCAGGCCAGCGGCGTCAGCCGAGGTCCACCCGCGGGGGCGCAAGGCGTTCGAAGGTGAAGTCGGGGTCCACGCGCGGGAAGCTGCGATCGACCACCGCGTACGGGATCCCGTAGGGCGCGCCACTCCCCGCGGGGCCGAGGTCGGCATCGCTGATGCCAGCGTCACCGCGGACACGATCATCGCCGTCAGAACCCTCGCCGCTCTCATCGTGTGTCCATCGCCATCGTCGGGGTGAACTTGAGACTCCGCAATGGAGACGATGCTCGGACTGTCGGTAGCGTGAGGCGCGTGTGCTCCGAGCGGCACACGCCCGACGAACAGGAGCTGACCCAGATGGACGTGGTGGTGTGTGACGGCGACGAGACCGGCCAGGAGCTGCTCGTCGAGGCGTTGAGGGTGTTGGACCCGGACCTGCTGGGCCTGCCCATCAACCTGCACCACTTCGACCTCTCTCTCGAGAACCGACGTCGCACCGACAACGCGGTCGTGCACGAGGCGGCGGCCGCCATGCGCGACACCGGTCTTGGCGTCAAGGCCGCCACCATCACCCCCGTCGGAGCCGACGATGTCGGCTCGCCCAACCGCATCCTGCGTGAGGCGGTCGACGGATCGGTCATCGTCCGCAGCGGGCGTCGCATCCCCGGCGTCGCTCCCCTCGCCCCCATCGTCAACCCCATCGTCGTGGTGCGGATGGCCGTCGGTGACGCCTACGGCGCCGCCGAGGAGCGGCGTGGCGAGCCCGGCAGCAAGGGCGAGGAAGCGCTTCGGGTCGAACGGATCGAACGAGGCGTCTGCCGTGACGTGGCCGAGTACTCCTTCGTCGAGGCGGCGTCGATCGGCGGTGTCGTCTACGGGGGCCCCAAGTGGACCGTGTCCCCCGTGTACGAGGGCATGTTGAAAGAGGAACTCGACGCGGCTGCCGAGCGACACCCCGAGGTCCTCTACCGCCCCATGCTGATCGACGCCGCGTACGCGGGGTTCATCAACGAATCGGTCGAAGCTCCGGTGGTCATGCCCACGCTCAACCGCGACGGCGACTGCCTCTCCGACCTCGTCCTGGCCCTGTTCGGATCCATCGCCGGGGCCGAGTCGATCCTGCTCGCCCTCGACGACGACCTGCGTCCGTCGGTGGCCATGGCCGAGGCACCCCACGGCACCGCTCCCACTCTCATGGGGCGCAACATCGCCAACCCGCTGGCGATGGTGCTCGCCTGCTCCGCCGTGGTCGACTACGCCTCGCGCATGGGCCACGGCGACGCGGCGCCGGCCGCCAAGGCCATCCAGGACGCCGCGTTCGGAGCGGCAGCCGACGGGATCCGCACCAACGACCTCGGCGGCAGTGCCTCGACCAGCGAGGTCGTCGACGAGATCATCACCCGGCTCGACGCTTGATCGTCAGTCGAGGTTGCGGAGCCGGGGCACGAAGGCCAGCGTGCCGAGCGCGAGCAGCACGAGCGCGAGCGAGGTCCCGCCGAGCGCCACTCGCGGTCCGACGAAGGCGGCGAGCACCCCGGTGAGGAACGCCCCGAGCTGAGCCAGGTTGAACTGGAGCATGTAGACGCTCATCACCCGACCGCGGTACTCCTCTTCGACATAGCTCTGGACCAGCACGTTGGACAGCGACTGGCGAGCGGCCTGGCCGAGGCCCATCAGGAGGAAGAACCCGGCGATGATCCACATGTCGGTGGAGATCGTGAAGGCGAGGAACAGCATGAGGCCCTGGAACGCCGAGCCGACGAGGTAGATCGTGCCCCTCCGTTGGGGCCGCAACGAGGCGATCACCAGGCTCCCGACCAGCGACCCGAGCCCACTGATGCTGAGCAGCAGGCCCTGCGAGTCGGCACCGGCGTCGAGGACGTCCTGGACGTAGCCGCCGAGCAGGAACATGTAGGGCATGGCGGTGATGACCACCAGCACGTTGATTCCCATGAGCGGCCCGATGACCGGGCTGTGGAGGATGTAGGCCAGCCCCCCACGGATGTTGCGCAGCCCGGCACGCACCTCGCCCTTCACGCTTCCCGCCGAGGTCGTCTCGCGCGAGGTCTCGGGAACGCGCAACAGGAACAGGCTGGCGAAGAGGTAGAGCCCCGACATCAGGAAGTAGACCCACGCGGCACCCACCGACTCGAAGATGAACCCGCCGAGCGCCGGCGCCAGCAGGCGCATGGTGTTCATCCCCGCCGCGTTGAGCGCCACCGCGTTCATGAGCTGTTGACCGGGCACCAGCGACGGGAGCAGCGCCTGGCGGGAGGGCATCATCAGCGCCATCGAGGTGCCCTGCACCACGGCGGTGACCAGCAGGAGCTGGAAGGTGAGCGCGTCGGTGAAGAGCAGCAGCCCCACCGCCATGGCGTTGAGCGCGTTGACGAACTGGCCGGCCTGGACGACGATCTTGCGGCGCGGCACCCGGTCGGCGATGGCGCCGCCCACCATCGCCAGGGCGATACCCGGCATGGCACTGGCGATGGCGATCGTGCCGACGGCGGCGTAGGAGCCGGTGAGCAGGTACGCCAGGTACGAGCGCACCACCATCTGCATGTTCTGCGAGGCCATGTGGCCGAGCATCGACAGGAAGAAGTCGCGAAAGATCGGGATCTTGAGCGAGTCGAAGGTGCGCAACCTGGCCACCCGGCGGCGCCCGGGACCCTCAGAAGGTGCCTCCGCCGGCAGCTCGGCCTCACGCTCGGTCGCGGAGAGCCCGTCGTCGGCCCGAGTGGTCCCGGTGGGGTTGGTCACCGATCGTCTCGCTCGCCCGACGTGGCGGCGGCGCGGTTGCAGAACACTGTGATGGCCTGGCTCTCCTCGTGACCCTCTGCCGGCAGTAGTTCCAGAGACTAACTAATGCCCGGCCGCGATCAGAGCAGGTTTCGTGTGATCCGCTCCGACCAGTCCCGCGAGAACACGCGCTCGTCTCCGTCGTAGGCGTCGATCTCGGCGTGGACGTGGAACTCGGTCGCCGTGCAGTTCACCACGGTTCGGGTGTGGGTCTCGGCCGACCAGTCACCGCGTCGGATCCCGCGGATGCTGTAGATCTCGCTGCGGGGAGAGGTCCAGTCGTCGCCCATCGAGGTGCACCACTCCCACACCCGATCGACCAGGGTCAGGTCGATCGCATCGATCCGGAACGCGCCCTCGTCCTTGACCACTTCGAGCGTGGATTCGTCGGTGGCGAGGTCGCGGATGACCCGCCACGAGTGCCGGGTCGGCTCGACCTGGGTGATCGCCGGCGCGGGTGCGCCCTCGGGCGCGGCGAACCCGATCGTGGTGTCGAGGTCGTCACGGCGGGGCCGGACAGGGAGCGCGAAGCTGCTCGCATGGGTGGCGACGGTGAGCCGCACCGGTTCCGGAGGCGGCCAGGCCAACGGCCAGTACGACGTCGAGAGCGCCACCCGGAGACGGTGTCCGGCAGGGAACTGCTGCGCAACGTGGTTCAGCGGGATCTCGGCCCGGTAGCGCTCGCCGGCCTGCAGCGGCGTCGGCTCCTCGTGTCCGTCACGATGGGTGAGGTTGAGCAGCCCGTAGGTGATGCGGGTCGCCTTGTCGTCGGGTGCGACGTCGGACAGGCGCACCGCCACCATGGCGATCGGCTGGTTGGAGGTGAAGTCGAGGGTCAGCACCGGCGACCCGAGGATCTCGATGTCGTGCTCGAGCGGCGCGCTGTCGAAGGTGAGCGCGCCACCGTCCTCCTGTCGCTGGTCGTGGGGCAGATCGGGCGTGGCGCTGTAGGAGCACCACTTCCCGGCGAAGAGGCCGACGGTCAGCGGCGACTGGATCGTGGCGTCCCCCTCCTCGACCGGCTCGGACCCGTCGACGAGGCGGGCCGGTGCCAGCGCCAGGGTCTGCCAGTCGATCTCGGGCGACGGCCACTCACGCTCGCCGACCCAGCGGCCGGGCCGCATCTCGTAGTAGGAGATGGGTTGCACGCTGTCCTGCATCCACGCACGCAGCATCGGCTCGTCCTCCACTCCTCGATCGATGCCCTTGATCCAGTGGTCCCACCACCGGACCTCCTCCTGGAGGAACCCGATCGCCGGACCGGGCACCCCTTCCTGCGGATAGAGGTGGCTCCACGGGCCGATGAGCCCCTGCCGGGGCCCCGGGAGGTGTTCGAGCAGACGGAACACGGTGTTGGTGTAGCCGTCCGCCCAGCCGCTGACCGCCATCACCGGGACCTGGATGGCGTCGTAGTCCTCGCACACCGACTCCCGACGCCAGTACTCGTCGCGGTGCTGGTGCTGCAGCCAGGTGACGACCCAGGGCGTGTTGGCTTCGAGCCGCTCCATCCACATCGACCGCCACTGGTCGCCCACGATGGCCGGATCCGGGGGACACGAGTTGTAGGCGAACATCACCGCCGCCCAGGAGAGGTTGTCGGTGAGCAGACACCCGCCCATGTAGTGGACGTCATCGAGGTAGCGGTCGTCGGTCGACGACAGGCTGATGACCGCCTTGAGCTCCGGGGGGCGCCGGGCCGCGATCTGCAACCCGTTGAACCCGCCCCAGGAGATCCCGATCATGCCGGCACCGCCGTCGCACCACGGCTGGTCGGCCAGCCATGCGAGCACCTCGAGCCCGTCCTGGATCTCTTGTTCCAGGTACTCGTCGAGCAGCAGGCCCTCCGAGTCGCCACTGCCCCGCAGGTCGACCCGGACGTAGGCATACCCGTGCCCGGCCACATAGGGAGCCGAGACGTCGTCGCGCAGGCGCGTGTCATAGCGCTCGGGATACGGGATGTACTCGAGGATCGCGGGGACCGGGTCGGCATCGGCGTCGACCGGAAGGTGGATCCGGGCCGCGAGGCGGGTGCCGTCGCTCATCGGGATCCAGGTGTGCTCGATGAGCTCCACCTGCCGCGGGTGCTCGGCAACCTCACGCACGCGGATCGGACCGCAGGGTCGCGACGTCGCGTTCGAGCAGCGCGCTGGCAGCGCGGACCAACACCCGCGCCGTGCGCTCGGTCGCATCCAGCGAGACACGTTCGTTGGCGCTGTGGGCCTGGTCGATGTCGCCAGGTCCGTACATCACCGTCGCTGCGCCGGCGATTCGCACCCATCCCGCCATGTCGCAGCCGTAGGGCACCGCCGTCACCACCGGGGGCGCACCGAACACGACCTCGGCCGCGTCTCCGAGGCACTCGACCAGCGGGTGGTCGCGCGACACCTGGGCGGAGCCGAACCCCGCCGCCTGCCATCGCACCACCGGAGGGTTGGCGCTGAGCCATGCGTCGCCTTGGAGCTTGTCCCGAAGCGACTGCTCGAAGCGGGCCTTGGCCTGATCGGTCGTCTCGTCGATGCCCACCCCGACCCGCAGCCCGACCTCCAGGCTGTCCATCACCGTCGACGACCAGGTCCCTCCCTGGACGGTCCCCACGTTGGTCGCGTAGGGCAGCTTCAGCTCGCGCAGCAGCGGATCCTGCTCGGCCTCGTTGTGCACCCGCTCCATCTCACGGATGGCATTGTGGAGCGTGACGTAGTGGTCGAGCGCGCTCTCGCCGTCGAGGCGCCTCGAGGCGTGCGCGGACCGACCGGTGAGCTCGACGAGACAGGACATCGCACCGGCGTGGGCGACGACCAGCTGGGGAGCGTCCCCGCACCAGGTGGGCTCGGGGATGATGACCGCGTCGGCGGTCCAGCCTCGACGGATCGCGGCCAGCGTACCGATGCCGCTGTCCTCCTCGGCGGGGACGGCGACGAACACCACCCGCCCGGCGAAGTCGCGGGGACCGCGGGCGAAGGTCTCGAAGGCCTCGAGCGCCGCGACCAGACCACCTTTCATGTCGGCGGTCCCCCGGCCGTACACGGTGTCGTCCTCCACCGAACCCAGGAAGGGGTCGTTGTCCCAATGGTCGTAGTCGCCCGGCGGGACGACGTCGACGTGGCCGGTCAACATGATGGTGGGACCCGGGCGCACACCACGGACCAGCCCGGCGACCACCGGGACCCATGCTCGTTCGACCTCGTGTCCGGCATAGGCCGGGTCGACGACCAGCTTGCCGATGCCGTCGAACCAGTAGTCGACCTCGGCACCGCTCTCGCTGAGCCAGTCGGCCAGGCGCCGGATCGCCGCCTCCTCGTCACCGGTGATCGACGGGATGCGGGTCAGGTCGACCAGACGGTCACGCACCCGATCGGAGTCGATCAGGGTCGTCCGATCTCGCATGGTGGGTTCTCCTCAGTACCGGATCTCGAAGTGGAGGTCGTCGCGGCAACGTCGGTCGAGCTCGGCGAGCTCCCCGGGGCTGTCGGCGCCGATGTAGAAGAGTCCGAGGATCGAAGAGTAGCTGTCCTGGTGCGCCAACTCCGAGAGGCGCATCCCGGCGCTCACGTGGATGTCCACGCTCAGCCCTGGTACGTCACGGGACAGCGCCTCGATCTCCTCGTCGCTCGGGACCCGGGTGACCACACCGTCGTCGAAAGCCCGCAGCCAGCAGCAGGCGGCGTGGCGGAACGCTCCCGCTCCGTGGGGGAACTGCAGGGGTCGACCGAGCGCGACGTCGACCGCCACCCGGTGGTTCGACACACCGTCGACCTTCTCGAACAGGTCGCTGTGGTGTTGGGCGATTCGGGGGTTGATCTCGAGTAGCCAGATCTCATCGGTGTTGTCGTCCCAGAAGAACTCGACGTTGAAGCACGAGTGGTCGAACCCGATGTGGGTCAGCACCTTCGAAGCGATCCGGCGCATCCGCTCCTGCACCGCATCCGGCAGCGCCGATGGGTACTGGTAGCGCTGAAAGGACGACTGGTTCGGCACGCGGATCGAGTCGATCATCCCGTGGAAGGCGATCCGTCCGTCCTGGACCGCGCCCTCCAGGGTGACCTGGTACCCACCGATGAGCGACTCGACCAGGCAGTGGTGGCCGCCGACCGCCGCGATCTCGGGCGGGAGGTCGGCGCGCTCGAGCACCCGGTCGAACGGTCCGCTGAAGATCCCGATGTTGGCTCGGATCACCTCCATGGCGTGCTCGAGCTGGCGCCGACTCTCGATCCGGAACCCCAGGAACGAACCCGCCGACTTCACCGGCTTCAACCAGTAGGGGTACGCCAACTCGATCCCGTCCACGCTGGTGGGGTCGAACGGGTCGACCAACTCGAAGGCGGGGATGTGCTCAGGGACGACCTCGGCCTGCACGCGTCGGCTCCAGTACTTGTGCTCGCACCGAAGGAGGCTCTCCAACCCGACCGCCGGCAGGTCGAACCGGGCGGCGAGCAGCGGCAGCATGGTGCTGACGGGGAAGTCGACGTAGCCGATGATGCCGTCGACGGGCGTCCCGGCAGCACGGATCTCGCCTTCGGCCTGCTCGAGCATCGCCTCGATCGGGAAGTCGGTCCCCTCGAGGATCAGGTGCGGATCGAGGACACCGTGAAAGCGGTGCTCTCCGGTTTCGTCGAGTCGCTCGAGCATGCGTCGGTTGAAGGCGTCGAGCCCGAGCACGAAGATGTCGGTCACATGGGGATCCAATCGTGGGACGACATGGCGCGTTCGGCGTCAGTCGAGCACGAAGGTCACCAGGAGGTTCACCTGGTACTCGGACACCTTCCCGTCGACGACCTGGACCTGCTGCTCCTTGACCCACGCGGAACTCACGTTCCGCAGCGTGGTCGACGCCCGCTCGACGCCGATGTTGATCGCGTCCTCGAGGCTGTTGTTCGACCGGGCGGTGATCTCGGTGACTCGTGCGACGTTGCTCATCTCGTGCTCCTACTGCTCGGGTGCGTCTACTTGTCCTTCGCTACCCACACATCGGCGATCCGACACGTGCTGCTCCCCGCCTTGGTGCACCCGGTCCGCCCCGTTCAGATCCCGTCAACGAACTCTTCAATCGCCAACACTGGCATCGACACCACGTCGTACGCGAAGGTGGCCCTACCTTCCGGGCGAGCGCGGGAACCCCGAACGGGCCGTGCCCCTGGAAGGCGAGAGGCTGGCGGCACAGCCTTGCCAGCCTCACGCGCACTGCCCCCGACAGAAGGTACGAACCCACCCAATGGTCAACCACACATCAGCCGCGACCGATCCAGAGGACATCGAACGAGCACGGGTCCAAGAATACGGAGACCGCCCCGAGGAGGTGCGTGAGTCGGACCACTACCGGGCGGAGTACATCCAGAGCTTCGTCGAGAGGTGGGACGATCTCATCGACTGGGACGCCCGAGCCGAGAGCGAGGGTTCCTTCTTCGCCGAGGTGCTGCGGGGCAGAGGCAAGGAACAGGTGCTCGATGTCGCCACCGGCACCGGGTTCCACTCCGTCCGCTTGCTCGAGGAGGGCTTCGAGGTCATGAGCGCCGACGGGAGCGCCATGATGCTCATCAAGGCCTTCGACAACGCTCGCGAGCGTGGTCACGTCCTCAAGACCGTCCAAGCCGACTGGCGCTGGTTGAACCGCGACGTCCACAGCAAGTTCGATGCCATCATCTGCCTCGGCAACTCGTTCACCCACCTGTTCGATGAGGCCGACCGTCGGCGCTCGCTCGCCGAGTTCTATGCCGCGCTGCGCTATGACGGCGTCTTGATCATCGACCATCGCAACTACGACAAGATCATCGACGAGGGGTTCAGCTCGAAGCACAAGTACTACTACTGCGGCGATCGGGTCTCCGCCGAGCCCGAGTACGTCGACGAGGGGTTGGCACGTTTCCGCTACGACTTCCCCGAAGACGAGCACTACCACCTCAACATGTTCCCGCTGCGCAAGAACTACGTGCGCACCCTGTTGAACGAGGCCGGGTTCCCGCGGGTGCGTACCTACGGCGACTTCCAGGAGACCTACCAGGAGTCCGAACCGGACTTCTTCATCCACGTCGCGGAGAAGTCCTACGGTGCCTAGCTCCCAGCCCAGCAGCGAGGCGGTCGCCAGCGAGGCCGAGCAGTACTACGACAGCGACGACGCCGACGCCTTCTACTTCGACGTGTGGGGTGGCGAAGACATCCACATCGGGCTCTACGACGGTGAGCGCACCATCGCTGAGGCCAGCCGCGAGACGGTGGCGGTCATGGCGGCCCGGATCGAACCGCTCGGACCTGAGACCCGGGTGCTCGATCTCGGGGCCGGCTATGGCGGGTCCGCCCGGTTCCTGGCCGACCGCTACGGCAGCCCCGTCGTGTGCCTCAACATCAGCGAGGTGCAGAACGACCGGAACCGGCAGTTCAACGCCGATCGCGGCCTCGACTCGCTGGTCACGGTCGAGCACGGCAGCTTCGAGGACGTCCCCGCCGACGACGCCAGCTTCGATGTGGTGTGGTCCCAGGACGCGTTCCTGCACGCCGGCGACCGCCGACGGGTCCTCGACGAGATCACCCGGGTCCTCCGGCCCGGTGGTCGATTGGTGTTCACCGATCCCATGCAGGCCGACGACTGCCCCGACGGGGTGATCCAGCCGATCCTCGACCGGATCCACCTCGACTCGCTCGGTTCTCCCGGGTTCTACCGCGAGGAGCTCGCCGAACGAGGCTTCGTCGAGGAGGGCTTCGACGACCTCACCGATCAGTTGGGCACCCACTACGCCACCGTGCGAGAGGTGCTCGAGGCACGGGCCGCCGCCGGGGAACTGCGCGCCTCCGACGACTACGTCGAACGCATGAAAGCGGGTCTGGGGCACTGGGTCGACGGCGCCGCGCGGGGATACCTCAAGTGGGGCATCTTCGTGTTCCGCCGGGCCGACTGACCCAGCCCGGGGCCGGGCCCACCCGCGCCGCAGGAATGGATGGGCCCGGCCGGCGGTTGAGCAGTGATGTGAAGCCCGGCGACACCGCACCCCGGTTCGAAGCCACCGACCACGAGGGCCAGAACGTCCGGTTGGACGACTACCTGGCGCAGGGCCCAGTGGTGCTGTTCTTCTACCCACGGGCGATGACCAAGGGGTGCACGGCCCAGAGCTGCCACTTCCGTGACCTGGCGGGAGAGTTCGCCGAGGTCGGCGCCACCCGGATCGGCATCAGCTCCGACTCGATCGAGCGCCAGGCGGCCTTCGCCGACCAGGCCGGGCTCGACTACCCCCTCTTGTCGGACCCGGACCGCAGCATCGCCAAGTCGTTCGGCGTCAAGCGACCGGGCCCCTTGCTCAACCGGCGAACCACCTTCGTGATCGACACCGACCGCACCGTGCTCGAGGTCGTGTCGAGCGAGACCAACATGGAGGTCCATGCCGACACCGCCCTCGAGGTGCTGCGGGGCCGATGACGACCCCGGAGGCCCCGAGTGAGACCACCCCGGCGGCAACGGTGGTCCTCCTGCGCGACGAGCCGGGCGGGCCCACGACCCTGATGCTGCGCCGGAACCCCGAGGGAGCGTTCGGCGGCATGTGGGTGTTCCCGGGCGGCCGGGTCGAGGACGCCGACCGCACCGACGACGACGACGACGAGAGGTGGGCACGCCAGGCAGCCGTGCGAGAGGCGGTCGAGGAGTGCGCCCTCCGCCTCGAACCACACGAGCTCGTGTCGTTCTCGCACTGGACGCCTCCACCCTCGACGGGGCGCCGCTTCGCCACCTGGTTCTTCGTGGCGCGGGCCGCCGATGGCGACGTCCTCATCGACGGCCACGAGATCCATGACCACACGTGGCTTCCCCCCGCCGAGGTGCTGGCCCGACGCGACGCGGGGGAGCTCGACCTCGCGCCTCCCACCTATGTGACCCTTCACGATCTCGCGTCCGCGACCACGGTCGACGACGCCCTCGCGATGGCGTCGTCGCGTCGGCCGGTTCCACGCTATGCCTCTCGCCTCGTGCGGAGCGACGAAGGCCCCGTGATCCTGTGGCCGGGCGACGCCGGCTACGCCGAGTCGGACCTCGGCGCTGCCGGTCGCCGCCATCGGTTGTGGATGCTGTCGGCCGGATGGCGCTACGAACGGTCCTGAGCGGTGTACCGGACGACCCACGTTGAGAGTCCATAGGATGGTGGCCCACATGACCAGCGCCGACACCTTCGACCACCACCGCACCTGCCCGCTGTGCGAGGCGACCTGCGGGTTGACCCTCAACGTGCGCCGCCAGTCCGATGGGTCACCCGGCGCGGTCGAGCGCGTGCGGGGCGACGCTGACGACGTGTTCTCCCACGGTTTCGTCTGCCCCAAGGGCACCACCATCGGACGCCTGCACGACGACCCCGACCGGCTCCGGCGACCCCTGCTCCGCCGGGGCGACGATCCCGCCACCGCCACCTGGCACGAGGTGAGCTGGGACGAGGCGTTCGCCGAGGTCGAGCGGCGCCTGGCGCCCATCCACGAGCACTACGGGCGCGATGCGGTGGCGATCTACCTGGGCAACCCCAACGTCCACAACCTGGCCGGCGGGCTCTACGCACCGGCACTGGCCCGGGCGCTCGCCACCACAAACGTGTACTCGGCCAGCACCGTGGACCAGATGCCCAAGCACGTGTCGTCGGGGTACCTGTTCGGCAACGCCAACACCATCCCGGTGCCCGACCTCGATCGCACCGACCACCTGTTGCTGCTGGGTGCCAACCCGTGGGAGTCCAACGGCAGCCTGGCCACCGCTCCCGACTTCCCGGGTCGGGTCAAGGGCATCAGGGAGCGGGGAGGCAAGGTCGTGGTGGTCGACCCGCGCCGGACCAAGACCGCGGCCAACGCCGACGAGCACATCGCCATCCGCCCGGGGACCGACGCCCACCTGCTGGTCGCCATGATCCAGGTGCTCTTCGCCGAGGACCTGGTGGCGTTGGACCGACTCGCGCCCCACGTCGCCGGGGTGGACGAGCTCCGGTCCCTCATCGTGGCCTTCACGCCCGAGGCGGTCGCCCCCGTCACCGGTGTCGATGCCGCCACCATCGTGCGGATGGCCCGCGAGCTGGCCGCGGCCCCGACCGCGGCGGTCTATGGCCGGATCGGCACCCACACCGTCGAGTTCGGCACGCTGGCGTCCTGGGCGGTCGACGTGTTGAACACGCTCACCGGCAACCTCGACCGGCCGGGCGGCGCCATGTTCCCGCTGGCCGCCCACGCCCCTCGCCACCCGAAGCGACCGGGACGGGGCTTCTCGGTCGGTCGCCGTCACAGCCGAGTGAAGGGGTACCCGGAGGTGAAGGGCGAGCTGCCGGTCGCCACGCTGGCCGACGAGATCGAGACGCCCGGCGAGGGCCAGGTGCGGGCCCTGTTCGTCGTGGCCGGCAACCCCACACGGTCGGCGCCGGACAGCGAACGGATGGAGCGGGCCGTCTCCGGGCTCGACCTGGTGGTGTCGGTCGACATGTACCGCAACGAGACGTCCCGGCTGGCCCACGTGATCCTGCCCCCACCGTCGCCGCTGGAGCGCAGCCACTACGACCTGGCCTTCTACACCTTGTCGGTCCGCAACATCGCCCACTGGTCACCGCCGCTCCACGACCGCGGCGATCGCCCCGATGAGGCCACCATCCTGGCCCGGCTCGCCCTCATCGCCTCGGGGGTGGGAGTCGAGGCCGACCCCGCGACCATCGACGACCTCATCCTCGACGGCGTGCTCGGCCGGGCGGTGAAGCCGGGCGGGATCCACGAAGGCCGCGACGTCGCCGAGCTCGAAGCGATGCTCGAAGCCACCTCGCCGACCGATCGGGCGCTCGAAGCGATGATCCGCCTCGGTGCCTACGGCGACGGGTTCGGGATCGACCCCGACGGACTCACCTTCGCCCGCCTGCGCGACGCGCCCCACGGCATCGACCTCGGGCCGCTCGAACCCCGGGTTCCCGATGTGATCACCACGCCGAGCGGCCTGATCGAGCTCGCCGCCGAACCGATCGTGGCCGACCTGCCACGCCTTGCCGCGTCGCTCGACGCTGGTGTCGACGAGCATGAGCTCGTGCTGATCGGTCGGCGCCACGTGCGGTCCAACAACTCGTGGATGCACAACGTCGAGGTGCTGGTGAAGGGACGCGATCGCTGCACGCTGCAGATGCACCCCGACGATGCCGCCCGCGTCGGGGTAGCCGACGGTGCTCACGCCGAGGTGGCCTCCAAGGCCGGCTCGCTGGTCGCATCGGTGGAGGTCACCGACGACATCCGGCCAGGGGTGCTGTCGCTGCCCCACGGCTGGGGCCACGACGCCCCCGGCGCCGCCCTGAGCGTCGCCGCAGCCCACCCCGGAGTGAACTCCAACCTGCTCGCCGACTCCGCGCGGATCGATCCGCTGTCGGGCAATGCGGTGCTCAACGCGATCCCGGTGACCGTTACCGCCGTTCCCGGTTGACCATCGGTCGGGGTGGCCCACCCGCCGGGCGCTACCTCGACACGCTCGAGGCGCCAGCCGTCACCAGTGGTGCACCACCGGTGACGAGGGCAGCGAGCGCGTCGGCACCGGTGGGTGCCGTCACCTGCCATGGAACGACCGCGAGCTGGTCGTGGCGCTCGAGGATGTCGACCAACCACCGCTGCTCGTGGCGAGCGCGCTCGGCGAGGATCGGGTCGGTGGTGCCGGTGGCGGTGAGCGTCTGGTTGGCGACCCAGGCAGCCGGCCGGATGTCGGCGCGCTCCAGATCGGCCTGGAGCTCGGCCGCCTCGTGCACCGGGGTGGGTTCGGGCAGGGTGACGAGCAGCAGCGTGGTGTAGTCGGGGTCGCGTAGCCGGGCCAGGAGCTGGGCGACGTCGTCGCTGGTGGTGTCCTGATGCCGCTCGACCTCGCGCTGGTAGCTCTGTGCCGCATCGAGCAGCAACAGGGTGTGACCTGTTGGTGCGGTGTCCAGCACGACGATGCGGTCCGACGCGTGGCCGACGGTGGCGGCGAAGGTGCGGAACACCGCGATCTCGGCGGTACAGGGCGACCGGAGGTCTTCTTCGAGCACGGCGACGCCGCCGGCGTCGAGGCCAGCACCGGCGTCGGCCAGCACCTCCGCGGTGTAGGCGGCGGTCGCGGCGTCGGGGTCGATGCGCTCGACGACGAGGTTGTCCGGCAGGGCCGTACCACCGGCAAGGGCACCGGTCAGATGGGCGGCGGGGTCGGTGGTCGACAACGTCACGGGGAGGCCACGTCGAGCCAACTCGACCGCGAGCGCGGCCGCGACCGTGGTCTTGCCGACGCCTCCTTTGCCCATCGTCATCACGAGGCCCCGGCCACGCTCGGCCACGCGGTCGGCGATCTGGAGGAGGCTGGTGGTCGGGGCATCGAATCCGGTCGCCTCGCCGGGCGACGGTGCGCTCCGACCGTCGAGCATGCTGGCGAGTGCGTCGGCACCGATCGGCGGCACCGCGAGCAGCGGGAGGGTGTCGCGCGCCAGGCTGGCCAGACCGGGCGGGACGTCGGCCATCGCCGCGGCCTGACGGTCGGCAAGCGCCCGGGCGGTGGCATCACCGGGATCGCCGGGGGCGAACGCCCCGTTCACGACGAGGTGCTGGTTCCCGATGCCGATCTCGGCCAGCTCATGGCGGGCGCGATCGGCCTCCTCGAGCGACGCGCCCTCGGGGCGGGTGACCAGAACGAGGGTGGTCGCGCTCGGGTCGGCGAGGAAGTCGAGGGCCACCCGGTAGCGGTCGTGGGCCTGGGTGAGACCCGACATGGGGCCGATGCAGGTCACCCCCGCGGTGTTGGTGTCGAGGAATCCGGTCCACGCACCGGGGAGGGCGAGGAGCCGCAGCGTGTGACCCGTGGGGGCGGTGTCGAAGACGACGTGGTCGTATCCGGCGGTGGCACCCGGATCGGCGAGGAGCGCAGTGAACTCGTCGAACGCGGCGATCTCGACGGTGCAAGCGCCCGAGAGCTGCTCTTCGATGTTGGCGACCACGACGTCGGGCAGGACCCCCCGGTAGGGGCCGACGACCCGGTCGCGGTAGGCCGAGGCGGCGGCATCGGGATCGATGTCGAGCGCGTCGAGGCCGGGAACCCCGTTGACGGGGCGTGGAGTCGACCCGATCGACGTGTCGAGGACCTCGGACAGATTCGAGGCCGGATCCGTGCTGACCAGCAGGACCCGCCGCCCCTGGCGGGCAAGGGCGACCGCGGCAGCCGAGGACAGCGAGGTCTTGCCGACCCCGCCCTTGCCGGTGAAGAACAGGAATCGGGTTGGGTCCGAGAGGAGCGCGTCGAGCATCAGCAGCACCCCGATGACGTGGCGCCGAGCGCGACCGGCTCGGTCTCGGAGGAGGCCTCCCCGCCGCAGCATCCGCCGGCGTCATCCTCGGCCTCCGCAGCAGCAACCGCCGGCGCGGCGCCACCGATGGCGGCGACCTCGACGCCGAGGAGGCGCGACGCGGTGTCGAGCATCTTGTCGGCCGGGACCGTCTTCACCGCCTGGGCGGTCTTGACCGCGAGGGCGAGATCGGCGTTGGTGAGTCCGAGCTTGCGGGCCTCGGCGTAGTGGTATTTGAAGCAGGGTTCACAGTTGGATCCGATCGCCGCCCCGATCGCCGCCAGTTCGGCGATGACGGGGGCGCCCACCACTGGCGCGGTCGCGCCGATCCACTGGGCCAGCTCGTCTCGGGAGGGGAAGCGACCCGAGGAAGCCAGTTCGCCATCGACGAAGACCGCGGGGAGGGCATCCTCGCCCTGCTGTTCGAGGAGCACCCGAATCTCTTGGTTGGCGGCGAACTCACCGGGCTCTTGTCCGAGGTTGTACCGGCGGACCTCGGCCCCCTGGTGATCGAGCCAGTCGAGATCGTCGGCAAAGGTGGCCAGTGCCGGATCGACGCTCGGGCCGCACACACCGGTCGAACAGCACATCGCGGGGTCGTACACGTCGATCTTCACAGTGGTTCCTCCATGGATCTGGGATTGGTGGTCGGTCAGAGCTCGGCGATGCCGGCCTTGAGCATGGCGATGCCGTCGGGGTTCGCGCAGTAGCGGGTGCGGGGCCCCTCGATCTCGCCCTGGATCAACCCGGCCTCGCGCAGGATGCGGAGGTGCTCCGACACCGTCGATTGGGCGAGGGGAAGCTCGTCGACCACGTCGCCGGTGGTGCAGGCGTTGCGGTCGGCGAGCAGGCGCAGGATGGTCAACCGGGCCGGATGGCCGATGGCCTTGGCCATGACGGCGAAGGTCTCGAGATCGGGACTCGATACCGCACCGGCCGGCGGGGGCGGCTCGCAGCAGTCGTCGCTGTCGATGAGGATGTTCGAAGCTTCAGATCTAATCGCCATTCGACGATGAACGATACAACCGAATGCTCCGAGGCACAACCCGCTTCGACGGCACGCCCACGGTGCCTGACCCGATCCCATCGCTCCACGGGCTACCGTCGCCGGGATGCGTCGCAGCGAGAAAGCGGAACGGATCGGCCAGATCCTCGACGAGCTGTACCCGGAGCCGCCGATCCCGCTCCACCACACCGACCCCTACACCTTGCTCGTGTCGGTGGCCCTGTCAGCACAGACCACCGACAAGAAGGTCAACGAGGTGGTGCCCGCGTTGTTCGCGCTGGCATCCACCCCCGAGGAGATGGTCGAGCTCGGGCCCGAGAAGATCCTCGAGATGATCCGTGAGATCGGCCTGGCGCCCACGAAGGCAAGGAACCTGTGGACCGCCGCCACCCAGATCCTCGAAGCCGGCGGCGAGCTGGTGCCCGACTGGGACTTCCTCGAGTCGCTGGCCGGGGTGGGCCACAAGACGGCGAGCGTCGTGATGGCCCAGGCCTTCGGCGTGCCGGCGTTCCCGATCGACACCCACATCCACCGGCTGGCGTGGCGGTGGGGTCTGTCCGATGGGAGCTCGGTCGAGCGCACCGAACGCGACCTCAAGGCCGTGTTCCCGATCGAGACCTGGAACCGGCGCCACCTGCAGATCATCTACTTCGGCCGGGAGTACTGTCCCGCCCGGCGCCACGTCTTCGAGACCTGCCCGATCTGCTCGTTCGCGGCGAGCAAGACACGGATGGCCGAGGAACGTAGGCAGGCCAGCAGGGGGCGGCCACGCCGGACCGACGCGTGAACCAGCCCGACGGCGCCCCGTCGAGGGCTGCAAGGCTGGCGTGGGTCAGCCTCGGGCTCTCCTGTGTGGGGCTGGGCGGGATCGGCGTCGTGGTTCCGGGGCTGCCGACCACGGTGTTCTTCATCGCCGCCGCGGGCTGCTTCACCCGATCGAGTCCCCGTCTCGAAGCCTGGGTGCTCAACCTGCCCCGCATCGGCCCCGCGGTGCGCGACTACCGAGCGGGATTGGGGATGCCCCGGCGAGCCAAGGTGCTCGCACTGACGATGCTGACGGTGTTCGTCAGCCTGAGCGCGTGGATGCTCGACTCATGGACCGTCCGGACCGTCGTCATCCTCGCCGGACTCGTCGGGGCCTTCTGGATCCTGCGGACCCCGACCCGCGAGGACGACCGCTGATCGGTCCCCACCAGTGGTGCCCCCGCGGCGGGACCGGCGCCGCGCCACGAGGACGACGCCCGGAACGATGGCCACCAACCCGACCGCGCCGAACGCCACCACGCCGAGGACACCGATGGTGCCGGTGGCAACGACCAGCCAGAGGACCGGCGCCGCGCAACACGCGACGCACGCCGCGATCCCGACGCCAACCAGGTTCGGCGCATCGTCGTGCGCCTTCACGAGGCCGACCCGAAGGCAGCGACGAGGACGTCCTGGCCGTCTTCGGGCGCGGTCACCTCGAGCGCGGCCCCGCGGCGGTCGACGGTGAGCGAGAAGCCGAAGAACGAGCAGCACTGGTGTTCGGCAGCGGCCAGCCGGGCGATGTCGCCGAGAGGTGCATCATCGTCGAGCATCAGCCGGAGCCCACCCGCGAGCGGCTGTCGATCGATCACCGAGTCGAGCACCCGCTGCCAGTCCTGGAACCGGGTTCCCATCTCCCCCGCCGGCAGCGAGCAGGCGATCGCCGTCTCCTCCGACGTTTCCGAGCTTCTACGACCGAACGGGACCGGAACCGACTGGTCCGCGTCGCCACGACGCGGCGCAGACTCGATCGCAGCGGTGGTGGTCGCGCACCCACAGCTGTCGTCGCAGGGACCATCGAGGGGACGTTCGGCGAGCAGCGCAGAGGTGGCCTGGAGCTGAGAGGCGAGGGCGAGCTGGTCGGCGAGGTGCTCCTGGACCGCAGCGACCTTCTCGTCGACCAGCGAGCGGAGGCGATGCTTGACCGGTCCGCACTGCTCGTCGTCCCATGCCTCGAGGAGGTCGCGGACCTCGTCGAGGGTGCAGCCGAGCTGCTTGGCGCGACGGATCAGTCGCAGCCGATCCAGGTCGCGGTCATCGTAGATCCGGTACCCGGCGGCGGTGCGCGCCGAGGGGGCGAGGATCCCGGCGTCCTCGTAGTAGCGCAGAGCCGTCGGGGCGAACCCGCTGAGGCGGGCGGCATCCCCGATCGTGTACCCGTCCGAGGTGGTGTCGGTTCTGGTCATGGGCTCACCATAAGCCTTCGACTCGACTCGAAGGTCAAGAGGTGTCCGAGATCCGCGAACTCCTCGAGGGGTCAGCTCCAGCCGAAGATGGCCTTGGTCTCGAGGTACTCCTCGAAGCCCTCGATCCCCCACTCGCGGCCGTTGCCCGACTGCTTGTAGCCACCGAACGGAGCGTTGAAGTCGGGCCCGGCACCGTTGAGGTGCACGTTCCCGGTGCGGATCTGACGAGCGATCTCCCTCGCCCGGTCGACGGGGCCCGACACGTAGCCCGACAGGCCGTACTGGCTGTCATTGGCGATCCGCACCGCGTCGTCGTCGTCCTCGTAGCCGATCATGACCAGTACCGGACCGAAGATCTCCTCGCGGGCGATGGTCATCTCGTTGGTGACGTGGGTGAAGAGGGTGGGTTTCACGTAGTAGCCGGTGTCGAGGCCCTCAGGCTTGCCGGGGCCGCCGATCTGGAGGGTGGCGCCCTCGCCGATGCCCTTCTCGATGAGGCGCTGGATGCGGTCCCACTGGGTCTCGGAGACGACCGGGCCGATGGTGACGCCCTCGGTGTTGGGATCGCCGACGACCACGTTGGCCATGGCCTCGGTGGCGATGGCTGCTGCTTCGTCCATGCGCGAGTTGGGCACGAGCATGCGGGTGGCCGCGTTGCACGACTGGCCGGAGTTGGTGCACATCCCCCCGGCGTCGCGGGCGACGGCGGCGGCGAAGTCGTCGTGGTCGAGGATGATGTTGGCCGACTTGCCGCCGAGCTCCTGGGCCACGCGCTTCACGGTGGGCGCAGCGGCCTTGGCGACCTCGCTACCGGCCCGGGTCGAGCCAGTGAACGACATCATGTCGACGTCGGGGTGCGCTGACAGGGGCGCGCCGACGTTGACGCCGTCGCCGTTGACCAGGTTGAACACCCCAGCGGGCACTCCGGCCTCGTGGAGGATCTCGGTGAGGACGATGGCGTTGAGCGGCGCAACCTCCGAGGGCTTGAGCACCATGGTGCAACCGGCGGCGATGGCGGGACCGACCTTGCACGCGATCTGGTTCAACGGCCAGTTCCACGGGGTGATGAGCCCGCACACCCCAGCGGGCTCGCGCACCACGAGCGTGCTGCCCCGGGCCTCGTCGAACTCGTAGCCCTCGAGCACGCCGCGCACCGTGATGAAGTGCATGAGACCCGCCGGCACCTGAGCAGCCTTGGCCAGCCACATGGGCGCGCCCATCTCCGAGCTGACCGCAGCGGCCAGGTCGTCGGCGCGGGCCATGTACAGCTCGATGATCTTGTCGAGGAGGGCGAGGCGCTCGTCCTTGGTGGTGCGCGAGTACGACTCGAACGCCTCCTTGGCCGCGGCGACAGCGGCATCGACGTCGTCGGACCGACCCGCGCCGACGTGGGCGATGGCCTCCTCGGTGGCCGGGTCGACGACCGCGATCGTCTCGTCAGACGACGGATCTACCCACTGGCCACCGATGTAGAACTGACCTACGTGATCCATTCAATGCTCCCTACCTGTCGGACGTCTCCGACACTGTACGCCGTACACCGATTCCCGCTTGCGGCGCCTGCCTTCCCGCCGACTGGTCGAAACGACCCCTCGCTGCTAGATCAGAGGGGGTCGCGTCAGAAGGGCCGCGCTCGATGCCACCACCACCACCGTCCCCCACCGTCGAGGTCTACTGGCGACCCGGCTGCCGGTACTGCGCCGCAATGCGGGCCACACTCGGCGATGCCGGCGTCTCCGCCCGGTGGTGCAACATCTGGAAGGACCCCGACGCACGGGCGTTCGTGCGCTCGGTGGCCGACGGCAACGAGACGGTTCCGACCGTGCGCGTCGGCGACGAGGTGATGGTGGCTCCGCGGCCCCACAAGGTCGTGGAGCGGGTTGCAGAGATCGACCCCTCGCTGGTGGCCGATTCGCGCCCGTGGCCTCCGCTGCGCCTCGCGCACCTGATCGTGGTCGCCACGCTGCTGGTAGCCGCCGGCGCGGTCATGGTGGGCACCGACTCCAGCTGGGGAACCCCGCTGGTGGGCGTGGCGCTGGCCGCGCACATGGGGCTTCGCTGGATGCGCGGCCGTCGGGCCGCCGTCGTCGACGCCGGTCACTGAGCGCACCGAGGGTCCGTTACCGGTCGATCACCAGCGGACCCGTGTCAGCAAGGTCCGTGGTCACTACAGCTAGGTGTTCGATGCTGCAGCAGCGCGGTCCTCGGCCACCGCGTCGTAGGCCTCGTAGTCAGACCCGGTGTCGTCGGCGAACTCGAACTCGAGCATCCCGACCGCCTCCCACTCCTTGCGCAGATGACCGTCGTTGGCGTCGAGCAGACCGAGCTTGCGGACGTTGGGCACCAGTTTGGCGAAGAAGCTCCGCTGGAACACGGCGAACTGGTTGGTGCCGAGCTTGCCGGCTGCCTCCACCAGCGACGGCAGCACCGCCTCTTCGGTCGTGCCCAAGCGCTCCCACACCTCGGGGGTCGTCGAGCGGCGGCGGCTGCGAACGGTGTTCTCGAGGAGGAAGTCCTGGCGCTCGGCCAACTCGGCCGAGCTGAGCTCCTCGTAGTACTCGGCGAGGCTCAGGACCCCGAAAGCCACGTGGCGGGCCTCGTCGGCCATGACGTAGCGGAGCAGCTTCTTGAGCAGTGGCTCCTCGGTGGCACGGAGCATGGAACCGAACGCAGCCAGGGCGAGCGACTCGATCACGATCTGCATGCCGAGGTAGGCGATGTCCCATCGGCTGTCGCTGATGAGGTCGTCGATCTGTTGTTCGAGGAACGGGCTCATCGGGTAGGCGTCGCCGAGCTTGGTGTGGAGGTACTTGGCGAAGACCTCGGTGTGACGGGCCTCGTCCATCGTCTGGGTCGACGCGTAGTACTTGGCGTCGATCCAGGGGACGGTCTCGACGATCTTGGCGGCCACCATCATCGCGCCCTGCTCACCGTGCATGAACTGGCTCAGCGAGCCCTTGAGCAGCTCGATGCCCAGCGCGGTGAACTCCTTCTCGGTCCACGAGGCGAACGGCGACCCGGGGATCTTCGACGCTTCGCGCGCCAGCTCCACCGTGAGGTTCTGCTGGGGCGACGACTCCACGAGGCGCTCGGGATCGACCTCGGTGGCCCAGTCGAGGTCGGTGACCGAGTTCCACTGGGAGGCCATCGCCTTGTTGTAGAGGGTGACCAGCTGGTCCCAGCTGCGGTCGTAGTCCCACAGGAAGATGCGGGGCGCGTTGTCGGTGATCAGCTTGATCGACCCGTCCATCTCCGCCTGGCTCGGAAGCCGCGGAACCGCTGTGTCGGTCATCAGGTGTCTCCCCTTCGTGTCGTGCCCCGGTCGCGGTTCACCCCGGGCCGGGGCGTCGGGCACGACACGAAGAATAACAATTCTTCTTCAGGTGTCAAGGGCGGGGGTCCCCCGGGCACCACCGCGAGGGGTCCGTCAGTCGTCCGGGGTCGGCTCCTCGTCGCGGGCGTCGTGGTCCGTGGTGGCCATCGTGCGGATCACTCGCTCGAGGAACCGATTCCACGCCTCGGCATCGGGGGCGTACTGACCGGCACCCCGCTGGACCATGAGTCCCAGGTTCAGGCTCTCCATGAAATAGACCACCGACGGAAAGTCGGCATCGGCATCGGCGGTGCCGTCGTCGATCGCCCGTCGGATCATGTCGGCCGCGATGGTCGCTCGCCACTGTTCGCGGGCCTCGGCGATCGCCTCGGCGACCTGGGGCTGGCGCCTGGCGGCGATGAAGGCCTCCAGCTGGGTCGCCTCGGCGTCGCTGAGGGCACCGTGGGCGCGGCCCGAATCGACGAGCACGTCACCGACCGTGCGACCCTCGAACCGGTGACGGACAGCCGTTCGCTCCACCTGGCGGATGACGGCCTCGACCAGCAGCTCGTCCTTCGAGGAGAACCTCCCGTAGAGCGCGCCGCTCGACAGGCCGGATGCCTTCACGATGTCTTTGATCTTGGTGCCGGAGTACCCTTTCTCGGCGAAGACCCTGGCGGCGGCGTCGAGCAGCTGCTCCCGGATGGGATCGCCGGCATCGGTTCGCTCACCCGCTTCGTCGGCCGCGCGCTCCAGCATCGAGTACGAGGGTACTGCAACGCCGGGAGGCCTCGGCCCCGGTTCGCGTCGAGATCCGACCACTAGCCTGCGGCCATGATCCGAAGCTTCGAAGAGCACACGCCCCGGATCGCAGGGACCGCGTGGATCGCGGAGACGGCGTTCGTGATCGGCGACGTCGTGATCGGCGAGGGCTCGAGCGTGTGGCCGTCCGCCGTGGTGCGAGGAGACTTCTCGTCCATACGGATCGGGGCCAACTGCCACATCGAGGACGCCGCGGTCGTCCACTGCGGCGAGCCCCTCGTCGTCGGCGACAACGTGACTGCGGGGCACGGGGTGGTCCTGCACTGCCGGCAGGTCGGCGACAACGTTCTGCTCGGCAACAACGCCACGATCCTCGACGGCGCCGAGATCGGCTCGTTCTGCATCGTGGCAGCGGGCGCGGTCGTACCGCCGCGGATGGTCGTACCGGACCACTCGATGGTACGAGGGGTGCCGGGCACGATCGAACCCTTGGACGATGCCCGCTCCGCCCGCCTCGAGGCCCGAGGCCGCACCGACGTGGGGTACGCCGACATGGTCCGCCGCTACCGTGCCGCCGGTCTCTGACCTCGGAACCGGGTGCTGGTGGCGTGACACCAAGCATCGACGGCACGCTCCCTGGTTCAGGGCGGCTCACCCGCGGTCTCCGGGCCTCGAATGTACTTGCTGATGATGGTCCTCGCCAGGAAGGCCGCCATGCCGACAAGCCAATTCGCCAGCACCCCCGAGAGCACCGCCTGAGCGAAGCCGGCCGCTCCGCCGATGTCTCGGTAGCGCATCTTCACCTCGACGATCTCGCCGAACAGGTAGGGAACAGACAGGCGGCCCGGCGGGTTCCCGTCGCACCCATCCCACCACCAGCGCAGAGGAGCACCGGCATGGTCAGAGCGATCTGGACCGACACCCTCCGGGTCGAGGCCGACGCAGCACGCGAGACCGGCTGACCGGTGGTGGGGCCCCTCTCTCACGGCCCGGTCGGTCGGCAGCGATCGAGGACCACGCCCTGATCTCGAACTGCCAAGGCTCCGCGCTCGTCACCCTCGACGGGACCGTCGACTGGGCTTGCCTTCCCCGGTTCGATTCCCCCGCGAGCTTCGCTTCGATCCTCGGCCCCGACGCCGGCCACTGGTCGCTTGCCCCCTCCGGTGACGGCATGGCATCCCGGCGCTACCTCAGCAAGACCATGGTCGTCTGCACGGAGTGGCGCACCGAGACCGGTCGTGTGGAGGTGTGGGACCTGTGCCCCCTCGGCGAAGACGAGCGCGGCCACCACATCGGCCGGCACGCCCCACCCGGGATCATCCGCGTCGTCACCGGCCTGGAGGGGACGGTGACGATCGCCACCGACCTCGCGCTGAGACCCGAGTACGGGCTGGTGCACCCACACCTTGTCGACCGCCCGGACGGGGTCCTCGCCCGTGGCGGCGCCACCGCCGCGGTCCTCACTGCCCCCAGCGGGTGGGAAATCGACCCGGAGGCGGCAACGATGCACGCCACGGTGGAGATCACCGGCGGGGAGCGCCTCGCGTTCGGCCTCTTCCTGCACGACCCGTGGACCGAGCCACCCAAGTCGCGTTCGCAGGACGACCTGCTGCGACACGCTGACGCCACTCCGGAGCGGTGGTCGCGGCCCCGACGACCTCGCTGCCCGAGGCGCTCGGCGGGACCCGGAACTGGGACTACCGGTATGCCTGGGCGCGCGATGCCAGCCTCACGCTGGAGGCGTTGTGGGTTGCGGCTTGCCCGGACGAGGCGGAGCACTTCTTCGGGTTCTTCGCCACCGCCGCCGGGACCAGGCTGACCAGCGGGGACCCGCTTCGGATCATGTACGGCGTGGGTGGCGAGCAACACCTGCCCGAGACCGAGCTCGACCACCTCGAGGGCTACCACGGGAGCCGGCCGGTGCGGGTCGGGAACGGCGCATGGGACCAGGTGCAGCTCGACGTGTACGGCGAGCTCCTCGGTGCCGCCTGCCAGCTCATCGCCCAGCTCGGCGAGCTCGACGAGAGCACCGCCGGGTTCCTCGGCGATCTCGCCGACGCCGCGGTGAAGCGGTGGAAGGAACCAGACCAGGGGATCTGGGAGATCCGCGGTGAGCCGCGACACTTCACCCACTCCAAGCTCATGTGCTGGGTGGCCGCCGACCGTGCCTGCTCACTCGGGGCGACGATCGGGGCGAGTGATGCCCAGATCGGGCGGTGGGAGAAGGCACGGGAGGAGATCCGCGACGAGATCACCGCGCGGACGTGGAACGACTCCCTCGGCGCCTTCGTGCAGAGCTTCGACAGCGACGAGCTCGACGCATCGGTGCTGATGATGGCGATCGTCGGGTTCCTCCCCGCCGACGATCCCCGCATGCGATCGACCATCGAGACGATCGCCGACCAGCTCAGCGATGAGCATGGCTTCGTCTTCCGCTACCGGGGCGACGACGATCTCGACGGCGACGAGGGGACCTTCGCCATGTGCACCTTCTGGCTCGCCCACTGCTGGGCCCTGCTCGGCGAGACCGAACGGGCCCGCGAGCTCTGCGATCGCATGGTGTCATGCGCCAATGACGTCGGTCTGTTCTCCGAGGAGATCGGCTCGACGACCGGGACGCTGCTCGGCAACTTCCCCCAGGCGTTCACCCACGTCGGCCTCGTCAACGCTGCCTGGGCCATCCAGGTCGCCGAGCGCGCCGGCGCAGCCCACATCGGGTGACGCTGCCGGAATGGTGAGAGCAGGGACCGGGCTGCTCGGCAAGAACTGGGGAGCGATGACCCCGGTCGGGTTCATCATGGGCCACGCCCTCTACGGGCTGGTCCTGGCGCTCGTCTACGACGCCATCACCTGAGCGGTCAAGCGAGCACTGCGACGGCGGTGACGGCGACCACGGCGATCCCGAAGAACATCTGCTGCAGTCCAATGACCTTGGCCGGCCGCGGCGCAGCGCGCACAGCACCGAGGTTGAACACTGCGACGCAAGCGATCGCAAGGGCGGCAGCGAGAGGAACGGCGCCGGCCAGCCACCCGACGGCGGCGACGACGACGGCAAGCGCTTGCGCGAGGTCGCTGTGCCAGAGGTGGTGCGGCCGGTCGTGCCCGCGCAACACCTGTGTCCGCGCGTAGGGGATCGCTGCTGCTGCTCGTGCGGCGACGACGAGCCACAGGGCCAGTGCCACCGCCGTCTCGGCATCATCCAGTAGGGCGATCGCTGCGGCGACCGAGCCGATGCCGACCGTGCCCGCGAGCTCGGGAAGCAGTCGTCGGCCACGGCTGCGCATGTCGAACCACAGCTCGATCGCCACGAGCGGTGCGGCGGCGATCAACGGCAGCCAGAACCACCGTCCGTCGGCGCCGATGGCAGCGACTGCGACGAGGGTGACGAGGGCGAGCAGTTCGACGATTGCAACCCGCGCGGCGACCCTCGTCCGTGCCAACCATCGTCCCCGCCAGCGATCGACGAGGACGAGCTTCAGCGGGGTCCGAGCGAGGAACGCAAGCATCGCCGCGAGACCGAGCGCCAAGCCCGGCCAGGACCACGCCACCAGCAGGCCGAGCAGGACCGGTTCCAGCGTGAGACTCCAACCACCGTGCTCGGTGGGCATCGCCACCGCTCGCAGCGTGAACCGATCGCCGGCGATGGTCGACCCGTCGGGGACAGCAGCGGCGTGGCGGGCGGTCATGGCGAGACCTCGGGATCGATGGATCGGAGATCGTTGGTGCCGATCACCGCACCCACCGGGCGAGGAGGCAGGAGGACGAGGAGTGCCAGGCCGCAGACGACGAGCATGCTCTGATAGCTGCTGTGCAGGCCGACCCCGCCGGCGGCCAAGAGCCCGAGACCGATCGCGAGGGCTCGGTCCCTGCGCACCGCGCTGGTCAGGACCGCTGCCATCAACCCGGCCGCCGCCGCGTAGAACAGAGGCGGGAGGTAGCCGGGGAGTCCGAACGTCCACAGGATGAGGATCTTGGTCGTCGCCGCGCTGGCGGTGAGGGCGCCGAACACGATCAGGCCGATCCCGGCACCCACGAGCCGGTCGCGGCCATCGGTGCGCACGACGAGCGCGAGCGCGACGACGCCCACGAGCAGCAGCAGCTCGGACGCGGCCAACAGCTCCGACGTCGATCTCGGTCGCAGGCTGCCCGCACCCGAGAGGTCCTGGGCGATCGCGTGCGCGACCGCAGCCAGGAAGGCAGCACCGAACAGGCCGACGAAGGCGCGCAGTCGCGGGTCGGCGAGGGCAAGACCGAAGGCAAGCACCGCCACCGCCCCCCCGACGACCACCGCGAGGGCCGTTCCGGTGATGACATCGAACCGGGTGGCAACGGCGGCCAGGACCACAGCGCCGAGGGCGCAGGCCTCGGCGCGCTTGTCGTGCCGGGTGAGCAGCGGCACGAGAAGCGCGAGGGTGACGGCGACCAGCACGGCACCGGCGTAGAACGCGAAGCGACCGACCGACGACACCACCTGGTAGGGGCCGGCAAGTTCCTGGATCCCCGGGATGTGGATCGCTGTGCGCGTCGCCAGCCGGAGCAGCGCGAGCTCGACCAGCGCGGCGATGAGGGCAGGGCCGGCGAGCCACCGTGCGAGCTCGACCTCGCGGAGACCGGCCGACGACCGGCCTGCGGGTGATGCGATGTCGGTCATGATGAGCGCTGCCCGCGCGGCTCGAGCAGGAACGTGAATCCCAACCCGACGGCGACGACGCCGGCAACCGTGGCGCCGATGATCAAGAGCAGCGCGACATCGCTCCGCGGAGCTGCCGGCAGGTCCGCGGCGGAGATCGACAGCCGCAGAAACGCCGAGACCGCCTTCTGGCCGTTGCGGTCGCCCGCTGCGCCGTCCCAGGCCGCCACCGCGACGTCGGTCGTGGACCCCACGTCGAAGGCCGGTCGCTCAGCATCGGCGGAGGAGAGGGGCCTGGTGAACACCACGGCCCACTCGTCGCGGTCCCACCGGCCCGAGCCGGTCACTGTCTGGTCGGTCGCAGGACCGAGGGTCCCGAATCCGACGGCGACGAGATCCTGCACGGGGCCGAGGGTGGTCAACGCATTGGGGTTGCCGGCCGCCCGGGCAGGGAAGTACAGGTCGTCGGTCGATGGGTAGCCGTCGACGTAGCCGTCGACATGGAGGTCCTCGACCGAGCTCGGTAGCCCCCGCTGGCCGTCGGCACGCCAGTGCCAGATGTTGACGCCTTGATCGGCCTGGCCCATGCACAGCGGCGGTGCCGTCGACGCGGCGATTGCGGGGAACTGAACGGCCACCGCGTCGGCGAAGTCCTCGCTCGCCACGGTGCTCTCGTCGGCCGTGGGGTCGGGCCACGCCACGCGGATGAACAGCGCGTCGCCATCGTGCACCGCTTGGACCCGAACCGAGGGCAGTGCGCTCCCACCGAACGGGTAGGTGGTGCTCTGGGCGCTGAGGGCGACCTCCGCCATTGGAGCCCGATCCCAGACCGAACCACCAGGATCGAGATCGGGGACCTGGTCGACCTGCATCGCCTCGACCGCGGTCGACTGCGACACCGCGGGGTTCGCACCGAGGAGCTGCAACGTCGCGGCAACCACGAGGGCCAGGGTCACGGTCACCGACCGGGCCCGAGCGGTGGACGTTCCTGCAATGCGTGTGATCACCGCGATGTCCCCCTTCGGCCGGGCATCGACACCGGGGTGGCCGGCGCCGATGGCATCGGATCGATGTCGCTGCACTCGGCCTCCTCGAACCCACAGGTCCCGTCGTCGGGTGGGATCGGTGGATGGGGTCGGTCGAGGTAGGCCTCGGGTGTTGCCGCGAGCAAGGTGCAGTCCAACTCGATCCACGTCCGGAGCAGTCGCCCGAGCAGGCGGTAGGGTTCGTCGGCTGCGGAGATGGCGAGGCGGTCACCGAAGGCGACGGCCCACCGGCCGAGGTGATCACGCAGAAACGTGGTTTGGGTGCGGTGGCACTCCTCGACCTCATCGGCACCGAGCTCGTCGATGGCACAGACCTGCTTGTGGGCCATGAACGCCATGAACTCGAGCTCGGTGCAGATGTGGTCGTGTCGCTCGGGTTCACCGCCACCCGCACGCAGACCGTGAGCACGGTAGAAGGCCCCGATGTCGGCCATCACGTCGGTCTGCACGAAGATGTCGCTCGACACATAGGCGCTCTCGTAGGGCGGGTGATCGCGGGAGTCGATGGGCGGGAAGGTCAACGTGTGGGCGCGGCGCAGCTGCGCGGCCGGACGATCGAACATCGAGAGCAGGTCACCGACCATGGGCCCGAGCTGCGGGTCGTCGATCACGATCAGCGCGGCCAGCGGGCCGACCGTCTCTCGCAGCTCGGCCAACCGGGCCTCGCTCGGGTGGGCGAGTGCCCGGCTGAGCAAGCCATAGACCACGCTGCGGGCGATCGTTGTGTCCCGATCCTCCTGCTGGCTGTTCGACGTGGTGCTCATGGCACTCCTGTCAGATCGAGTTGTACTTCCCGGGACGCTCATGGATGGGTTCGTCGACGGTGACCCGGACGATCTCCCGCCCCTGGCTGTCGAAGCCGATGACGGTGTCGTCATAGAGCGTGACCGGCTCGCCGTCGACGGTGATCTCGGCGAAGGGCGGTCCTTCCTCGATCTCGTAGCTGAAGACGATCTTCTGGTGGGCCCGGAACAGCTGGAGGACCGCACGAAGCTCCCGCGACGGTTGCGAGTAGCGCTCGATGGCGCGATCGACGCCAGGGCCGAACATCTGGCGCAGGTAGGGGCGTGGCACCCACCGGGGCGGGATGTAGTACACGTTCGGCTGCGTACCGAACTGCGGGTACAACGGCAGTGCCACCTGCTCGGTGTGTACGAGGAAGTACAGGGGGTTCTTCGGGTCGTCGGCCCAGGTGCCGTCGGCCTCGGTGCGGGCGAGGCCCTGCAGCCGGATCTTTCCGACGCAGGCAGCCATGCAGCGGGTCTCGGTCGGGACTCCGTCGGTGAGGGGATCCTGGCCCTCGATGCGCGGGTAGCAGGCGATGCACTTCTCGGTGGTGCGCGTCGTCGGCCGGTACATCGTCTTCTTGTAGGGGCACGCCTCGACACACTTGCGGTAGCCGCGGCAGCGCTCCTGGTCGACCAGCACGATGCCGTCCTCGGGACGCTTGTAGATGGCGTTGCGCGGACAGGCGGCGAGACAGCCCGGGTAGGTGCAGTGGTTGCAGATCCGCTGGAGGTAGAAGAACCAGCCTTCGTGCTCGGGCAACCGGGTGCCACCGGGCTTGTACGCCGTGGCGTGATCCTCGAACGCGTTCGGACCCTTCCACTCCTCCTCGGTCGGCAGGTAGCCCACCACGTTCTGGGTCGTGCCGTCGGCCGCCTCGAAGATGGTCTGGCCCTCGTAGCGCCCGTAGGGAGCACTCACCGGCTGACCGTCAGCGGGATCCCAGGTCGGATCGCCACGGCTGGTGTCGGCGAGGAGCTCGAGGGTCTTCACATCCCAGCCGTCGGGGTAGCCGCCGTAGGGCTTGGTCTCGACGTTGTTCCACCACATGAGCTCCTGGCCCGGCGAGTGGGTCCAGGTCGACTTGCAGGCCATGGTGCAGGTCTGGCACCCGATGCAACGGTTGATGTTGAAGACCGCGGCGAACTGCCGATCGGTCTGGCCGGCGTCGAACCGGTAGTCCATCTCCCGGCCGAGGTGCCAGTTGTAGACGACAGGCATCAGTGCTCCTCCGTGCTCTGCGTGCCGCGGAAGACCTCGCCGAGGATCTGGTCGATGAACGCCGAGCCGCGACGTCGGTAGATGTCGTGGGCGCCGGCGAACTGCGGGGTTTCGAACAGCATCCGCACCTTCGCCTCGCGCCAGCCGAGCAGGGCGTACTCCTCGACGAAGGCGCGACCCAGCTCGTGGTCGGCGTCGACGCCGGGGGCGACGGGGAAGCGCATGCCGACCAACTCGTAGGGGTCGTCGTCCTCGACGGCCTTGGCGGCACCATCGGGCATGGCCCGTTCTGCCGCAGTCAGCAACCGCACCGGTGTGCTGTCCATCAACTAATCCCCCTCACCTCGATGAGCCCACCTGAGAGGTAGCTCTGCATCCTTGCGTTCTCCTCGCCCGGCGCCCGGCCAGTGGTGCCCCGCCACCAGCGACCCTGGCCCCCGACACCGCCCGGAGCCGCCTTGGTCACCCGGACCAGGGTCTCCTTGGGCGTCGTGTTGATGGCGTGGTTGTCGACGTCGAACCCGAACACGAACCCCATGGCGCCGGCACGCTTGTGGAACAGCGTGTCGGTCTGGTGCATGGGGGGTGCCCAACCGCGGGTGATGCTCTGCTGGCTGCCGGATCGGAAGCTCGACTGATATCCGGTGGGCGCCAGCGCCCGGTGGTCGTCGCGCGCCGCCTGGGCCCGGAACGTTCGCGGGGTCGCCATGTAGAAGGCGTGCTTCAGCATGGTCACGCCCCGCGGGTAGGCCGGGTTGAGGGTGAGCCGAACCTGCAGTCGGGCGACCTCGAAGAACGCGTCGTCGTCACCGGTGTCGATGAACGGGCGGTCGGTGGAGCTGGCGTCGATCCACACGTAGTCACCGCCCGCCAGCCCGAGGTCCCGGGCGTCGTCGGGGTTCATGTGGATCTGGGGCTCCCCGACCCCCGGCATCCGGGTGTCGGCGCGGTAGGGGTCACCGAAGTTGGAGGCCCAGAGCCAGTGCCAGTCGGTGACCGCCCACGAGGAGTGCACGCTGTGCCGCGACTTCGGCGTGAGGCAGAGGAAGCGGAACCCCTCTTCGAACAGGGGGTTGGTCGTCGCCTTCGCCTCCTGCCACGACATCTTGATGTTGCGGACCTGACGCATGTCGGCGTCCATCTCGGCCGGGTCGATCCCGTAGTCCTCGGGTCGGAGGAAGCGGCTGGTCGAGACGATGACGTTCGGCAGGTGCCGCGTCGCCTCGACCGCCTCGCGGTGCACGATGAGGTTCTCGCCGTACTCGATGGCCTCGGGGATGTCGACGTAGGCGTTGAGGCGTCCGGTGTCGGTGTAGAAGGGAAGGCTGTCGCGGATCTGCTCGAGGAAGGGGACACGCGGGTAGGTGCGGTACTGGAACAGCGCACCACCCGGTTCGCCGTAGCGGCCGGCGAGGATGTCGGAGGTGGTGTAGCCCTCGGTGGTGAACGAGGCTGCGAGCACCCGGTCGAGATAGACCTCTGGCCGGTCGGAGAACTCGAAGTACTGTCCGAAGCGCTCATCGCCGGTGAGGCGGCTCAGCGCTCGGGCGGCACCAGCGAAGATCTCGATGTCGTCGCGGGTGTCGTGAAGCGGCTCGATGCCACCCTGCCAGACCTGTAGGAACGGGTTGGAGCACGATCCACCCATCTCCAGCGTCCTGGCCTCGAGCCAGCTGTTGGCCGGGACCATGATGTCGGCGAACTCGGCCGATCCGGTCCACTCGATCTGCTGGTCGACGATGAGGTCGACCTTCGGGTTCACGTGCTTGATGATGTGGTACGCCCACTTCGCCTGGTTGATCAGGTTGGCGTTGTTGTACCAGATGACCTTCGTGGGGGTCGGCAGGTGCGTGCGGCCGGTGAAGACCTTGCGTCCGGCGGCGGGGGTGTCGACGATGAGCGGACGATCGCCGTAGCCCCAGTAGCTCGTCTCCTCGCCGTGGACCGTGTGGCGCTGGTTGTCAAAGGTGTACTTCGCATCCGGATCGCGCAGTGGGTGGAAGGGGTCTTCGTTGATGAAGCCGCCCACTCCGGGGCCGTGCCACGGCGCACCGTGGAAGATGCCGCCCTTGTAGTTGCCGGCCCAGGTGGACACACCGCCACCGGGCACCCCGATGCTGCCGATCAGCATCGCCACCAGGTAGCAGGCCCTGTTGTGCAGCGTGGCGTGGAAGTAGTGGTTGATGCCCTCGCCGACGTGGATCGCGGCAGGTCGCAGCGTGGCGAGGTCTTCGATGAGCTGCTCGACCAGATCACGTGGGAGAGCCTGTGATGTCGACCACCGTGTCGAGGTCGTAGTCGGCCAGGTGATCGCGGTACATGGCGAACACCGAGGCCACCTGCACCTCGGTGCCGTCGGCGAGGGCGACCGTGCCCTCGAAGTCGAGCTGGGGGTCGATGCCCTGCGCGGTCAGCCGCGCGCCGACGGCCTCGCGGCTGATGGCGCGGGGACCACCGCTGGCCCGGTCGTACACGACGCGATCGCCGAGTTGCTCGTACTGCTCGGCGGTCAATCCGTGGACCGCGAAGCTCGGCCCCTCCGCGTCGAGCAGCGGCTGATGGTCGCCGAACACCTCGTCGGCACGAAGACGCTGCAGCGTGTCGAGACGCACGAGGAGGGGCATGTCGGTGAACTCGAGCAGGAACCGCTCGTCGTAGGCGTCGCGGTCGATCAGGGCCTTGGCGATGCCCAGCACCAGCGCGGTGTCGGACAGTCCGGCCCGCACCGGGATCCAGTAGTCGGACTTCGTCGACGGCGGCCCGTACTCGGGGACGATCGAGACGATCTTGCCACCGCGCTCCATCACCTCGTGGAACCAGTGGCTGTCGGGCATCTTGTTCTCGACGAGGTTCTTGCCGATCATCACGACCAGGCGGCTCCGGCGCATGTCGTTCATGTCGACCTCGGTCGACTGGAGCCCGTGGACGAACGGGAAGCCCGGTGCCTGGTCGCCACGCCACGTGTACTCCGACCACTCGCGTCCGCCGACCGCTTCGTCCTCGCCCACGCCTCGGACGTCGGCGTCGAGCAGCGACAACATGTTGGCGAACCGGAAGAGGCTGAACTTGCCGGCGACCCCGTGCACCGGGAGCGAGGAACCGAACTTCATGGTCCGCACGCCCGACTCCTCCCAGAACTCGAGCATCTCTGGCTCGTATCCGTCCTGCTCGATCAGTCGCCGCTCCCCCTCGTCGCCGCTGTAGGTCTCGGCGATGGCCTGGAGGCCCCGGGCGAGGTACTCGTCGACCTCGTCCCAGCTCAGCCGCTCGAAGTCATCGTCGCCACGAGCGTCGAAGCGGTAGCGCGTCCGCAGCGACGGGTCGTCGGACAGCGATGGGAACCCGTCGTCGGCCCACTCCTTCCACCCGGCGCGGACCATCGGGTACTTGGCTCGGTACGGCCCGTAGACCCGACGGTGCAGGGTGAAGCCCTTCGGGCAGCCGCGTGGGTTCCAGGCCACCGTCGAGGTGTTGCCTTGCGGGTCGCCGTAGGAGGCCCCGTCGTAGTTCTGCTCGATCCGGGTCACGACACCGTTGCGGACGAAGGCGCGCAACCGGCACATGTGGGTGTCGTTCGGCGCGCAGACGAAGGTGAAGCTGTCGTCGTACGCGTACTGGTCGCGATAGAGACGCTCCCAGTCGCGGTTCGGGTAGGCGAGCAGTGGGTTGTCGATGCCCTCCTGTGCGCTCAGAAAGTGCATCCCGAGCCGCAGGTAGGCGGCGCTGGCAGCCACAGCACCACCGGAGATCTGCAGGAACGCCCGCCGCGACATCCCTCCGCCGGTCGGCACGTTCTGTGGTGCTTCGACTTCTCCCCCAAGTCCCACACTGCCAATCGACCGCGGTCTGCCGCTATCGCGAAAGGGTCTTTGGTCCCAAGAATCATGCCGGTTGGCCCATTCTCGGGCGGCCGAAGGTCACGCGGCGGAACAGCGGCGGTGGCTCAGACCGCGACCGCGACCTCGGGGAGCGAGCGTCGGCGCACGTCGCGCACCCCCTCGGCGCCCAGGCAGTCGACGACGGTCTCATCGAGCCGCACGATGTCGCTCACCCCCGAAGGCGGATGCGCGTGGTTGGGGGCGACGGCCGCGAGGTGTCGGTACAGGTCGGGCTCGGTGCCGACCCCGACGCGGGTGCCGACGGTGAATCCAGTGTCGCTGTCGAGCCCGGCCTGAGAGTGCAGCAGGGCGTGGCTTCTGTCATCGAGATCAGCGGTGGGGATGGTGTAGAAGGCGAGGGACGCTGACGGCCCGCTCCTCCAGCAGCGCAGCTGGCCATGCACTACGGGGTCGGCGGCTGCACTTGGCGATCAGCCCTTGTGGGGACCTCGCGGCAACAGGTCACCAAGTGACGCGCGCTCACTGGTGCCGTCGGGCGCGACGGCACTGACCACGAGCTCGCGACCACCAAGCTCGAGCCCCACCTGAAGGCACGCTCCACAGGGGAAGGTGAGCGACCCGCTCGTGCGAGGTGAGGCCACCACCAGGGCCGTCGGTCGCTCGCCCGAGGCAGCTGTGGAGAAGAGCGCCACTCGCTCGGCGCACATCGCAAGGCCGAGCGACACGTTCTCGACGAGCGCGCCAGTAATGATCGTGCCGCCATCGGTCAGCACCGCCGCGCCCATACGGAACCCGGAGTAGGGCGCATAGGCCCGTCCACGCGCCTCCAGGGCAGCCTTGGTCACCTCTCCGAGATCCATGTCGCCTCCGGAAGGTTCGATACGGCGATGAGACCGTTGACAACGACGGCCTGCCGGTAGTGTGCGGCCGCGATCGGAGCCATCCCGGAGGGTATCAGTGGCGCCCGCGCCTGATCAGAACGCACCCCACAACGAGAATGGCGATGAGCAGACCTCGGCGAAGACGTATCCGGTGCAAGGTGCCTCGGTCCTGGTGGCCGGCGCAACCGGTGGCATCGGTAGCGCGCTGGCTGACGAGCTGCACCGTCGTGGCGCCGAGCTCACCCTCGTGGCCCGCAGCAGCGACCGGTTGAACCAGATGGCCGTGCCGGGACGTCGTATCGCCCTCGATCTGCGGACGCCTGACGCCTGCGCCCGTGCAGTCGATGCCGCGATCGCGCACGCCAGCAAACTCGACGTGGTCATCAACGCGGTCGGGGTGGTGGCGTTCGGTCCGGTGGGCGACCTGACCGTCGATGCGATGGAAGAGGTGTTCCTGACCAACACGTTCTTGCCGATCATGCTGGCCAAGGCCGCCCTTCCCCAGCTGGCGCCCGGGGGCGCCGTCGTGAACGTCTCGGGCACGGCGTGAAACAGCTCTATGGGTCCCGGTGGTGTTGTGGTCACCCGGGGCAGAGGCCCTCACTGGCGGACCCCGCCGGCTCCATCGGTGAGCCGCCTGAGTCGGCGCAGCGCGATCCGGCACACAGCCAGGTAGGGGGCAAGAGGCCAGCCGACCCCGAAGTCCACGCGGCATCTGTCAGGTCCCAGAGGCTCGACACGGTGGTCGGTGGCGTTGATGCCGCCGACCTTCCACGCCCAACCGGCGCCGGGTGAGAACGTGGTGACCTCGAAGGCGAGCGAGATGCCCAGCGCCGTCTGCACCTTCCCGTGGGCGCCGGCCGCCAAGGCACCACCTTCGATCGACGCACGGCGAACCGACGGGCCCCACCTCGGCCATGCGTCGAGGTCGACGAGCAGCCCCCAGACGGCGGCTGCGGGCGCATCGATCTCTGTGGAGACCCAGAGTTGCCTCATCGGTCGTCCATCCGAGCCTCGGTCGAGCCGCCCGAATCGGCGGTCCCGAGCAGGGATGCAAGCGCCTCTGACGCCGCAGTTCCCGACAGCGCGGCACCCTCGACCTTCGCTCCGCCGAAAGCGTCGCCAGCGAACACCAGCGGGGGGACACCTTCGGCAACCAAGAATCTTTCGGGGTGAATCGTTGTCGGGCGGGCGAACTTCCAGCGCTGAACGTGAACCTGGTCGGCGAGAGGACGGGCGCTCAGCCCCGCTGACCGCAACAGCTCAGCGATCACGATCTCGTCCCCGTCATCCCAGTGGGATCGACTGAAGTCGGCGGTGGCGTGAAGCGTCACCGCCGGAATCGCGGACACACCCTTGAGGTGGTTGTCTGCCATCCAGCTGATCGGGCCGGCGGACGGGAGGACCGCTCCGGGATCACCGAGCCCAGACGCGCCGTCGAGTGTGGCCAGAATCGCCAAGCAGGGTTCGTAGCGGATGGCCTGCAGCGCTTGGACATCCGCCGCTGACATCCGGACGGAACCGGCAGCGAGAAGTGCGAGGGATTGGGGCACCGGTGCGGTGAGGACGACAGCGTCGGCCACGAGTTGGGTCTCGTCCTCGAGTCGGATCCGCCAGCCGGCATCGGATGGCTCCACGGCAACCACCTGGGTTGAAACGCGCACGTCGAGTCCCTCGGCCAGGTGTTCGGCGATGGCCCTCATCGTGGCGACGCCACGGAACCTGATGTGACCATCGGCGTCGATGACCCCGTCGGGGCCGGTCCGACCCTCGAACCACTGCCGGGCCACCCCGGCTCGTTCCCACCCGGCCACCAGCTGAGCGAACTCGGGGGTATGGGTGGTGATGAACTGCGCGCCGTGATCGAACGTAGCGCCACCGATCCGGCGGGTGGCGAGACGACCGCCCACCTTTCGGCCCTTGTCCACGACCATCACATCGAACGACTGAGACAGGTACCTGGCGGCGGTGAGACCTGCGACCCCGGCACCCACCACCACGACGCGCCGGCGGGGCGTCACCGAGCGCCTCCCTCTCTGTCAGACACCGGACTTCGAGTCCAAGGTTGATGAAGGGATGCCCCTGCCCCTGCAGTCAGGGCGATGGCTAAGACTCCGGCGCCGGCGGAACTGCACCGGGGCCGGCTTCCGCTTGATCGTCCTCTGGTGGCAGGCACCTAAGCACGGGCCGTCAACGTCTCAAGCCTCGTCGCCAATCAACATCTCGGCCTTGTTGCCGTACTTCTGGGTCAGACCCATGGCGTGCTTGCTCGCCTCCATGATGCTGGGGTCGCCCATCGCCGCCTGCATGTCCTCCTGTGAGTCCCACGTGGCAACGAACATCACGTAGTACGGAGGCTCGGTGCCGCGGGGCGTGCCAGTGAACACCGTGGTGGTGTGCGAGGTCATCTTGGGGAACTTCGCGGCGATCGGCAGATGGTCCGACTTGTACTCCGCGAGGAAAGCCTCGGCATCGGATTCGGGCTTGGTGTACAGAACGGTGAGGTTTGCCATGTCTCCTCTCTATCGTGCAGACACGGCGTTCACGCGGTCCGCTGGTCACCAGCCATCTCGGTGGCCCCGGCTGTTGAGCAACGGCCGCAGCGCCTCCGATCACGCCAGGAGCGTCAGCCGACCTCCCGATCTCGCTCGCGGCGACTCTCGTGTCGATCCGATCAGGACGCGGGTCGACGCCGGTCGGTCCCCCGAGTGCCTGCAACCTGGGCAGCTCGCTTGCCCTCGTACATGCTGCGATCGGCCCGGCCGAGCAGACTGGAGCGGTCGTCACCCGGGACCGAGTGGGCGACACCCACGCTGGCGCCGACCCGACGGA